>NZ_CP180537.1:3000000-3300000 GCF_047777955.1 Oleiharenicola sp. Vm1
GCAAGCTCTTCGTCAGCCCCGGCGAGCGCGTCTACGAAGGCATGATCATCGGCGAAAACCCGCGCAACGAGGACATCGCCGTCAACGCCGTGCGCGAAAAGAAACTCACCAACTTCCGCTCGCAGGGCGAAGGTGTCGCCGCCGGCCTCACGCCCGCGACGAAGCTCTCGCTCGAGCGCGCGATCGAATACATCGCCGCCGACGAGCTGGTCGAGGTCACGCCGCAGAACATCCGTCTGCGCAAACGCGTGCTCAAGGAAACCGAGCGCCGCAAGATCGAGCGCGCCTCCCGCAAGGCGAGCGACGAGTAAGGCCCTCTCGGCCACAACAACGGCCAGCGCCCCTTCGGCGCTGGATTGACCAGGGCGGCTTCACGGCCGCCCTGCTTCGTTTTCGGCCCCGGAAGCGCCGTTGCTTCATCTCCCTGCGCTTTGGTTTCCTCCGCCGCCAAGCGCATCGCGCAAGCGATCAAGGCGATTGCGCACCACGCCGACCGCGTGGTGCGAACGACCGAGATCGTTGCGCGGGCGGTTTGCCCGGGCCGAGGCCGGTCGCGCGCCCCTGTTGCCCGTCAGCGGAACGCCATCCGGCAATCGCCTTCCCAGCGGCTTTCTGGCTACGCGCCGCCCGCCTGCCGGCCCTCTTGCCCGGCAATGCTCGTGATGTGACGCGCGAAGTCGGGATCCTCGCCCTCGAGCAGCTTCGGCAGCATCTCGCGGAAATCCGCCCGCCGGCACCACGCCCGCATGTAGTCCTCCCACGTCTGCCAGAGACGCGCGGCCTGCCGGGTCATTCTCTCCTCGTAGACGAGGATGTAGGCGCGCTCGAACAGCGCGATCAGGATCTCGAAGAGCAGCTCGCGGCGCTCCCGCTGCTCCGGCGTCAACTGCGCCGCCGTCACCGTCGTCGTCATCAGCCGCAGGTCCGCGTGGTCGAGCACGAGCTTGAGGAACTTCTCGTAGTCGTCGGCGAGCTGGAGGTAGACCTCCTCGTCGTCGTTCATGCGCTCCTTGCGCCGGTCGAGCACGTAGACCGCGATCGCCAGCGGCAGGCCGATGATGGTCACCGCATAGCTCAGCGCCTCGAGCCATTCGAGCCAGGACATGCGGCAAGATGCCCCAGCTCCCGCACCCGGTCAAACGACCGGGCTCACCGTCCGGCGCTCGCGCCCACCGGCTCGTGCCGCGTCTCCTCCTCGATCTCGCGCGCCTTGACCAGGCCGTGGGCGCTGTGCCGGCCGGTGAACTTCACGCAGGCCTTGTCCATCAGCACGTAGACGATGGGCACGACGTAGAGCGTGATAACGGTCGAGAGCATCAGGCCGCCCACGACGACGATGCCCATCGGGTTGCGCGTCTCCGCGCCCGCGCCGTGGGCGAACGCGATCGGCACCGCGCCGAGCACGGTGGAAATCGAGGTCATGAGAATCGGGCGGAAGCGGATGGTCGCCGCCTCGAACGCCGCCTCGGCGGCGCCGAGCCCCTTCTCCACCTGGAGCTGGTTGGCGAATTCGACGATGAGGATGCCGTTCTTCGCCACCAATCCGATCAGCATGATGAGGCCGAAGCGCGAGAAGAGATTGTCCGTCATCGGGGCGCCCCAGAACCGCGTGCAGTAGAGCACGAGCAGGCCGCCGGCCACGGCGATGAACACGCCGGTGAAGATCGTCGCCGGGTGGATCCAGGACTCGAACTGAGCCGCGAGGATCAGGAAGGTGAACACCAGCGCGAGCGCGAAGAGCACGAGGGTGTCGTTGCCGCTCTCGACGAACTCGCGCGTCTCGCCGTCCCAGGCGTAGGTGTAGGCCGGCGGCATCAGCTGCTTCGCCGCCGCCTCCATGAACTTCACGCCATCGCCGATCGTCTTCCCCTCGGCCATCTGGCCGGAGATCGTGACCGAGCGCAGGCGGTTGAAGTGCGGGTAGCTCTCCGGCACCGTGTTTTCGGACCAGCTCACGAGGTTCGAGAGCTGCACGAGCACGCCGTCGGTCGAGCGCACGTAGAGCCGCGCGAGGTCGCTCGGCGTGGCGCGGTTCTCGTCCGTCACCTGCACCATGACGTAATACTGCTGGTTGCCGCGCTGGAACTCGGTCACGCGCCGGCCGCCGAGCAGCGACTCGAGCGTCGAGGCCACGGCGCTGATCGGCACCTTCAGGTCCGCCGCCTTGGCGCGGTCGATCCGCACGTCGAGCTGGGGTTTCGTCGGCGAGGGATCGACGCGCGGCTGGATGAACATCCCGCTGTCGCGCATGCGTCCGAGGAACTCGCCGCCGAGACGCTGCAGCTCGACGAAATCGCTGCCGAGCAGCACGAAGGCGACGCCACTGCTGTTGCGGCCGCGGCCGAACGGCCGCACGGGCGTCGCCACTGCCTGCCCACCGGTCACCTCTTGCTGGAACTGCCGGCGCAAGTCGGCCACCACCTCCTGCGTCTTGCGCGAGCGCTCCTCCCACGGTTTCAGCGTGGCGAACACGAACGCCCGCCCGCCGTCGCCCGTGCGGTGGAAGGTGCGGTCGATCTCGGGGATCCGCAGGATCATCTGCTCCATGTCGTAAGAGTAGGTCCGCAAGTATTCCGGCGTCGCCCCGATGGGCGCGATCAGGTTGGCGGTGAAGATGCCGCGGTCCTCCAGCGGCGTCAGCTCGCGCTGGAGCTGGAAATACAGGCCGATGCCCACGGCGGTGAACGCCAGCGCGCCGAGCAGCACGAGCGCCCGCCTGCGCAGAGCGAAGCGCAGCGTGCCCTCGAAGGCGCCGTTGAGCTTCACGAAGAGCGGCTCGGTCTTCTCATAGAACCAGCCGTGCCGGGCGTGGCCGTCGACGACCTTCGTCTTCAGCACGCGGGAGCAGAGCATCGGCGTGAGCGTCAGCGCCACGAACGCGGACACGAGCACGGACACCGCCAGGGTGATGCCGAACTCGAAGAACAACCGCCCGGTCTGCCCGGACTGGAACGCCACCGGCAGGAAGACGGCCGCGAGCGTCAGCGTCGTCGCGATGACCGCGAACGCCACCTGCCGCGCGCCGAAGACCGCGGCGTGGATCGGCCCCTCGCCTTCCTCCATGCGGCGATAGATGTTCTCCAGCATCACGATCGCGTCGTCGACCACGAGGCCGACCGCGAGCACGAGCGCGAGCAGCGTGAGCGTGTTGATGGTGAAATTCATCCAGCTCATCACCGCGAAGGCGCCGATGATCGACACCGGGATCGCCACCAGCGGCACCATCGTCGCCCGCCAGTCGCGCAGGAAGAGGAAGATCATCAGCACGACCAGAATCGAGGCCTCGTAGAGGGTCTTGTAGACCTCCTTGACCGAGCGGTCGACGAACACCGAGCTGTCGAAGCCGACCGCGACGGTCACGCCGTCCGGCAGGTCCTGCTGGAGCGAGGGGATGAGATCCTTCACGCCGTTGGCGACGTCGAGCACGTTGGCCTGCGCCTGGCGGAGCACCTGCACGGCGACGGTCGGCTGGCCCTTGAAATAGCTCTCCGAGCGATACTCCTCCGCGCCGAGTTCGACCCGGCCGACATCGGAGAACTTTACCTGGTGGCTGCCGCGCGTCGCGAGGACGAGGTTCTCGAACTCGGCCACCTGCGTCATGCGCCCCTCGATGCGCACGGGGAATTCGCGCGCGGACGACTCGATGCGTCCGCCGGGGATCTCGATGTTCTGCTGCCGGAGAGCGTTCTCGACGTCGGCGATGGTTAGGCTATGCGCGGCGAGGCGGTCGCTGTCGACCCACAGCCGCATGGCATAGCGCGGGCCGCGAACGTTGACCGAGCCGACGCCGGGAATGGTCTGCAGGCGCTGGAGCGCGATGCGTTCCACCATCTCGCGCACCTCGAGGCGGCTGTAGCGGTCGGAATTAAAGGCCAGGGTGATGACGGGCGAGGAGTCGGCGTCGGCCTTGGTCACCTGCGGTTCCTCGATCTCGTCCGGCAAGCGACCGCGCGCGCGGCTGACCCGGTCGCGCACGTCGTTGGCCGCGTCGTCGACGTTGCGGCCCAGGTTGAACTCGACCGTGATGCGCGACTCCTCCTCCTGGGAGTCGGAGCGGATCACCCGGATGCCGTCGATCGACGCGATCTCGCGCTCGAGCGGCTCGGTCACCTTGGCCTCGACCACTTCCGCCGAGGCGCCGCGATAAGACGTCTGCACGGTGACGATGGGGGAGTCGATCAGCGGATACTCGCGCACCGGCAGCCGCACGAAGCTGAGCAGGCCGACCAGCACGACGATGATCGAGGCCACCAGGGCGACGACCGGGCGGCGGATGGAGACGTCGGAGAGGATCATGGGCTTACTCTCCGACCCGGAATTCCTGGCGCAGCGGACGCGGCTCGAGCACGGTGCCGGGGAAGATCATCAGGCCGCCCACGCCCGAGGCGACGACGGGGACCTTCTCCGCCAAGCCCTCGGGCTTCAGCGGCGTCACCTCCACCAGGCCGCGTTCGCGCAGGCCGAGCGCGACCGGCACCATTTCCGCGACCTTGTCGCTACCCTTGTCGCGGACCGCGATGAGCTGCGTGCCCTTCGGGGTCGTGAGCACGGCCCCCTCGGGGACGGTGAGGACGCCGCGGCGGACCTGCAGCACGAGGTCGATGTTGGCGAACATGCCGGGCTTGAGGCCCGCGATGTTCCGGCCGAGGTAGCCCTTCACCTGCGTCGAGCGCGTCTGGCGGTCGATCACCGACGCCACGAAATAGACCTCGCCCTCGGTGCGCGCCTCGCCGGTGGGCGTCTGGGCGCGGAGCGAGAAGGTCGAGCCCTGCTTCACGCGCTCGGCAAAGCGCTCGGGAACCTGGAACTCCACCTTCAGCCGGCCGAGATCATCGAGGGTGGTGATGACGGTCGCCGCCGTGATGTAGTCGCCCGGCGAGATCGTGCGCGCGCCGACGATGCCGTCGAACGGCGCCTTGATCTCGGTCTTGGCGAGGCGCACGCGGAGGAGCTGGAGCTCGGCCTCGGCGGAGGCGTATTCCGAGCGGGTGCGGTCCGCCTCGGCCTGGGACATGGATTTCGCCTCGGTCAGGTTCTCGCTGCGCTTCAGGTTCAGCTCGGCGAGGCGGAAGCGCGCCTCCGCCTGCGCGGCCTGGGCGCGCAGCTCGGCGTCGTCGACGCGCACGAGCACCTTGCCCTTCGGCACCGCCTCGCCCTCGTCGAAAAGCACGGCGCGCACCTGGCCGGAGACCTCCGCGCGGATCTGGGCCGTCTCGTTCGGCGCCAGCGAACCGACCAGGGAGAGCGACTCGACGAGGTCGCGGCGGGCAATCTCGACCACCTCGACGGGCTGTTTCGCGCGCGCGACCGGCGCGGTCACGGCCGCGTCCTTCTTGGCGCAGCCGACGACAATCAGCGAGGAACCGGCCAAGCCGGCCACGAACAGGCGGGTAAGGGGCGACATGCGCCCGGGAAAATCAGCCAAATCCCCGCCCCGCGCAAGGGGGATTCTGTGAACCCCGCGGCTCAGCCGGTGACCTGGGCGTAATCGCCGGACGAAAGCAGAGAATTCGCGTCCGCCGGGTTGGCCAGCTTGAGCTTCAGCATCCAGCCGCCCGCGTAGGGCTCCTGGTTCACCTTCTCCGGGTTCGCGTCGAGCGCCTTGTTGACCTCGAGCACGGTGCCGGCGACCGGCGCGTAGACGTCGGAGGCGGCCTTGACCGACTCGACCACGCCGAACGACTCGCCGGCCTTGAGCGCCTTGCCCACCGCCGGCAGCTGCACGAACGTGATGTCACCGAGGCTGTTTTGGGCGTAGTCGGTGATGCCGACGAGCGCCGTGCCGTCGCCGGCCAGCTTCAGCCATTCGTGGGACTTCGCGTATTTGAGATCGGAGGGGATGTTGCTCATGAGGGGATCGAGTGAAGGGGGATCGGGAAACCGGTGACGGCAAACATGCCGCGCGCCACGGGCGGCGGACAATCAATTTTTCTTCAGCGCCACGAAGGGTGGCTTGACGAGTTGGAGCGGCAGCTTGGTGCCCCGGATGTCGACGGCGAGCGCCTCCTTGGCGGCGGCGGCCTCGACGAGGGCGGAGCCGATCGCCTCGTTGAGGATCGGCGACAGCGTGCCGGAGAGCACGCGGCCGACGGCGGCGCCGGCGGCGTTGAGCACCGGGGTGTCGGCGCGGACGATGCGGCGGTCGCCGGTCTTGAAGAAAACCACGCGCTGCTTCGGGCCGGCGGCCTTCTCCGCCGCGAGCACTTCGGAGCCGATGAACGGCCCCTTGTCGAACTTCACCACCCAGCCGAGACCGGCGCAGATCGGGTTGAGATCCTGCGTGATCTCGTGGCCGTAGAGCGGGAAACCCGCCTCGAGGCGCAGCGAGTCGCGCGCGCCGAGACCGGTGAGCTCGAGCCCGAGCGGCTGGCCGGCCGCGAGCACGGCTTCGGCCAGTTTCTCGGTCTCACCCGCGGCGCAGTAGAGTTCGACGCCGTCCTCGCCGGTGTAGCCGGTGCGGGAGATGAGGCACTTCACGCCGGCGACCTCGCCGTCGGTGAAGTGGTAGTATTTCACGTCCGCGAGGGCGGTCCGCGTGAGCGCCTGCACGATCTCGACGGCGCGGGGGCCCTGGATGGCGAGCTGGCCGTAGTCGGCGGAGCGGTCCGTCACGGTGCAGGCGAAGCCCTTGGCCTGCTCCTGCATCCAGGCGATGTCCTTGTCGATGTTGCCGGCGTTGATGCAGAGGAAATAGTCGTCCGCTCCGCGCATGTAGACGAGCAGGTCGTCGACCACGCCGCCGTGCGGGTAGCACATCGTGGTGTAGAGCACGCGACCGGGGAAGAGCTTGCTGCAGTCGTTCGTGACCAGGTGCTGGAGGAACTTGAGGGCCTCGGGGCCCTTGACGTCGGCCTCGCCCATGTGGCTCACGTCGAAGAGACCGGCGCGCTGGCGCACGGCCTTGTGCTCCTCGAGGATGCTCTTGTATTGCACGGGCATGTCCCAGCCCGCGAAATCCACCATGCGGCCGCCGTTTCGACGATGAAACGCGTTCAGGGGGGTCGTCTTCAGTGCGCTCATCGGGCCACTAAGCTCCGCGCCCCGGCGCCGTGCAAGGAAACTCTGGCCCGCGGCCTAGTCATTATGGACGACGGACCCGGTTAAAAGAATTTGTGTGCGCGGCGCCGTCTCCGCACCTTGGCCGCATGTTCGGCTTCCTCTTCGCTGTCGTCTTCACGCTCGCCACCTCGTTCTGGTGTTCGTTGCTGGAGGCGCTGGTGCTGAGCACGACCACGGCCGAGGTCGAGGCCCTGAAGCGCGCCAAGCCCGCGCGCGGGGCATTGCTGGAGCACTTCCGCAACGAGATGGACGAGACGATCTCCTCCATCCTCACGCTCAACACCATGGCGCACACCCTCGGCTCCGTGATCGTGGGCGCGCTGGGCGCCGACCTCTTCGGCCACGCCTCGCTCGGCTTCATCTCCGGCGGCATGACGCTCGGCATCCTCATCCTTTCCGAGGTCATTCCGAAGAACCTCGGCGTCGTCCACCGCCCCGCCCTCCAGCCGCACGTGGTCTACCCGCTGCTCTGGATGACGCGCGTGCTGCGCCCGATCACCTGGCTCTGCAAGCAGGTGGTGAAGATCGTCGTCGGCAAGAAGGCCCTCCAGCACCACGCCGACCGCGAGATCATCCTCCTCGCCGAGAAGGGCGCGCAGGAAGGCACCATCTCGCGCAGCGAGTCGAACATCATCGCCAACGCCCTCTCGCTCGACGACGTGCGCGTCGAGACCATCATGACGCCGCGCATCGTCGTGACGGCGCTCGCCCGCAACGCCACCGTCGGCGAGGTCTTCCGCGAGTATCCGAACATCCCCTTCGCCCGCATTCCGGTCTACGGCAAGAACCTCGACGACGTCGTCGGGCTGGTGCGCCGCCGCGACCTGCTCAAGGCCAAGGCGAACGACCAGGACTTCGACCTCGTCGAGAAACTGATGCAGGAGGTGCAGTTCGTGCCCGAGACCGTCACCGTCGGGCAGGCGCTCCAGCAGTTCCTCAAGACGCACCAGCAGATCGCGGTCGTGGTCGACGAGTTCGGCGCCACCACCGGCGTGCTCACGATGGAGGACATCATGGAACACATCCTCGGGAAGGAGATCTTTGAGAAGGACGACGTCGCCGTGGACATGCGCGAGTTCGCCCGCTCCAAAACCCAGAAGCTCAGCCGTCCGCGCCGCGGCGACGCCGCGCCGGGCAAGGCCTGACGCGCCGCCCCTCGTCCACCGCCCCCTTCACTTCACCGCCCTCCGTGTCTCCTCTCCTCGCCTACTGGGTCCACGACCTCAGCCCGTTCCTCATCCGCTTCGGCGAAAACTTCGGCATCCGCTACTACGGCCTCGCCTACCTGCTCGGCTTCGTCGCCGCGGGCGTGTTGCTCGCGCGCTATCACCGCGCCGGCCGGACCCCGCTCAATCTCGACGCCGCCACCGATCTGGTCGTTGCCATCATCGCCGGCGTCATCCTCGGCGGCCGCCTCGGCTACTTCATTTTCTACAAGCCTGACCTGCTGCTCCACGACCCGCTCGCGCTGCTGCGCCTGTGGGAGGGCGGCATGGCCAGCCACGGCGCCTTCATCGGCGTGGCGCTCGCGCTCTGGCTGTTCGCGCGCGGCCGCAAGGTTTCCTTCCTCCATCTCGGCGATCTCGTGGTCACCACCGCGCCCGTCGGCGTCTTCCTCGGGCGGGTCGCGAACTTCATCAACGGCGAACTCTGGGGCAAGCACGCCGAGGTGCCGTGGGCGGTGATCTTCATGCACACCGGCGGCGGCACCGCGCCGCGCCACCCCTCGCAGCTCTACGAGGCGGCGACCGAGGGCCTACTGCTCTTCGCCTTCGCGCAATGGCGCTTCTGGAAGACCGACGTCGTGCTGCGCCAGCCGGGGCGGCTCGCCGGCGAGTTCCTGATCGGCTACGCGTTCGTCCGGATGTTCTGCGAGGTTTTCCGCGAGCCCGACGCCGCGCTCATCCTCGGCCTCAGCCGCGGCACGTTCTACTCGTTCTTCCTGATCGCCGCCGGCCTCGCCCTGATCGGACTGGCGCGCCGGAGCGCCGGTCCGTCCAAGTAGGCCGCGCCGGGCGGGATCAGAGCGTGAAGCCCGACGGGATCACGCCGCCCTTGCAGACGCAGAGCACGCCGTCGCGGATCACGATGTCGTGCGGATACTCGCCGTCCGCCTTGCCTTCGGGCGAGAGCGTGACGTTGTCGCCGATGCGGGCGTTCTTGTCGATGATGGTGCGGCGGATCCGGCAGTTGCGCCCGACGCCGAAGGTCGGGCGTCCGGCCTTGCGATCCGCGGCGACCTCCTCCTCGGTCTGGTAATAGTCCGCGCCCATCATCACGACGTCCTGCAGGTCGGAGTTCTCGCCGAGGATGGAGCGGATGCCGATCAGGCAGTGGCGCAGCTTCGAATCGGTCACGATGCACCCGTCGCCGATGACGACGTGGTCGATGTCGCAATGATTGATCTTCGAGGCGGGCAGGTAGCGCGCGTGGGTGTAGATCGGGGCGTTGCGGTCGAAGAAATTGAACGGCGGCAGCGGTTGCGCGAGCGCGAGGTTGGCCTCGAAGAAGGCGCGGACGGTGCCGATGTCCTCCCAGTAGCCCTCGAAGACGTAGCTGCAAAGCTTGGCCTTGCCGAGCAGGCTCGGGATGACCTCCTTGCCGAAATCCTTCATCGTGTTGTCCAGCGCGCGGGCGAGGACGTCGCGGCTGAACACGTAGATGCCCATCGAGGCGAGGCAGCGCTTCTCGCCCGTCTTGTTCGTGCCGAGGCGCGCCTCGAGCGTGTCGCTCATCGCGAGGCCGTTGATGATCGCCGGATCCTTCGGCTTCTCGACGAATTCGGTGATCGTCAGGTCGTCGGCGACGCGCATCAGGCCCAGGCCCTCGACCTTCGAGGCGGCGAACGGGATCGCCGCGATCGTCACGTCGGCCTTAGTTTCCAGATGCTGCTGCACGATCTTGTCGAAATCCATCCGGTAGAGCTGGTCGCCGGAGAGGATGAGGATGATCTCGTGCCGGTGGCTGTTGAAGTGGACGATGTTTCGCCGCACGGCGTCCGCGGTGCCTTCATACCACGCGTTGCTCTTCTCCGTCTGCTCGGCGGAGAGGATGTCGACGAAGCCGCCGCTGAACGGATCGAAGTGAAAGCTCTTCTGAATGTGCCGGTGCAGCGAGGCCGTCAGGAACTGCGTGAGCAGGAAGATCCGGTTGTAGCCGGAGTTGATGCAATTGCTGATCGGGATGTCGACGAGGCGGTATTTGCCGGCGAGCGGCACCGCGGGCTTGCAGCGTTCCTTCGTGAGCGGGAACAGTCGCGTGCCGCGACCACCTCCCATGATGACGGACAAAACTCGTTTGGAGTTGGGCATGGTAAGCTAAAGGCCTTGCGTATCATCTGGGCGACTTCTCAAATCGCCAGACAAAACCAAAACGTATGTGTGGCATCGTCGGCTACGTGGGCAAAAACAAGGCGGCCCCCCTCATTCTCGAAGGCCTGAAGCGACTGGAATACCGCGGCTATGACTCCGCCGGCGTGGCAGTCTGGCAGGACGGCGGCTTCACCGTCGCGAAGAAGATCGGCCGCGTCGCCAACCTGGAGCCGGAGGTGGCGAAGCTCCGCCTCTCGAGCAGCTACGGCATGGGCCACACCCGCTGGGCGACGCACGGCGGCGTCACCGACGCCAACGCCCACCCGCACGTCAGCAGCGACGGCAAGATCGCCCTGATCCACAACGGCGTGATCGAGAACTACGCCTCGATCAAAAAATTCCTCGCCGCCAAGGGCTATACCTTCAAGTCGGAGACCGACACCGAAGTCCTCTGCAACGCCATCGCCTACCACTACGCGAAGGAACCGGCGCCGGGCGACCCGACCGAGAGCCGCTTCGTCACGGCGGTGCGCAAGACCCTGCGCCACGCCGAGGGCACCTACGGCATCGTCGTCATGGCGGTCGACGCGCCCGGCGAACTGGTCACGGCGCGCAAGGGCTCCCCGCTCATCCTCGGCATCGGCGACGGCGAGAGCCTCGTCGCCTCCGACGTCGCGGCGATTGTCAGCCGCACGCAGAACGTCGTCTACCTCAAGGACGGCGAGGTCGCCCACCTCACGCCGAAGAACTTCACGATCACGACGCTGGCCGCCGCGGACGTCTCGCCAGTCATCGACAAGGTCACCTGGTCCATCTCCGACGCGGAGTTGAACGGCTACGCGCACTTCATGGAGAAGGAGATTTTCGAGCAGCCGCAGGCGCTGGAAAACACCATGCGCGGCCGCTTCTCCGAGGACGGCAGCACGGCGCAGTTCGGCGGCCTGAACATCAGCGCGAACGAATTCCGCAGCTACGAGCGCTTCCAGTTCCTCGCCTGCGGCACCGCCCTGCACGCCTGCATGGTGACCGAGCACCTGATCGAGCGCTTCGCCCGCGTGCCGGTCGAGTGCGACTACGCCTCCGAGTTCCGCTACCGCAACACCCCGCTCGATCCCAACACGCTCTTCTTCACCATGAGCCAGTCGGGCGAGACGATCGACACGCTCGCCGCCATGCGCGAGGCGAAGCGCAAGGGCTACAAGGTCCTCGCGGTGAACAACGTCGTCGGCTCGACCATCGCGCGCGAGGCGGACGGCGGCATCTACCAGCACGTCGGCCCCGAGGTCGGCGTGGCCTCGACCAAGGCCTTCACCTCCCAGTTGCTCATCGGCGCCATGCTCGCGCTCTACATCGGCCGCATGCGCGACCTGAGCTTCAGCGACGGCACCGAGATCGTCCAGGCCCTCAAGGGCGCGCCCGACCTCGTGCGCACGGCGCTCAAGCAGGCCGACCACATCCGCGGGATCGCCCGGCGCTACGCCCACCACCGCGACATGCTGTTCCTCGGCCGCATGACGCTCTTCCCCGTCGCCCTCGAAGGCGCGCTGAAGCTGAAGGAGATTTCCTACATCCACGCCGAGGGCTACCCGGCGGCGGAGATGAAGCACGGCCCCATCGCCCTGATCAGCGAGCACTGCCCGTCGGTCTTCTTCGTCTCCTCCGGCGAGATGTTCAACAAGGTCGTCTCCTCCATGCAGGAGATCAAGGCGCGCAAGGGCCAGATCATCGCCGTTTGCACCGACGGCTGCAAACTGCCCGAGGGCCTCGCCGACGAGGTCATCCCCATTCCCGAATGCCACGAGGCCGTGCTGCCGATCGTGGCCACCATCCCGGTCCAGCTCCTGAGCTACTACATCGCCGTCGAACTCGGCCGCGATGTCGACAAACCCCGCAACCTGGCCAAGTCGGTCACGGTCGAGTAATGCGCGTCCACCCTTCCCGCTCCGAATTCCTCGCCCTCAGCGCGCGAGGCAACGTCATCCCGGTCGCCGCCGAACTGCTCGCCGACCTCGAGACGCCGGTCTCGGCGTTCGCCAAGCTCCGCGCCCGCGGCCCGGCCTTCCTGCTCGAGTCGGTCGAGGGCGGCGAACACCTCTCGCGCTACAGCTTCGTCGGCTGCAACCCGCGCAAGATCCTCTCCGCCCGCGCGGGCGAGGGCGACCCGCTGCAGGAGCTCGAGCGCGAGATGCGCCAATATCGGCCGGTCGAGCTGCCGGGCCTGCCGCCGTTCACCGGCGGCGCCGTCGGCTACCTCGGCTACGAATACATCCACGGCGTCGAGCGCACCGTGCCCCTGGCCGCGCGCGACGACCTCGGCGTGCCGATGATGTGGTTCATGCTCTGCGATTCGCTGGTCGTGTTCGACCGCGCGAAGCAGGCGCTCCGCCTCATCGTCAACGCCCATGTCGGCTCCGATGCCGGCGCCGCCTACGACGCTGCCGTCACCGAAATCGAGCGCCTACGGGGCGTGCTGCGCCAGCCCTGCCCGCTCGCCCCCGCCGAGCTGGGCGAACTCGACGGCATCACCGTGCCGCCGGGCAACCACTCGCAGGCCAGCTTCGAGCAGATGGTCGAGGACTCCAAGGAGTTCATCCGCGCCGGCGACATTTTCCAGATCGTGCTCTCGCAGCGTTTCAGCCGCGACTTCAGGAAGTCGCCGCTCGACCTCTACCGCGCCCTGCGCACGGTGAATCCGTCGCCCTACATGTTCATCCTCGAGACCGGCGACTTCGCCCTGGTCGGCGCGTCCCCCGAGGTGCACGTGCGCCTGACGGGGCGCCTGGCGGAAATCCGCCCCATCGCCGGCACGCGCCCGCGCGGCAAGACCCCGGAGGAAGACCTCGCGCTGGAAAAGGACCTCCTCGCGGACGAAAAGGAGAAGGCCGAGCACCTCATGCTCGTCGACCTCGCCCGCAACGACTTCGGCCGCGTCTGCAGCTACGGCAGCGTGAAGGTGCCGGAGTTCATGACCATCGAGCGCTACTCCCACGTGATGCACATCGTGTCACAGGTGGAGGGACAACTTGCGCCAGAACGTTCCGCTTTCGACCTGATCCGTGCCACTTTCCCCGCCGGCACTGTCAGCGGCGCCCCCAAGGTCCGCGCCATGCAGCTGATCGCCCAATTCGAGGGCACCCAGCGCGGCACCTACGCCGGCGCGCTCGGTTATTTCAGCTACAACGGCAACCTTGATTCCTGCATAACTCTCCGCACGGCATTGCTTAAGGACGGCAAGGTCCACGTGCAGGCGGGGGCCGGACTCGTCGCCGACTCGGTGCCGGCCACCGAGTATCAGGAGACGATCAACAAGGCTTCCGCCCTCTTCAAAGCCATCGCCTTGGCCGAGAAAATGTAGGGTTTTGGCGTCCGGACGGCACAGCCGGACGTAATTCGGGTCAAACAGAACGACTGGGAATTTCCACGCGTCGTCCGGCATCTAATGTGCAGGACACCGGTTGAAATGACCACCGTGTCTCACTCCCTCCACGCCATGCCTCATCGCAAAAAGCTCCTCCGCGCTGCGCCGGCTGTCGAAGAAACCGCTCCCGCGCGCGTCCAACCTGTTTCCATCCCCTCCGTCGACGAAAGCCTCACTGTCCGCCCCGAGATCAAGCCCGCGCCCACCGCGGCCCAGTCCGAGTTCGACAAGGCTTCCCCCGTCGACCGTCGCGACGAACGCTCGAATCTCCAGCTCTACCTGAACGAGATTCGCCAGACGCCCCTCCTCACCATCGAGGAGGAGATCAAGCTCGCCGCCCGCATCAAGCGCGGCGACAAGTCCGCCCGCGACCACATGATCAAGGCGAACCTCCGCCTCGTCGTGAAGATCGCCTACGACTACAAGGACATGGGCCTGCCGCTCATGGATCTCATTTCGGAAGGCAACCTCGGCCTCATCAAGGCCGTCGAGCGCTTCGACCCCGCCAAGGGCGGCAAGCTCTCCACCTACGCCGCCTGGTGGATCAAGCAGTCGATGAAGCGCGCCCTGGCCAACCAGTCCAAGACCATCCGCCTCCCCGTCCACCTGGTCGACAAGATCGCCCGCATGCGCCGGACGATCAACGCGCTCACCGACGAGTTCGGCCGCGAGCCGACCAACGAGGAGATCGCCTACGAGATGCAGATGCCGGTCAACAAGATCGCCCTGCTCAAGACCGTCAGCGTCCGCCCGGCTTCCCTCGACGCGCCCGTGGGCGAGGACAGCGACTCCGCCACGCTCGGCGACCTCGTCGGCGACGAGAGCACCGTCGCGCCCGACGCCGACCTCGGCGAGCGCAACCTCCGCGAGAACCTCCGCGCCATGGTCGACTCCCTCGACCCGCGCGAGGCCGCCATCATCAAGATGCGCTTCGGCCTCGACGGCGAGAAGGAGCTCACCCTCGAGGAGGTCGGCAAGAAATTCAAGGTCACCCGCGAGCGCATCCGCCAGCTCGAGTATCTCGCGCTCTCGAAGATCCGCCGCCAGATGGCCAAGCACGACAAGCAGCGCACGGCCGACGAGATCGACCAAGAAACCCGCGCCGAGGAGCGGGCCCAGACCATCCGCGACTACCTCGCGCGCAACGGCAGCCAGGCGAACGACTGAGCCGCCAGTCTACCTCAGACCGATCTTCCAGGCGTCCCGCACCACGGGGCGCCTTTTGTTTTTGGCCCGCGTCATCGGTCAAACCGCCCTTGCGATCCGGCAATCCCGCGCGCAATTTCCTCCCGCTTTCCGGAGCTGTGAGTCCCCCCGCGCGGCTCTCCAACGTTCACCCCTGCCCCTCCATGACGCTGCCGCGTTTGCTCGCTCCTGTCGCACTCTCCCTGACCCTGCTCGCCGTTTCGGCGTCCGCCGCCGGCGAAAAGATCGCCGTCATCCCCAAGGGCACGACGCACAGCTTCTGGAAATCCGTCGAGGCCGGCGCCCGCCAGGCCGGCGCCGAGTTCGGCGTCGAGATCCTCTGGAAAGGCCCGCTCAAGGAGGACGACCGCGCCCAGCAGATCGGCGTCGTGCAGCAATTCGTCGCCTCGAACGTCGATGCCATCGTCCTCGCCCCGCTCGACGACACCGCGCTGCGCACGCCGGTGAAGAGCGCCATGGACCGCCACATCCCGGTCGTGATCTTCGACTCCGGCCTGAAGGCCGAGGCCGGCAAGGACTTCGTCAGCTTCGTCGCGACCGACAACCACCTCGGCGGCAAGCTCGCGGGCGAGGAACTCGTCCGCCTGCTCGGCGGCAAGGGCAAGGTCGTGCTCCTCCGCTACTCCGAGGGCTCGGCCAGCACCGCCGCCCGCGAGGCGGGTTTCCTCGAGGTGCTGAAGGCGCATCCGGACATCGAGCTCCTCGTCGAAAACCGCTACGCCGGCGCGACCATCGCCTCCGCGCAGGACGCCGCGATGAACCTGATCGACAAGATCCGCGCGGCCGACGGCGTCTTCGCCCCGAACGAGTCGAGCACGCAGGGCCTCCTGCTCGCTCTCCGCCAGACCGGCCTCGCCGGCCAGAAGAAATTCGTCGGCTTCGACGCCACCCCTTCCTCCTCGCCGCGCTCAAGAAGGGCGACATCCAGGCGCTCGTCGCGCAAAACCCCCAGAAGATGGGCTACCTCGGCGTCGCGACCGCGGTCCGCCACCTGCGCGGCGAGAAAGTCGCCGCCGTCGTCGACACCGGCTGCGTGCTCGTGACGCCGCAATCGCTCGACACGCCCGCGGTCCGCGCCGTCCTCGGCCATTGATCGACGTGTCCGGCCCACGCCTCCGTCTCTCCGGCATCCGCAAGCGCTTCGGGGCGACCACTGCGCTCGACGGCGTCGATCTCGAGATCCGCGCCGGCGAGATTCACGCGCTGGTCGGCGAGAACGGCGCCGGCAAGAGCACGCTGATGAAGGTCCTGTCCGGCGTCCACGCGCCCGACGCCGGCACGATCGAGCTCGACGGCCGGCCCTACGCGCCGCGCCACCCGCTCGACGCGCGCCGCGCCGGCATCGCGATGGTGAACCAGGAACTCGCCCTCGCCCCGCACCTGAGCGTGGTGGAGAACCTCGTGCTCGGGGCCGAGCCGCACCGCGGCCCCTTCCTGCGCCACCGCGAATCGCGCCGCATCGCCGCCGAGGCGCTGGCGCAGCTCGGCCGGCCCGACATCCCCTCGACGCGCCCGCCGGCCGCCTGAGCGTCGCCGAACAGCAGCTCATCGAAATCGGCCGCGCGCTCGCGCTCGGCTGCCGCGTGCTCGTGCTGGACGAGCCGACCTCGAGCCTCACCCAGGCCGACGCGCAGAAACTCTTCACCCTGGTGCGCCGCCTGCGCGACCAGGGCCAGTCGGTGATCTACATTTCCCACTTCCTCGAGGAGGTGCAGGCGCTGTCCGAGCGCTACACCGTCCTGCGCGACGGCCGCTCCGTCGCCACCGGCGAGACCGCCGGGATCACGATGGATCGCATCGCCGAGCTCATGGTCGGCCGCCACGTCGACGAGCTCTACCGGCGCTCCCCGCGCCGCCCCGGCGCCCCCGTGCTCGAATGCGTGGCCGTCGCCGGTCCGCGTCGGCCCGGGCGGGCCTCGCTCGTGCTGCGCCGCAGCGAGGTGCTCGGCCTGGCGGGCGTCGTCGGCGCCGGGCGCAGCGAGCTGCTGCGCGCGATCTTCGCCCTCGAGCGGGTGCGGAGCGGCGAGGTCCGCGTCGGCGCCTTCGCCGGCCCGAGCTCGCCGCTGCACCGCTGGCGGCAGGGCCTGGGCTTCCTGTGCGAGGACCGCAAGAACGAGGGCCTCGCCCTCGACCGCAGCCTGGAGGAGAACCTGACGCTGCCGCGCCTCGGGCGCTTCCTCCGGCCGGCCGCCCTCGCCGCCGAGACGCGCGACTGGATTGCCCGCCTCGGCGTGCGCTGCGCCGGGCCGCACCAGCCGGCGCGCCAGCTCTCCGGCGGCAACCAGCAGAAGATCGCGCTCGGCCGCCTCCTGCGCAACGGCGCCGACGTGCTCCTGCTCGACGAGCCGACCCGCGGCGTCGACATCGGCGCGAAGCAGCAGATCTACCGGCTGATCGACGAGCTCGCCGGCCAGGGCCGCGCGGTGCTCATGGTCAGCAGCTACCTGCCCGAGCTGCTCGGCACCTGCGATCGCATCGCCGTCATGTGCCGCGGCGAACTCAGCCCGGCGCGACCGGCCGGCGAGTGGACCGAGCACCGCATCATGCTCGCCGCCACCGGCACCGCCCTTCCCGAACATGCCTGACGCCTCCGCCGCCCCCAGCCTCGCCCGCCGCAGCCTCCTGAGCTTCGGCCCGTTCCTCGGCCTGCTCGCCGTCGGCGCGCTGTTCACCGCCCTGCGCGGGTCGACGTTCGCGACGTGGGACAACTTCGCCATCATCTTCCAGCAGACCGCCGTCATCGGCATCGCCGCCCTGGGCATGACGCTCGTGATCGTTTCCGGCGGCATCGACCTGTCGGTCGGCTCGATCATCGCGCTCGGCACGGTGGTGATCGCGCGGCTGCTCAACGCCGGCTGGGGCCCGCTCGCCGCCGCGCTCGGCGGCGTGGCCGCGGCGACGGCGTGCGGCGCGCTTTCCGGCGTGTTGATCACCCGGCTGCGCCTGCTGCCGTTCGTCGTGACCCTCGGCCTGATGGGCGCGCTCCGCGGCGCGGCCAAGGGCCTCGCCAACGAGCAGCCGATTTACCCGGACGAGACGTGGCTGAACAAGCTCATGCTGCTCGGCGGCCGCGGCACGCTGCCCGGCGGCGTGTGGCTGATGCTCGGCTTCGCCGCGCTTGTGGCCCTGGCGCTGCGCTACACACGCTTCGGGCGCCACGTGTTCGCCGTCGGCTCGAACGAACTCACCGCGCGCCTGTGTGGCGTGCCCGTCGAGCGCGTGAAGGTGCTGGTCTACGCCCTCGGCGGCCTCTTCGCGGGCCTCGGCGCCGTGCTTCAGTTCGCCTACCTCACCGGCGGCGATCCCACGACGGCGGTCGGGCTCGAATTGAACATCATCGCGGCGGTCGTCATCGGCGGCGCGAGCCTGTCCGGCGGCCAGGGCACGATCGTCGGCACCTTGATCGGCGCGCTGATCATGAGCGTCGTGGCCAACGGCTGCACCAAGCTCGGCCTGTCCAACTGGGTGCAGGAGATCGTGACCGGCGGCATCATCATCGTCGCCGTGCTGCTGGACTACTGGCGGCGCCGGACGAGCGAGGAATGAGCCACGGCGCGGGGCGTTCCGGCCCCGGCCTTTCGCTTTCGGCGCGTGCTCTGCCCGTCGGCCGCGCGACGGCTTACTCGGCGGGCTTGCCGATGCCGGACGCCTTGAAGCCGATCTTCCGGAGGGCGGCGAGATCGAGGATGTTGCGGCCGTCGAAGAGGAAAGCGGGCTTGGGCATGCCGGCGTAGATCCGGGCGTAGTCGAGCTTCTTGAACTCGTCCCACTCCGTGACGATGGCGATGGCGTGCGCGCCGGCGCAGGCCGCGTAGGCGTCCTGGGCGACGGTGAGCCGGGAGTTGGTATGGCCCTTGCCCAGGGTGTCGGCGAGGATCTCGTCGGCGGGGACCTTGGGGTCGTAGACGCAAACGCTGGCGTGCTCGGCGAGCAGGTCGCGGCAGACGTTGATGGCGGCGGTCTCGCGGGTGTCGTTGGTGTCCTTCTTGAAGGCGAAACCGAGGATGGCGATTTTCTTGTCCGCGACGGTGTTGAAGAGCTCCTTCACGATGCGGGCGGCAAAACGCTTCTTCTGCCAGTCGTTGATGCCCACCACGCTGCCCCAGTAGGCCGCGACCTCGGGGAGGCCGAAGGACTCGCAGAGGTAGGTCAGGTTGAGGATGTCCTTCTGGAAGCACGAGCCGCCGAAGCCGACGGAGGCCTTGAGGAATTTCGGGCCGATGCGGCTGTCCTTGCCGATGGCGTTGGCGACCTCGTCGACGTCGGCGCCGGTGGCCTCGCAGAGGGCGGAGATCGAGTTGATCGAGGAGATGCGCTGCGCGAGGAAGGCGTTGGCCACGAGCTTCGAGAGTTCGGAGGACCAGAGGTTGGTCGTGATGATGCGCTCGCGCGGCACCCAGCGCGCGTAGACGCCGGCGAGCGCCGCGACGGCCTGGTCGCCCTCGGGCGTGCGCTCGCCGCCGATCAGCACGCGGTCCGGCGCCAGGAGGTCCTGCACCGCCGTGCCCTCGGCGAGAAATTCGGGGTTGGAGAGCACCTGCGCCTTCAGCCCGGTGCCGTTCGAGGCGAGGATGGAGCGGATCGTGTCCGCGGTTTTCACCGGGATCGTGGACTTCTCGACGATGATCTTCGTGCCGGTGGCGTGCTGCGCGATGGTGCGAGCGACGGACTCGATGTAGCGGAGGTCGGCGGCGCGGCCGGCGCCGACGCCGTAGGTCTTGGTCGGCGTGTTGACGGCCACGAAGATGATGTCCGCCGACTTGATGTTGCCAGCGACGTCGGTCGTGAAATGGAGATTCCGCCCGCGCGCCTGCCGCACGACGTCATCGAGGCCCGGCTCATAGATCGGAAGCTGGTCGCTGTTCCAGGCCGCAATGCGAGCCGCGTTCATGTCGACGACGGCGACTTGGATATCAGGGCACTTGAGCGCGATCATGGCCATGGTAGGCCCACCTACGTAACCGGCACCGATGCAGCAGATTTTCATAAAGAGGAAACGGCAGGTTGGCGGCGGCGCGAAACGAATCCAAGGACGATTTTCCGCCGTGCGCCTGTCGTCCGGCCAATAAAAAGCCGGGCCCTGCGGCCCGGCGGAAGATCGACGGAGAGTTGCGCCCGGCTCAGGCGGGCGTCGGCGCGGGGGCCGCCGCCGCAGCCGCGTCCGGCGAGGAAGGACGATCGGACGGCTTGGCCGCCGGCTCGCGCGGGGGCGGCTTCGTCGTGACGATCGGCGACTTGATCTCGCCGTGCTGCAGGATCTCGAGCACGTGCTTGCCCTCGATCGTTTCGTGCTCGATCAGCGCGTGGGCGATCTTGTCGAGCGCCGTGCGGTGGTCGGTGATGATCTGCTCGGCGCGCTTATATTGCGTGTTGAGGATGTCGGTTACCGCGGTGTCGATCTTGCGCGCGGTGTCCTCGCTCACGTGCTGCGAGCGGGTGATGTCGCGTCCGAGGAACACGGTGTCCTGGTTCTCGCCCAAGGCAACGGGGCCGAGCTCGCTCATGCCGTAGTCGCAGACCATCGCCCGCGCGATGCGCGTGGCGTATTTGATGTCGCCGTAGGCGCCGCTGCTGAGGTCGCCGGTGACGAGGAGCTCGGCGATGCGCCCGCCCATCGAGCAGGCGATGTCGTCGAGCATCTTCTGCTTGGCGGTGGTGAGAATGTCCTTGGTGGGAAGCATCGTCGTGCTGCCGAGCGAGCGGCCGCGCGGGATGATCGTGACCTTGTGCACCGGCGTCGTGCCGTCGTCGAGGACGGCCTGGACCACGGCGTGACCCGCCTCGTGCCAGGCGATCAGGCGCTTTTCCTTGTCGTCCATCACGCGGCGGCGGGAGAGGCCCCAGAGGACCTTGTCACGCGCCTCGTCGACGTCGGTCATGTCGACTTTCTTCTTGTTGCGGCGGGCGGCGAGGAGGGCGGCCTCGTTGAGAAGGTTCGCCAGCTCGGCGCCGGACAGGCCGGGCGTGCCGCGCGCGATCACGGCGAGGTCGACGTTGTCGGCCAGGGCGATCTTGCGGGCATGGACGCGGAGAATCTGCTCGCGACCGATGATGTCGGGGAGATCGATCGTCACCTGGCGGTCGAAGCGGCCCGGGCGAAGCAGCGCGCTGTCGAGGACGTCGGGGCGGTTGGTCGCGGCGATGATGATGATGCCTTCCTGGGTGTCGAAGCCGTCCATCTCGACGAGGAGGAGTTGAGCGTCTGCTCGCGCTCGTCGTTGCCGCCGCCGAGGCCCGCGCCGCGCTGCCGGCCGACGGCGTCGATTTCGTCGATGAAGATGAGGCAGGGCGCGTTCTTGCGGCCCTGTTCGAACATGTCGCGCACGCGGCTGGCGCCGACGCCGACGAACATCTCCACGAAGTCGGAGCCGCTGATGGAGAAGAACGGCACGTCGGCCTCGCCGGCGATCGCCTTCGCGAGCAGCGTCTTGCCGGTGCCCGGAGGACCGACCATGAGGATGCCCTTCGGGATGCGGCCGCCGATCTTCTGGAATTTCTTCGGATCCTTCAGGAACTCGACGACCTCGCTGACCTCCTCCTTGGCCTCGTCGCAGCCGGCGACGTCGGCGAAGGTGATGCGGTCCTTCTCGCGGGTGAGGAGCTTGGCGCGGCTCTTGCCGAAGCTGAGCGCGCCCTTGCCGGCGTTGCGGAGCTGACGCACGAACAGGAAGTAGAGCAGGCCGATCACGATGACGAACGGCAGGATATTGTAGACCAGCTGGGTCATGGCGGTCGTCGCGGGCTTCTCCACGAAGACCTGCGCGCGCTGCAGGCGCTCGAAATTGCCGTCGGTGAGCCGGCCGGTGGAAACGAACGTGTCCGTCGCGCCCGTCTCGGTGTGCAGGCTCGCCTCCTTGAGCTTGCCCGCGACCCCATACCAATCGCGGCCGCCCGACGGATCGGGTTGGATGCTGCCGGAGAGCACCTTGCCCTGCTCAGCCAGCTCCACCACCTGCTGGATCTTGATGCTCGCCGGCTGGGCGGACTTGGCGGGATTAAAATAGAACAGAGCGACGATGGCCGCGATGATGGCCAGCCAGATCAGCATGACTTTCGGCTGAAAACTCTCGGGCGGCAGGTTCTTCAGCGGGCGGCGTTTCTTGTTGTCGTCGTGGTCGGGCATTCGGGTTTTGGGACTGGGGCGTCAACGTGAAGGTTCCCCTCGGATAAGTCAAACGAAGGCCCGGAGGAAAATCGTCCCGAAATCGGAACAAATTCACGTCCGCTTGAGAGAGAGTTTTCCCGCGCGCACGACGGCGAACGCCTTCGCCCCGAGGCTGAAACGCGTGTCGCGTCCGCGCTCGATCGCGGCGAGCAGCTGCTCGAAGCCCTGCCGGGAGAGATCGGTCGTCGGCCGCGCCGCCAGCAGCCAGCGATGCAAGGCCCGGCGCCAGACCGCCCGCGGCTTGCCGGTGAGGCGCGCCAGGTCGAGCGTGCGCCCGCGCAGCGGCGCCAGCTGATCGAGCCAGGCCTCGAGCGCGGCATCGTCCTCCTCGAGGCGTTCGCGGGCAAGCGCCGCACCGGCGAGGACGTCGCGGCCGGCGGCCCGCGCCCACGCCGGCACGACAGCGCGACGGACGCGGTTGCGCAAGTAAGCGTCGCCGGCGTTCGTCGCGTCCTCGCACCAGTGGGCGCCGCTGGCCCGCAGGGCGGCCACGAGGTCGGCCTTCTTGAGCGTGAGGAGCGGCCGGAGGTGCACGCGTCCATCGGCCTGCGGCTGCACGGGGCGCGGGGCGGCGAGACCGCCGGTGCCGCTGCCGCGGGCAAGGCGCATGAGCAGCGTTTCCGCAATGTCGTCCTGCTGGTGGCCGAGCCAGAGCAGCCGGAGGCGCCGGCGCTTCATCTCGCGCGCGAAAAACTCATGCCGCGCAGCGCGGGCCTCGGCCTCGCTGGCGTCGGCGCGCGCGGCGGTCCAGCGCGCGCTGACGAACTTCACGCCGAGCGCAGCGCAAACCTTGCGGCAGAACCGTTCGTCGGCGTCGGCGGCGCGGCCGCGCAGGCAGTGGTTGAAGTGCAACGCAACGAAGTCCCGGCCCCAGCGTCCCTCGGCTTCCGCCCAGAAGATCAGCAGCAGCGCCAGCGAGTCGGCGCCGCCGGAGAAGGCCAGCGCCCAGCGCGGTGCCTCGGCGCGCGGGCGGCGGCGTTTTTCGCGCTCCCAGTCGGCCAGCGCGTGCTGCATCGCGGCCGGATGCAGCGCGCCGTGCGAGATGCGGCGGACGAAGGCCGTGGCGACGGCGGGCCAGCCGGGAGGCCGACGATGGCGCGGACGGCGTTGTCGCTTCGTCATGCAGGAGTCGGCTTGCAGGCGATTCGGAGCACGTTGAGTCGCATGCCATCGGGCTCCTGCAAGCGGTCAGCTCACTTGAAGCTGAGGAACTCCTTGCCGAAATACGGCACGAGCGCCGCCGGGATCTTCACACGGCCGTCCGGCTGGAGATTGTTCTCCAGCAGCGCGGCGAGCACGCGGGGCACGGCGAGGCCGGAGCCGTTGAGCGTGTGCACGAGCTCGGGCTTGCCGGTCTCCTGGTTGCGGAAGCGGATCTGGGCGCGGCGCGCCTGGAAGGCCTCGAAGTTCGAGCAGCTGGACACCTCGAGCCAGCGCTTCTGGCCGGCGGCCCAGACCTCGAGGTCGTATTTCTTCGACTGGGAGAAGCCGAGGTCGCCGCCGCACATCAGCAGCACGCGGTAAGGCAGCTCGAGCTTGCGGAGCAGGCGCTCGGCGTCGTCGCGCAGCGCGTCGAGCTCGGCATAGCTCTGCGACGGGTGGACCCACTTGAGCAGCTCGACCTTGTCGAACTGGTGCAGGCGGTTCAGGCCGCGGACGTCCTTGCCGTAGCTGCCCGCCTCGCGGCGGAAGCACGGCGTGTAGGCGCAGCGCTTGATCGGCAGCGCGGTCTCGTCGACGATCTCGTCGCGGAAGAAGTTCGTCAGCGGCACCTCGGCGGTCGGCACGGCGAAGAGCCGGTCGGGCGTCGTCTCATACATCTGGCCCTCCTTGTCCGGCAGCTGGCCGGTGGCGGTGGCGCTGGCGGCGTTGACGAAGATCGGCGGCGCGACCTCGGTGTAGCCGGCCTTCACGTCCTCATCCAAGAAAAACTGGAGCAGCGCACGCACGATCTTCGCGCCGTCGCCGACGTAGAACGGGAAACCCGCGCCCGTGACCTTGGCGCCGCGGCCGAAGTCGAGCAGGCTCTCGAAGCCCTTGATCTCCCAGTGGGGCTGGGCGTGCGGGGAGACGGCGTTCACGTCGCCGTGGGTGGCGAAGACGACGTTCTGCTCGGGCGTCTTGCCCTCGGGCACGGAGGCGTGCGGGATGTTCGGGAGCGTCAGCATCGCGTCGCGCCACTTTTCCTCCACCGTCTTGAGGCCTTCCTCGCGCGCCTTCACCTCGGCGGAGACGGCCTTCATCTCCTGCACCTTCGCGAGGAACTCCGGCGAGCCCTTCTTCAGCGCGGCCATCTCGTTGTTGGCCGCCTTCTGCTTGGCGCGGAGCTGCTCGACCTCGCCGAGCTGCGAACGCCACGCGTGATCGAGCGCCAGCACCGCGTCGAGATCGACGTCGAGGTGCTTCTTGGCGATGGCGGCGCGGACGACTTCGGGCGTTTCGCGGAGGACTTTGGGATCGAGCATAGGAAGGCCGATTAACCCGGGAACGGCTTCCCCCAGCAAGGCGATTTTGGGAGCTCTGCGGGGAGCATTGTCTCCGAAAAAGGTGGCCCGCAACCTCCGGGCGCGGGGGTGTCAACCCGTCCGCACTGAGGCCGGGCTACCGCGCGCCGCGCCCGGCCGCCAATCGATCCACCTGCGCACAAACCTCCTCGACCGTGATCAAGTCCATCGCCCGCGCGTCGTGCACCCGCAGGTGCCAGCCCGGTTCGCTCGCGCCGAGGAACTGCCGCGCGGCCTCCGCGTAGCGGTCGACGCAGTAGCGCGGCTCCGGCCACGGGCCGGTCAGCGCCGAGCGGGCCACGGCGTAGAGCCCGACGACCGGCGTGCCGACCGCGGCGGCGAGGTGCACCGGGCCGGTGTCGGGGGCGAGCAAGCCCTCGGCCCCGGCGAGCACCGCGGCGAGCGTGCGCACGGAGGTGCGGCCGGCGAGGTTGAGCGCCGGCGTGGCCAGCTGCGCGGCGACCGCATCGGTCAAAGCCTTCTCGGCCGGGCTTCCGCCGCCGGTCAGGACGATGCGCCAGCCGGTCGCGCGTGCGACGTGGTCCGCGACGGCCGCGTAGCGCTCGGCGCGCCAGTTGCGCTCCGGCTTGCTCGCGGCCGGGTTGACCACGAAATATCTCCCTCGCCCGCCAGCGCGCGCGCGGCGGCGACGTCGGTCGTGCCCAGCGGCAGGGCGAGGCGGCGCACGTAATTTTCCGGCGCGACGCCGAGCGCGCCAGCGAAGGCGAGGAAACCTTCGGCGAGGTGCTCGTCGCGATACGGGATGCGCTCGCCGACGAACAGGCCGTGCAGGTCGCGGCCGCGGCGGGCGTCGAAACCGATCTTGCGCGCCGCCGGCACGCAGGCGTGCACGAGGTTGGCGCGGAAGCTGGCCTGCGCCGCGAGCAGCACGTCGAAGTCGCGCCCGCGCAGCGTCCGGCGCAGCGCGAGGTAATCGCCGAGCTTCATCGGGCGCGGCACGGCGATGAACTCCACGCCCTCGAGGCCGAGGAGCAGCTCGCGCGTCATGCCGCTCGTGATCCAGGTGAGCTGCGCGGCGGGGAAGTTCCGCCGCAGCGTTTGCACCAGCGCGGTGGCGAGCACGACATCGCCGAGCGCCGAGAGGCGCACGAGACAGAGGCGGCGCGGGGCGGCGGTTTGCACTCAGCGCGTCCGGGCGGACGGAAACGGCGCGCGCGCGTGGTCGTCTTCCGATTCCAGGCGACGCTTGAGGCGCGCGAAGACGTCGCGGGCGGCGAGCAGGCGCAGGTCGCCGACCGGCGCCTGGATGTAGAAATTCGTCGGGCTCGTCAGCGGATACGGCCCGGACAGGCGCGGGTCGGTCGGGCCGAAGATGCCGAGGGTCTTCACGCCGAGCGCGGCGGCGAGCTGGAGCGGGCCGGTGTCGTTCGAGATCACCCAGTCGGCGTGGGTGATGAGGGCGGCGAGCGAGGCGAGGCTGGTGTTGCCGGTGAGGTTGACGAAGGCGCCGTCGGGGAACGCCTCCTTGCACGGCAGGTAGTGCGAGCCCGCCCAGACGACCTTGCGGCCCGCCTCGCGCACGAGCAGCGACGAGAGCTGGGCGAATTCCGGCCAGCGCTTGTCCTCGCGGCGGCTCTCGGGGAACATGAGCACGGGGCGCCGGCCGTTGCGTTTCTCCATGAAGGAGAAGTTGAGCTTGCCGAAATCGCGGAAGTGCAGCGGACCGTGCAGCTCGGGCTTGGCCTCCACGGCGACGAGGAACTGCAGCAGCGTCTCGAGCGGGTGATGCGGGCCGGGCGTGGGCGCGGCGATTTTCTCGCCGTAGAAGAAGGTCGCGCCCTCGCGCGCGTCGGCGCGGCCGAGCTTCCGCTTCGCGTGCGTCCATTTCACCATCAGGCCGGAGCGCAGCAGGCCCTGGAAATCCATCACGACGTCGAACTGCCGCGCGCGCACCTCGCGCATGAGCTGGAAGAACCCGCGCACGCCGCCGAGCCGCCGGAAGACGAAGATCTGGTCCACCACGCTGCTCGAGCGCACGAGCGGCGCGAACACGTCGCGCACGATCCACGACACGCGCCAATCCGGCTGCTGGGCCTTCAGCGACGCCGTGACCTGCAGGCCGTGCACGATGTCGGCGAGCGAGGCGGGTTGGATGATGAGCAGTTCGCGCATGGGACGGCGGTGGAGAAATTCCTTTCAACCACCAGCGAGTTAGGTTTCATCCGACTTCGCCGAAGGCAAATTCAATCACCTTGAGCAGGAAAAATTTGAGGCAATTTAGCGCGTCCGTCCCCCGCCCCGCCCGCCATGGTTAAACTGGCGCTCCAGGTCGCCGGCTGGGTGTTGGCCCACCTGCCGCTCGCCGCGCTCCGGGCGCTGACGCAGGCCGTCGCCGGGGCGTTCTACTTTCTCGTCCCGAGCCGCCGCCGGCTCATGCACGCGAACCTGCACCACGCCTTCCCCGAACGCTCGGCCGCCTGGCGGCGCGCGACGGCGCGCGAGTGCATCCGGCGCTTCGTCGAGACCGCGTTCTACTCGCTGGCCAGCCCCTATCTCAGCGCCGCGCGCATCCGCGAGATCGTGCGCGGCACCGCTTCGCTGCGCGCGGCCTTCGCGGCCCACGCCGCCGCGCCGCGCGCCACGCTGTTCTGCTCGCCGCATTTCGCCCACTGGGAAGTGCAGACCGCGCTCGCGCTGCTCGTCGACGGGACGTTCCCCGAGTTCGCCTCCATCTTCCGGCCGATCGACAACCCGGCGGCGGACGAGTTCATCCGGCGGACGCGCGAGCGCTTCGGCATGCGCCTGCTCTCGCGCAAGCAGGGCTTCCAGGAAGCGGTGCGCATCCTCCGGCGCGGCGGCTGCATCGGGATCCTCCACGACCAGAACGCCGGCGACCAGGGCGCGCTCACGCTGCTCTTCGACCGCGTCTGCTCGACCACCGAGCTGCCTGGCGTGCTCGCGACGAAGTTCGACGCGGTGGTGAACGTCATCTACCCGCGCTACCTCGGCTTCTGGCGCGTCGAGCTGCACGTCGAGCCGGTCGCGCACGACGGCACGCCCGAGGGCGTCACCATCGCGCTCAACCGCTGGCTCGAGGACAAGCTCCGCGCCGACGAGAACCAGTGCACCTCGTGGCTCTGGGGCCACCAGCGCTGGAAGAACCAGGACGCGCCGGCCGCGCGCTTCCGGCTCGGATTGAAGCGCGATTTCCTCGCCGCCGAGCGGCGCCAGCGCGGCCTCGCCGCCCTGCCCCGCCGCACGCGCCTCTGGGTGCGACTGCCCAACTGGCTCGGCGACGTCGTCATGGCGCTCCCGCTGCTCCGCGCGCTGCGCGCGGCCCGGCCGGACATGGAGATCACCTTCGTCGCCAAGGCCGCCTACCTGCCGCTGCTCGAGCAGCTGGCGCTCGCCGACCGCTACCGCGCGCTGCCGCAGGCCGGCGGCCTCGCCTACTTCGCGGAGTTCCGGCGCGCGCGCGAAGAGTTCCCCGACTGCTACCTGCTCTTCACGAATTCCCAACGCGGCGACCTCGAGGCGTGGTGCACCGGCGCGCGCCAGCGCTTCGGCCTCGTGCGGCGCGGCCACCCGCGTCCGCTGCTCACGCATCGCTTCGAGCTGCCCGCCGGTTACGACGAGGCGCAAAACCACCAGCTCGCGCTCTGGACGGATTTTCTCCGCCGCTTCGGCCTGGAGCAACCGGCCGACCTCGCGCCGCTGGAGCTCTCCGCTCTCCGCTCTCCGCTCTCAGCTTCCGACCGCCCCTCGGCCTGATCTGCGGCTCGGAAAACACGCCGGAGAAGCGCTGGCCGGTCGAGCACTGGCGCGCTTTGATCGCGGCGCTGCCCGAGCGGACGTTCGCGCTCTTCGGCACGCCCAACGACCGCGCGATCACCGACGCCGTCGCGGCGGGCTTCGGCGACCGCGTGGAGAATCTCGCGGGCCGGACCGGCCTGGTGGAGTTCGCCACCCGCCTGCAAGGCTGCGCCGTCCTCGTCGCCAACGACACCGGCGGCATGCACCTCGCCAACGCCCTCGGCGTGCCGGTCGTCGGCCTGTTCGGTCCGACCAATCCCGTGCGCACCGGCCCGGTCTTCGCCGCGCCGAAGGTTCTCCTCCAGCCGCCCGGTTGCCCGCCCACCGGCGGCGGCGCGCTGGCCGACTTGAAGCCGGAGACGGTCGTTGCCTCCGTCCGCCAGCAACTCTCAGCTCAGAGCCCCTAGCCCTAGACTCCCGCGCCCGTGCCCCTGCTCGAAGTCACCGACCTCCGCACCCATTTCCACACCCGCAGCGGCGTCTACCGCGCGGTGGATGGCGTGAGCTTCAGCGTCGAGCGCGGCGAGACGCTCGGCATCGTGGGCGAGTCGGGCTCGGGCAAGTCCGTCACCTGCTACTCGCTCATGGGCCTGGTGCCGCAGCCGCCGGGCCGGATCGCGAGCGGCCGCGCGCTCTTCGACGGCACCGACCTGCTGCACTGCCCGCCCGCCGCGGCGCGCGCCATCCGCGGCAAGCGCATCGCGATGATCTTCCAGGACCCGATGACCTCGCTGAATCCCTACCTGCGGATCGACGAGCAACTCATCGAGCCCCTGCTCATCCACGAGCCGATCAGCCGCGCCGACGCCCTCGCCCGCGCGCGCGCCATGCTCGAGGAGGTCGGCATCAACGACGCCGCCCGACGCCTCCGGCAATACCCGCACGAGTTCTCCGGCGGCATGCGCCAGCGCGTGATGATCGCGATGGCGCTGATCACCCACCCCGAGCTGCTCATCGCCGACGAGCCGACCACGGCCCTCGACGTGACCGTGCAGGCGCAGATTCTCGAGCTGATCAAGAAGCTCCAGCGCCAGCACGGCATGGCGGTGATCTTCATCACCCACGACCTCGCCGTCGTCTCCGGCCTCTGCGACCGCGTGCAGGTGATGTATGCCGGCCGCATCGTCGAGCGCGCCCCGACTCGCACGCTGTTCACGACGCCGCGCCACCCCTACACTCAGGCGCTACAGCGCTCGATCCCCGCCCTGCAGCCCAAGGGCGGGGCGCTCTACTCGATCCCCGGCCTGCCGCCCGACCTCTCGAAACCGCTCGCCGGCTGTCCGTTCGCGCCGCGTTGCGAGTCCGCCACCGACGCCTGTCGCGGCGAACCGGTCGCGCTCGCGCCGATCCAGGCGGGACACGAGACCGCCTGCCTGCGCGTCCAACGCGGGGAAATCCAGCCATGAGCGAACCCCTGCTCGAGCTCCGCGACGTGCAGACCCATTTCCCGGTGGAGTCCGGCTTCCTGCTGCGCCGGCAGACCGGCACGGTGAAGGCTGTCGACGGCGTCTCCCTCACCGTCGCACGCGGCGAGGTCGTCGGCCTCGTCGGCGAGTCGGGCTGCGGCAAGTCCACGCTCGCGCGCACCGTCATGCAGCTGGTGCCGACGACCGGCGGCAGCGTGATCCTCGGCGGGCGTAACCTCACCGCCGCCCGCGCCGCGGAGGTGCAGGCCGCACGCCGCGACATGCAGATGGTTTTCCAGGATCCGTTCGCCTCGCTCAACCCGCGGATGACGGTCTTCGACACGCTGGCCGAGCCGCTGCGCGTGCACGCGGTCTGTCCGCCGGCGGAGATCCCCGCGCGCGTGGCGCACCTGATGGAGATCGTCGGCCTGGCGGCGCGCTTCGCGCGGAAATACCCGCACGAGTTCTCCGGCGGCCAGCGCCAGCGCATCGCCATCGCGCGCGCGCTCGCCCTCGAGCCGCAGCTGATCATCGCCGACGAGCCGGTGTCGGCGCTCGACGTCTCGATCCAGGCCCAGATCCTCAACCTCCTTGCCGCGCTCGTGCGGCGGATGAACCTCTCGCTGCTCTTCATCGCCCACGACCTGTCGGTGGTGAAACACATCAGCGACCGCGTGGCCGTGATGTATCTCGGCAAGATCGTGGAGCTCGGGCCGGCCGCCGACGTCATCGAACGGCCGCGGCATCCCTACACCCGCGCCCTGATCAGCGCGATCCCGACCGTGCGCCCGGAGGATGGCCGCGCCCGCATCATCCTCGCCGGCGATCCGCCGTCGCCGATGCACCCGCCCGCCGGCTGTGCCTTCCACCCGCGCTGTCCCTACGCGACCGAGTCGTGCCGCGCCAGCGCCCCGCCCTGCAGGCCGTCGGTCCGAGTCATACCGCCGCTTGCAGCCGCCTGGATGAAATCGACTGACGGCGCGCCGCGTCTCACGCCTCATGCCCACCTCGCGTTTCCTGTCCTGCCTCAAGCTCGCTGCGCTCGCCCTCGTCTGGAGCAGCCTCTCCCTCCTGCGCGCCGCGGACGCCGCCCTCCCGCCCAAGTTCGATCCCGCGATCACGAAGCGCGCCGCGACCTGGGTCGGCCAGCTCGGGCTCACCGACCCCGCCCAGGCCGAACGCGTGCGCACGGTGATCGCGACGCACCTCACCGCCGTGCGCGACTGGCACAACGCCCACCCGTTCACCACCGTTCCTGAAGGCACGAACCCGGCGACCGGCAAGCCCCTGAGCAAGCTCGACCGCGAGATGATCGCCGACGGCGCGATGCCCCGGGCCGTCCACGCCGCGCTCATGGCCGGCCTGCGCGCCGACCTCACCGAGGCGCAGGTCGAGGCCGTGCTCGACAGCTACACGGTGGGCAAGGTCGCGTTCACGCTGAAGGGTTACCACGCCATCGTGCCCGACCTGAAGCCGGAGGAGGAGAAGGTCATCCTGGGTTACCTCAAGCAGGCGCGCGAGGAAGCCGTCGACTACAAGAACATGCCGCAGATCTCGGCCGTGTTCGAAATCTACAAGACCAAGTGCGAGCAGTATCTGAACGCGCAGGGCCGCGACTGGAAGGCGCTGTTCCGCGCCTACGTCCAGAAGGTGCAGGCCGAGAAGGCCGCCAAGAAAGCCGCGGCCGCGACCGAACCGGCGCCGGGCCACTGACAGGCCGTTGTCAGGGGGACCGGCTAGAATCCGCCGCATGAAAACCGATCCCCTCGCCGCCCGCCGCGAATCGCTGCGCGAGTTGCGCACCATCCCCGGCATCGGCCCGAGCCTCGCGCTCGACCTGTATGCGCTCGGCATCCGCCACGTCGCGGACCTGAAGACCAAGGACCCGGAGACGCTCTACCGCCGGCTCGAACGCCTCACCGCTGCCAAGCAGGACCGGTGCGTGCTCTACACCTTCCGCTGCGCCGTCTACTTCGCGAAGACGAAAAATCCCCGGCCGGACCGGCTGCTCTGGTGGAACTGGCAGGACGCGCCCGCCGCCAAGCGTCGCCGGCAATCGCCTAGCGCTGCGGCACGACGCGGGTGAAGTCCGAGTAGACGATCCGCAGGTCCTCCTCGATCGTCTTGAAAAAGAAAAGCCGGCCGCGGAAACGCGACCGCGACGCGCGCGGCAACGACGGCCGATCGGCCGTGGGCGGCGAGAACTCCATCGCGACCTCGAGCTCGGTCATCTTCACGCCGAGCGTCGGCGAAAACGGCTCCGCCAGGCGGAGCGTGAACGTCTCCACCGCCGCCGGCTGCTTGGCGAACTTCAGGTCGAGCACCACGTGCGCGAGCAGCGGCTCCTTCAGGTCCGCGCGGAAACGCCCGCGGAACTCCGCCGTCGTCGCATCCTCCCGCAGCAGCTGGAACGTGCCGCGGTCGAGGTCGCCCTTTTCGAACGTCGCGCGCGCGGTCGGCGGCGTGCTGCTCGCCTTGTAGCGCAGGTAACGCTCGAGCTCGTCCGCCGTCGGCGCGCGGCCGTCGCGCTGGAGCAGCGTCCATTCGCCGCCGTGCGGACGCGACGGGTCGTAGCGCTCCACCGAGGTTTCCCCGCCGCGCGTGGTGGTGAGCGTGTAGGCCCAGCCGCGCGGCGCGTCGGAGGTGAAGCGCGCGAGCGCCTCGCCGAAATACGCGGGCAGCTCCGCCGCCGCGGCGAGCGCGGGCACGAGGAGCAACAGGAGCAGGAAACGCGGACGCATGGGAAATCAGGGCGCCGTCCCGGCGCGGGCGATGAACCAGTCGAAGCTGCCGGTGAAGGTCACGCGCCCCGCCCGGTCCTTCAGTTCGACGAGCACGGTGGCGGCGGTGCGCGTCTTCGTCTGCAGGTCGCGGACGAGGTTGGCGCGGGTGAGATCGTCGGGCCACGCGTAGGCCAGCAGGTCGCCGGTGCCGGCCTGGCGGTATTTGAGCTGCACGCCGCGCACGACGGCGAAGACCCGGCCGTCGAGCTCCGGGAAGTCGCGCTGCAGGCAGGCGGCGCTGGCGGCCTCGGCGAGGGCGAACTGCGCGGCGGCGTGCGCCGTGCCCACGTGGTTCTGCACGACCGGCGCGAACGGCAGCTCGAGCAGGTGCTCGGCGCCGGCGGGCGCGGCGACGAGGCCGAGCGCCTGGTTGAACGCGAGGTCGGTGGGCTTCACGCCGCCGATGTGACGCGCGCGCGGCGCGCTTTGGCAACGAAGTTTGCGCGCGTCTCTAAGAAACCGCGCGGTGGCGCGTCGTGCCAGTGGAGACTGCCATGCACACCGCCACCCTCACCCAACGCTTCGGCGTTCCCGCCTTGGTCGCAGCGACGTTCCACGTCGTGTTGCTGTTTGGTGTCCGCCCACCCATCCCCGCCTCCGTCGGGGCGATCATCGCCGATCCCCCGTTCAAGCTGCCCCCGCTGCCGGTCGAGCTGATCACGCCGCCGCGGCCGGAGCCGGAGTTCACGAACGAGCCGGTGAAGCCGCTGCACCGACCCGGCCCGGTCCGCCCGGTGAGCGAGGACAACTCGGTGCCGTTCAAGCCGGAGCTGGCGCCGACGCCGTTCGCGCCGCCGGCCACGCGCGCGCCGACGCCGGAGAAGCTGATCCCGCAGGAATGGGGCGACGGCTCCACCGGCCCGCGCGCCCTCGGCGGTCCGGACGGCCCGGCGATTTTCCGGCTCGGCGACCTCGACGCCCAACCCCGGGCCAAGGTCCAGGTCTCACCCGAATATCCGTTCGCGCTCCGCGCGGGCGGCATCGAGGGCAACGCCACCATCGAGTTCGACGTCGACGCGTCCGGCCGCGTGGTGACGGCCCGCGCCCTGAGTTCCACGCACCGCGAGTTCGAGGATGCCGCCGTGCGCGCCGTGCTCAAGTGGCGCTTCGAGCCGGGCAAGCGTCACGGCCAGGCCGTGCCGTTCCGCATGGTCGTGCCGATCGGCTTCACCGTCACCGACCGGGACTGACCTCAATTCGCCGCTCGGCCCGCGCGGACTTCGGTGAAGCGATTCACGCGCTGCACCAGTTCGTGCGGGCTGAACGGCTTGGTCAGATAGTCGAGCGCACCGAGCTCGAGGCCGAGGTGGCGCGAGTCGGTCGAGGCCCAGGCGGAGATGATGATGACCGGGATCGTCGCGGTCGCGGCGTCGCGGCGGAGGATTTCGCAGACGCCGAAGCCGTCCAGGTCCGGCAGCATGAGATCGAGGAGAATGAGGTCGGGGCGCCGACGCTGCACCTCGGCGAGCGCCTCCCAGCCGTTGGCCGCGGTGGCGACGGAGTGGCCGGCCTTGCGCAGGTGATACGCGATCAGTTCGACCAGTTCCGGTTCGTCGTCGACGGCGAGGATGTGCGCGGCGGGCATGCCGGCACTGTGGCGGCGGAATGTGGCGGCGCCGCGACGCGCAGGTTACGAACGGGTGAAACCTGACCGCCCGCCGCCTCCCGCTCCGCCCGTTCGGGCGTCACCAGCGATGGTAGGCGGGGTGGCCGGGCTGGACCGCCACGAAGGTCCCGCGGCAGGTCGCGCGCGGCTTGCCGGCGGCGATGAGCACGCCCTCGATGACGGCGCGATCGGCGGCCGCCTCGACGACGCGCGCGACGAGTTCGACGGGACCGTCGGTCGGCGTGGGGCGCATCATCTTGATCGCGTAGTCCGCCGTGACGGTGCACGGCGGTTTCTCGAGGCCGCCCTGCCGCATCAGCTGCCACGCCGCGGTCCAGTTGCAGTGGCAGTCGAGCAGCGAGCCGATGATGCCGCCGTTCAGCACGCCGGGGAACGCCTCGTGGTGCTTGGCCGGCGTCCAGGTCGCGACGACCTCGTCGCCGCGGACGTGGCTGCGGATGTGCAGGCCCTGCGGGTTGGCGGGGCCGCAGCCGAAACAGATGCTTTGGGGGGAATAACGCTCCTGGAGCGACAGCTCGGACATGCGCGAAGCAGGGCGGAAGTTGGCGCAAAAGAAAAACCGAAAGTCGCCGCGCCGGCGTTCCCTGCGCGGCGCGGATTCAAAGGTTTTTTAACTCGCTCCGGGCGCCTCGCTGCCGCCATGCTCCGCGCGTTGCGACACCCCTGAAATGCCACGCAAAATCGCATTCATCAATTACAAGGGCGGCGTCGGCAAGACCTCGCTCATCGTCAACACCGCCGCGGCGCTCGCCCAGCGCGGGCAGCGCGTGCTGCTCCTCGATTTCGACACGCAGTCCAACGCCAGCATCTGGCTGCTGAAGCTCGAGCGCTGGAACAAGATCAACGCCAACGGCGTCGGCGCGATCTACTCGATCTTCGACCCGGGCACGGCGCGGGTGAAGGACCTCATCCTCAAGGATGTCGTCGAGGGCAAGGAGGGCGAGAAGCTGCTGCCCGGTCTCGATCTTGTGCCGACGACCTTCAACCTCGTCGACCTCGAGGGTGAATACAAAGCCGATCCGAAGCGGCCGAGCTACGCGATCTTCCAGGAGCAGCTCGCGGAGGTGGAGGCCAACTACGACTTCATCCTCTTCGACTGCCCGCCCAACATCCTCCGCGCCTCGCAGAACGGCATCTTCTGCGCGAACGAGATCTACGTCCCCTCGAATCCGGACGCGCTCTCGCTCATCGGCTTCACGCTGCTGGTCGAGAAGCTCATGCGCTTCCAGCAGAGCTCCGCGAGCTTCCGCACCACCGCGATGGGACCCGCGGCGCAGGTCTACGGCATCGTGTTCAACTCGATCAAAACCAACGTCGACATCGAGGTGCCGAAGATGCGCATGCAGCTTCGCCTGAATCAATTCAAGGCCCAGAAGCGCGGCTGCGCCCCCAGCGCGAAGATCTTCAACACCCAGATCCGCGACGCCATGGTCGTGCGCCGCGCCGTCACGCTCGGCCTGCCCGTCAGCCTCGTCGGCACCGAGGGCACCGAGACCGACAGCGTCGCCAACGACTACCGGCAGCTGGCGTCCGAGATGATCGAGCACGCGCCGAATTTCTGACGGAACACACACCATGGCCAAATTCACCGCAAAAGAGTGGGACGACATCCGGAAGCGCTTCCACAACTCCATCATGGCGGACACCTCGCTGAGCAGCCTGGCGCAGAACCTCGACACCGCCGACTGGCCGGTGAAGGGCGAGGAGGAGAAGCCGTCGAAATACATCGATTTCAACTACGACGAGTTGCTCCTGCTCCCCGAGATCGCCGGCAGCGAGAAGCGCGCCGATCACCTTATCGGGATTCTCAAGGAAACCCTGGCCTTCGACGACCCGTTCGGCGACATGGTCGCGCAGGTCGAGGAAAGCGCCTCCAAGGAGAACCCGGTCCTGAAGACCCTCGGCCGTCTCGGCATCCCCGAGGCCTACCCGCTCGCGCTCGTGAACCTCACCGAAGGCACCCGCACCGTCTGCGCCTCGGAGGGGGTGAAGACGATCGGCGAGTTCGCCAACCTCGCGCAGCAGATGTCCACCCGCGTCGTGATCGGCGGCGATTTCCGCGCCCTGCTCAACGCGCTCTCGCACGGCGACGAGGAGGGCATCGGCCAGTTCCTCCCCTTCCGCAAAGGTGCCAGCGGCCTGCACCTGCCGGAGGCGCTCGGCCTGGCCGCCGGCAGCGTGACGCGGCCCGAGCAACTCGCCCTCGCCCGGGCCTACGGCGCCCCGCTCGCCGGCGCCGCCGCCACGCCCCCTCGCCGCGGACGCTCAGGCCAGGGCCGAGCAGCGCGTGCAGATCGCGATGACCGCCACGCTCGAGTGGTTCCAGGACGCGACGACCGCCCTCGTCGACAAGCTCAACGCCGGCGGTGCGCTCGAACGCGAACTCGTCGTCATCGGCGACCCCGCCCGCGAGGCGATCGCCGCCCGCTTCTTCCGCCAGGCCGTCGCCCGCCGCCTCCACTCGACCGTCGAGCCCGCGAAGAAGGGCGGCTTGTTTTCGCGCCTGTTTGGGCGTTAAGTTCGCGGCGTGGAGAACCAGCCGTCACCGCGCCCCGCGAACCCGCCCCTCCGGGCCCGTCGTTCCCGCCGCCGCCCTTCCCGAAGCCGCCGAGTTTCGCGCCGCCGCCCGGCGTCCCCGCGCCGAAGCCCGCCGGCGGCGCCCGGCCGCTCGTGCTGCCGCGCCGCGCCAGCCCGCTGCTGCGGGCGCAGGAGGCCGCCGCCGCCACGACCGCCGCCACCGCCGAAGCCCGCAAGTCGATCGACGCGATCATTTCCCAGTCCCGCGCCCCTGGGGCGGCAGCGCTCCGGCGCTGAGCGGCAGCCAGGCCGAGGAGCTGCAAAAGGCGATCCGCGGACTCGAGGCCAAGCTCGCCGAGCGCGACCTCGCCGTCGCGGAGGCCCAATCCCGCCTCGCCGAGCGCGAGCGCGAGCTGGCCGAGGCCGAGGCGCTCCTCGCCGCCCGCGAACGCGTCATCGAGGCCGCCCGCCGGCAGCCGGCGGCGACCGGCGCCGCCGTGTCCAACGAGCAGCTCGAAGCGCTGAAGAAGCTTCGCGAAGAACTCGACCGCCAGGAAGCGTCGATCAAGGAACAGCGCGAGGCGCTGCGCGAGCGCGAGGAGTTTCTGGAGCAGTCCGAGGCCACGCTCTTCGCCAAGATGCAGCAGCAGCAGGAAAAGGAGACGGAGCTCGAACAGCTGGCTGAGGACCTGAAGCGGAAGGCCCGGCAACTGGGACTGGGCGGGGACGAACCACCGGAAATCAGGGAAAAAGCGTAGGGAACAAGGTTTGAATTGGCTTTTCCAAGCCAACTCACTCTGCTTTCTGCCTTCCCTGATGAACCTTCGTTCCGTTTCCACGGTGGCCCTGCTGGCCTCGCTTTTCATCCCGGCCTTCGCGCAATCCTCCTCTGACGACGAGGCCAGCCTCAGCCTCACGCTCCCCACGGACGAGTGGTATGTCCCCAAGAACACGCTCACCTTCGGCTATCGCGTGCTCGGCAACGGCATCAAGGCCAACTTCGGCAACCTCGGCAGCCTCCCCACCCGCGTGATCGAGGGGAAGCTCACCGTCGCCAAGCCCGGCTCGACCACCGGCGAGACGATCGAAATCGTCACGCGCAACTACGACAACGGCTCGATGCGCCAGGACTACCAGCGCGCCGACGAACTGCTGCCCACCAGCGTCGCCCCGACCGACGGCCAGGCGCTCGCCTACGGCGTCTATCCCGGCAACGGCCGCTACCAGACCTACGTCAGCGCCAACTCCGGCGGCACCGTCACGGACACGCAGACCTCCGACCAATTGAGCTACCAGCAGGGCGTCACCCGCTACTGGACCTACGTCAGCCCCTCGCAGATCGCCAACGATCGCGTCGCCATGAGCACCTACTCCGCCGCCTCCGAGGGCGCGACCGCCCGCAAGGAGGAAGGCATGAACAGCGGCCTCGAACTCACGCTCTCCCGTGACATCGGCGCCGCGGGCAAACGCTTCCAGTGGAGCATCACGGCCGGCCTGGCCCTGAACAACATGAACGCCAAGACCGGCGGCACGATCCATTCGACGCTCACCGTCCACACCGATTACTACCAGCTGAACGGCCCCGCCCCCACCGGCACCACCCTCGGCGGCCCCAGCTACATCGACCTCACCCGCCCCGACGGCACCACGGCGACCAGCGGCCTCGAGACCACCACGACCATCGGCGACACGCCGATCTCGTCCTCGACCTCCTCCATCGCCGGCGGCGCCACCATCCTAGGCAACTGGAAGATCAAGGGCGCCTACATGCTGGTCCGCGTCGGTCCGTCGCTGCGCACCAAGCTCAGCGAACGCTTCGGCCTCAGCGCCAGCATCGGCCTCGCCGGCGCCTACGCCGGCAGCCGCTACAGCGTGGTCGAGACCCTCGACATCCCGGACGTGGTCGAGCCGATCACCGAGTCGATCGACAGCGTGCAGAACAAGTTCCTGGGCGGCTTCTACGCCGACGTGAACGTCGACTGGGTCGCCAACGAGCGCACCGGCCTCTTCGCCGGTGTCAACATGCAGAACCTCGGCGGCTACGACCAGGAAGTCGGCGGCCGCACCGCCAAGATCGACTTCGGCAACGCCGTCGGCCTCCGCGGCGGCCTGAGCTTCAAGTTCTGAGGCGCCTCCCGCCCTCCCTTTTCCGGCCGGCTCACCCGAGCCGGCCGCTTCGTTTTCGGACCGTTTTCCGCCCCGCGTCTGCTGCCGTTCTGCCCCCTTGACTCCCCCTTTCCGTGGAGTAGCGTCCGGCGCTTTTCCCAGAATGGCCCAAGAACTTAAAGATACGCTCCTGCTTCCGAAGACGGATTTTCCCATGCGGGCAAATCTCGTGTCCCGCGAGCCGGAGCGAATTAAGCACTGGGACCAGCTCGGCCTCTACGCCCGCATTCAGGCCAAGCGCGCCGGCTCCGGGAAGAAATACGTGCTGCACGACGGCCCGCCGTTCACCAACGGCGACGTCCACATCGGCACCGCGCTGAACAAGTCGCTCAAGGATTTCGTCAACCGCTACAAGTCCATGCGCGGCTACGCGACGCCCTACGTGCCCGGCTGGGACTGCCACGGCCTGCCGATCGAGCAGAAGGTCAGCCGCGAGATCCAGGAGCAGAAGCTCAACCTCACCACCGCCGAGCTGCGCGCGAAGTGCGACGCGTTTTCCGAAAGCTGGATCGCGAAGCAGACCGCGCAGTTCAAGCGCGTCGGCGTGCTCGCCGACTGGGCCCACGAATACAAGACCAAGGCGCCCGCGTTCGAGGCGGACATCCTGCGAACGTTCGCCGCGTTCGTGGCGCAGGGCCTCGTCTACCGCTCGAAGAAACCCGTTTACTGGTCGATCCCCTTCGAGACCGCGCTCGCCGAGGCCGAGATCGAATACAAGGACCACGTCTCGCCCTCGATCTGGGTGAAGTTCGCCGTGCCGACGGAGCAGGCCGCCAAGTTCGGCCTCCCGACCGACAAGCCGCTCTACGTCGTCATCTGGACGACCACGCCCTGGACGATTCCCGCCAATCTCGCGATCGCGGTGCATCCGGAGGTCGACTACGTCGTCGCCGACCTCGGCGCCGAGCGCATCGTCGTCGCGGAAGCCCTGCTCGGCTCCGTCGCCACCGCCGCGAAGCTCGCCACCCAGCCCGCGGTCGTGAAGACCGTCAAGGGTGCCACGCTCGAGCACCTCGCGCCGCGCCATCCGTTCATCGACCGCCCCTCGCCCATCGTGCTCGCCGACTACGTCACGACCGACAGCGGCACCGGCTGCGTGCACACCGCGCCCGGCCACGGCGCCGAGGACTACCAGACCGGCGTCAAATACGGCCTCGAAATCTACTGCCCCGTCGGCGACGACGGTCGCTACGTCGACGACGGCAAGGTGCCCGCCGACCTCGTCGGCCTCACCACGCTCGAGAGCGTCGAGGACCTCGCCGCCAAGAAGACTTCCCCGGCCAACATCGCCGTGCTGAAGAAGCTCGATGCCGCCGGCGCCCTCCTCGCCAAGCAGCGCTACGAGCACCAATACCCGCATTGCTGGCGTTCGAAGACCCCGATCGTCTTCCGCGCCGTCGACCAGTGGTTCGTCTCGCTCGACAAGGCCGGCCACCGCCAGATCGCCCTCGGCGAGATCGCCCAGATCGCGGAGCACCAAGGCTGGATTCCCGCCTGGGGCGAGGCCCGCATCCGCGGCGCCGTCGAGTCGCGCCCCGACTGGTGCATCAGCCGCCAGCGCTCGTGGGGCGTGCCGATCCCGGCCTTCTACGACGCGAAGAAAAACGCCTACCTCGACGCCGGCGTCGCGCGCGCCGTCGCCGACAAGATCCAGACCCGCGGCACGAATTTCTGGTATGACGCCTCCGCCGCCGAGATCCTCGCCGGCGTGACGCTCCCGGCCGGCTGGCCCGCGCCGGGCGAGCTGACCTGCGGCCGCGACACGCTCGACGTCTGGATCGACTCCGGCTCCACCCAGGCCGCCGTGCTCAAGCGCGGCCAGGGCGGCACGCACTGGCCGGCCGACCTCTACCTCGAGGGCAGCGACCAGCACCGCGGCTGGTTCCAGTCCTCGCTCTGGAACAGCGTCATCGCGTTCGGCGCCGCGCCCTACAAGGCCGTCCTCACGCACGGCTTCATCGTCGACAAGAACCGCCAGAAGATCTCCAAGAGCTCGACCTACCAGAAGCCGCAGACCGCCGAGGCCTACATCAAGGACCACGGCGCGGACGTCATCCGCCTCTGGATCGCCTCGCAGGATTTCCGCGACGACATCCCGGTCGACGAGGAAATCCTCAAGCACGTCGGCGAGGCGTATCGCCTTTTCCGCAACACCTTCCGCTTCCAGCTCTCGAACCTCTTCGACTTCGACGCCGCGCAGCACGCCGTGCCGCACGCGCAGCTCGACGCGCTCGACCGCTGGGCGCTGCACCAGACCGCGAAGCTCCTGGCCGAGTGCACGGCGGCCTACGACGCCTTCGAGTTCCACCGCGTCTACCAGCTCTGCAACCAGTTCTGCTCGGTCACGCTGTCGGCGACCTACCACGACATCCTGAAGGACCGCCTCTACACGCTCGGCGCCAAGCACCCGCTCCGCCGCTCGTCGCAGACCGCGATCCACGCCATCTTCACCACCCTGGTGAAGATCCTCGCGCCCGTCCTCACCTTCACCGCCGACGAGGCCTGGAGCTACGCGACGACCGGCAAGGAATACAGCGACGACTCCATCCACCTCCAGGACTGGCCGACCGCGCCCGCCGAGTGGACCGACGCCGCGCTCGATGCCGACTTCGCCACCCTGCTCAAGCTCCGCGCCAAGGTCACCGAGGCCCTTGAGCCGCTCCGCCAGGCGGGCCAGATCGGCAAGTCGCTCGACGCCACCCTCGCCTTCGCCGGCGCCCCGGACGGCGCGGAGATGGTTGCACTCGCGAAACACCGCGATTTCCTGCCCGAGTTCTTCATCGTTTCCTCCGTCACGCTGGAACCCAAGGCCGGCGCGGCGCTCGAAATCAAGTCGCTCAACGCCCGCGAGGCCGGTCACAGCCGCTGCCCCCGCTGCTGGCGCTGGGTGCCCACTCTGACCGCGACGTCGCACGGAGAGGTTTGCCCTCGCTGCGCCGACGCCCTTAATTCCTGACCCCCGAAACTCCCCATGGCCAAGAAGCACCCCGCCAAAAAGCCTGTGAAGAAAGCCGCTCCCACGAAATCCGCCAAGCCGGCGAAGACTCTCCCGGCCAAGAAAGAGCCCGCGCCCACCAAGGTCGCCGCCAAGCCCGTTGAGGCCAAGCCGACCGCGGCGAAGCACGAGCCGACGAAATCGGACGCGCCGAAGGCTAAAGGCGCCATGACCGCGGCCGATCTGAAGCGCATGATCCTCGAGCGCAAATCCGCGGGCCCGGCGAAATCCATCTCCTTCTCCCTCGACGAAGTGCGCGAGATCGCGAAGAAGAACGAATCCACCGTCGCCCCCACGGAGAAGGCCGCCAAGGCCACCAAGTCGGCCAGCGGCAAGGCGTCCGACGCCCACGCCAAGACCGAAAAGCCGCACAAGCCGAACCACGTGAAGCCCGCCTCGCTGGCCGACATCCTCGGCTTCGCCCCGGGCAAGAAGGCCCACAAGACGGTCATCGTCCACGAGGACGAGGTCCCGGAGAAATTCCGCCGCTACTACAAGATGCTCACCGAGCTGCGCTCCCACGTGATGGAGAAGCTCGGCGAGCACACCGAGGACACCCTGATGAAGTCCTCCAAGGACGATTCCGGCGACCTCTCCGGCTACGGCCAGCACATGGCTGACGCCGGCACCGACACCTTCGACCGCGACTTCGCCCTCTCGCTCGTCTCGAGCGAACAGGAGGCCCTCTCCGAGATCGAGGCCGCCATCAAGCGCATCCACGACGGCACCTACGGCATCTGCGAAGCCACGCAGAAGCCCATCGCCAAGGAGCGCCTGCTGGCCGTGCCGTTCACCCGCTACTCCGCCGAGGCCCAGAAGGACGTCGAACGCCACTCCCACCGCTCGCAGCAGCGCGGCGGCCTCTTCGGCGACGCCGGGGACGAGGAAGGCGGCGGCAAGATGAGCGACGACGACGCCGGCGGCGACGAGTGACGTGATTTTCGATTTCGGATTTCGGATTTTCGATTGAAGCCATCCCCCGCCAATTCACCCGTCGCCGGTGCGCCCGGCAGCGTTGGCCAATCGAAGATCGAGAATCAAAAATCGAAAACTCAGCGCGTCCTCGCCTATCGCCGCCTGTGGCTGGTCGCGTTCGGCGTCTACGCGCTCGACCAGCTGACCAAGCACGCGATCGAGGCGCGCCTGCCCTTCCCGACCTACGGCCCGCCTGCGCACGTGCCGGTCATCGATGGTTTCTTCAACCTCGTGCACGTCGGCAACACCGGCGCGGCGTGGAGCATCCTGAGCGGCCGCGGCCACTGGCTCGGCCTGCTCGCCGTCGCCACGCTCGTCGCGATCTACTTCTGGCGGCACTCGCTCGGCCTGCGTCACGGCCTCGTCCAGCTCTGCTTCGGCGGCCTCTGCGGCGGCACCGTCGGCAACCTCACCGACCGGCTGCGCGTCGGGCACGTGGTCGACTTCCTCGACTTCCACTTCGGCAGCTACATCTACCCGTCGTTCAACGTCGCCGACATCGGCATCGTCTGCGGCGTGTTCGGCTACATCCTCTGGTCGCTGAAGCAGCCCACGCCGCCGGCGGAGCGAATCGCTCCCGCCGGGCGCTGAGCCGCGGGCGGCGGATCGCCGGCGCTATTCGACGTTCGCCATCTGCTCGCGCACGCGCTCGAGCTCGTTCTTGCACTCGATCACGCGCTGGCTGATCGCCAGGTCGTTGGCCTTGCTGCCGATGGTGTGGACCTCGCGGCCGATCTCCTGGAGGATGAACTCGGCCTTGCGGCCGACCTCCCCCTCCGAGCGCAGCAGCTCGCGCAGCTGGCCCAGGTGACTCCGCAGCCGCGTGATTTCCTCGCTCACGTCGCAGCGGTCGGCGAAGAGCGCCACCTCCTTCAGCACCCGCTCGTCGCTCACGTCGAGCTCGAGCCCCGCGCCGCGCAACCGCTGGAGCAATTGCTCGCGGTAGGCCGGCGCCACCTGGGGCGCGCGCGCCGCGATCGCCTCCACCTGGGTGTGCAGCTTCGCAATGCGGCCGAGAAAATCCACCAGCAGCGCCTCGCCCTCCTTCGCCCGCATCGCCGCCAGCCCGCGCAGCGCCGCCAGCAGCGCCTGCTCGACCGCCGGCCAGGCCTGCTCCGCGGTGCCGAGCTTGCCGCCGCCGTCCGTCGCGCTCGCGATCTCCCAGAGCAGCTCGGCCGTGGGCGCGAACGGCACGCCGCGCGCCCGCGCCAGCGCCTGCAGCCGGTCCAGCGTGTCCGCCACGTCCTCCTCGTTCCAGGCGCTCTCACCGCCCGCGCTGGCCTCGACCACCACGTGGACCTTGCCGCGCACGACGACCTTCCGCACCGCCTCGGCGACGGACGCCTCGAGCGCATCCCACGCATCCGGCAGCGCCATCGTCAGGTCGAGCCCGCGACGGTTTACCGAGTTCACCTGCACGGTGATCGCCTGCGCCCCGAAGTTGGCCGCCCCGCGGCCGAAGCCTGTCATGGAATTCATTCGGGGGCCTTTCTAACCACGGATTTCCCGGATGCACACGGCTAAATTCGCCCGTTTCACCCGCGCCAATCCCCACCGCGCCGTCAGCCCAGCATCCGCTGCACCTGCTGCACGTCCTTGTCGCCGCGGCCGCTGAGATTCACGACCAGCACCTGGTCCGGGCGCATCTGCTGCGCGCGCTTCACGGCGTAGACGAGCGCGTGGGTGGACTCGAGCGCGGGGATGATGCCCTCGAGGCGCGAGCAAAGCTGGAACGCCTCCAGCACCTCGTCGTCGGTGGCGTAGGCGAACTGGATGCGGTTCAGGTCGCGGTAGAAGGCGTGCTCCGGGCCGATGGCGGCGTAGTCGAGGCCGGCGCTGACGGAGTGCGTGAGCTCGATCTGCCCGTCCTCGTTCTGGAGGATGTAGGTCTTGCCGCCCTGCAGCACGCCGAGCCGGCCGCCCTCGAAGCGCGCCGCGTGCTCGCCCTTGCGGATGCCGCGGCCGCCCGCCTCGACGCCGGTGAGCGTCACGCCGGCATCGTCGAGAAACTCGAAGAACGCCCCGATCGCGTTCGAGCCGCCGCCGACGCAGGCGACGATCTCGTCCGGCAGCCGGCCCTCCCGGGCGAGGATCTGCTCCTTGAGCTCCAGGCCGATCACGCGGTGAAAATCCCGGACCATCATCGGATACGGATGCGAGCCGAGCGCGGAGCCGAGGATGTAGTGGGTCGAGCGCACGTTGGTCACCCAGTCGCGCATCGCCTCGTTGACGGCGTCCTTGAGCGTCTTCTGGCCCGACTCCACCGCCACGACCTTGGCGCCCATCAGGCGCATGCGGAAAACGTTCAGGGCCTGCCGCTCCATGTCCACCGCCCCCATGTAGACCGTGCAGTCGAGGCCGAACTTGGCGCACACCGCCGCGGTCGCGACGCCGTGCTGGCCGGCGCCGGTCTCGGCGATGATGCGCCGCTTGCCCATGCGCCGCGCCAGCAGGGCCTGGCCGAGCGCGTTGTTGATCTTGTGCGCCCCGGTGTGGAGCAGGTCCTCGCGCTTGAAATAGATCTTCGCGCCGCCGCAGTGCTCGGTCAGGCGCTCGGCGAAATAAAGCTCGGTCGGGCGGCCGGCGAATTCCTTCAGGTGCCGCTTCAGCTCGGCGTGGAACGCCGGATCGGCCTTCGCCGCCGCGTAGGCCGCGGTCAGCTCCTCGAGCGCCGTCATCAGCGTCTCCGGCACGTAGACGCCGCCGTAGGCACCGAAATGGCCCGAGGCGTCGGGCTGCTGGAAACGGGCGGCGGACGGGGCGGCGGAAGCGGACATCGGGCCAACGGGTAGGCCCGGGGCGGGCAAACGCAAACGCGTTTTCCCCTTATGCCAGTCGCTCAATTCCCGCCGCGGGCGGACCGCGCGGCGGCGGGCGGCGGCTCCACGCGCGCCTGCAGGGCGAGGATGACCTCGCGCGGCAGCGGCAGCACGTTCACCAGCCGGCCGACGGAGTTCTCGACCGTGAGCGAGCGCGCACGAAAATCGATGGCCCGGATCGCCGGATAGCCGCTGAAGGGCGGCTGCTTGCCGTGCGTCTGCCAATAGGCGGCGTCCTTGTCCGCGCCGCACACCACGCCGGTCACCCACAGCCCCGCGCCGTCGCACACGGCCTCGAGCAGGCCCTCGCGCTGGACCCGGGCGCTCAGTTCGCGGTAGCGCCGGGCGCCGGGATGCGCGATCAGCGCCGCCGCGATGCGCTCGACGCGCCGCTCCTGCAGCGGCTGCGCCAACAGCCGGCGGAACGCCACCTCGGCCGCGCCGTCGTCGCGCGCGATCATGGCCAGCTCGAACTGGGTCAGCTGCTGCTCGAACTCGCCGAACGGCGGGCCGTAGAAATCGAGCAGCACCTGCGCCGCGCCGGGATCGCCCAGCTCGGCCACGCGCAGCACCTGATACCGCGCGTAGAAGGGATTCAGCGCGCCGTTGAAGGGCGCGCGCAGCCGGCGCCGCGCTCCCGCCGTGTCGCCGCAGCGCACGTCGAACTCCGCCCGCACCAGCAGCTGCGCGTGCGGGGCCAGGGAGGCCAGCACCGGCTCGACCTTCCCGCGCAGTTCGGCGGCCTCGGTGGCGCCGAGCGCGCGCACGGCCACCAGCGCCGCCCGCACCCACACGGCGGCGCGCGCGGGATCGGCCTTGGCCATCGCCAGGCTGAACGACGCCAGCCGCACCATGCGATCGAGCGAGAGCAGCGTGTCGTGGTAGACCACGGCGGTCCGCGCCGCCTGCGCCGGATGCTCGCGCAGCAGGCGGTCGAACTGCTGGTCGGACGAGATCACGCTGCCCTGGAACATCGCGATCTGCGCCAGCAAGAGCGCGGCGTCGTAGTTGTGCGGGTCGCGTTGCTGGGCCGAGAGGAGCGCGAGGTGCGCCTCGTTCAGCCGCCCGCGGCCGAACGCGTCGATCGCGCGCTGGAAAAGGTGCTGCGCCTGCACCGCGCGGATCTCGTGCCACCAGCCGGGCCACGCCACCTGCGCGAACGAGACCGGCGCGCCGCCGACCCCGCGGAGAAAGGCGAAGATCGCGATGACGCCGGCGAGATAAAGCGCCAGTCCCACCCCCAGGCCCCAGCCGGCCACCCGCCCCCAGAACGGGCGCACCTGCGCCGCGTGCACGGAGCAGCGCCAACCGTCCGGGGTGGAGACCAGCAGCGGACAAATCGGGCGAAACCGCGCCGGGTCGTGCCAGTGCAGCACCGCCTCGCAGCGCACGTGCCCGGGCACGCTGTCGTCGCTCTCGTTCTGGCACGGACAGCGTCCCCGGCGTCCGCGCGCGACGTAGGCGGTCTTGCGCGCGTTCCAGTAAAACAGCGCGCCGCCGAACCGGCCGGCATCGGCCAGCCAGTCGAAGGCGCGGCGCAAGGTCCGGCCGCCGCTCACCCCAGTGAGGCCGGCGCGCGCCGCGAAGCCCGCCGCCGGTAGGCGATCCAGCCTCCCGCCAGCAAAAGGGCGCCGAGCTGCGCGTAGGTCGCCGGCTCAGGCACGCGACCGAACGCGTCGATGGCGGGCGTGATGGCGCCGAGATCGGCCCAGGTCGCCGTATTCTCGGTCGTGCCGTTGGTCAGCGCGTTCTTGTTCGCGCCGAAAAGGTCCTGGTTCAGCGCGTTGGTCTGCGTGGAGGTGAACGCGATGAAGGAAATCTTGGTCGTGTAGTCGTAGACGAAACTGGAGAAGGCCGATCCCGCGTAGGCGCGGATGCCGGCCTGGAGCGCGGAGAAGCTGACCGCGAACGTCAGCCACGAGTCCTGCGTGCCGGCGAAGTTGTAGCCGTCGTTGGTCGCGGAGAGATCGTAGGTCGTGTTGACCGTCAGGCTGATCTTGGTCGTCTGGTTCGTGTCGATCGTCCAGCTCGTGGTGCTCGGGCCGGTGTTGGCGTCGGTGCCGGGCGTGCCGAAGTAGACGGTGCGCGAGCGGTTGTTCACGTTGCCGGAGCCCTCCGATATGACCATCATGACGTCGACCGAGCCGTTGCCGTCGAGATCGAGGCCGAGGCCGACGTTGCCGCCGTTGCCGCCGAACTTGTCGGCGCCGGAATAGTCGTCGAAACGGAAGCGCCAGGCCACGTAATTGGTGCCGCCGATCGTGCCGGCCTTCTGCATCATGCCGTAGTAGGTGGAGTCGCCGACGTAGTCGTCGGTATGCTGGCCGGTCTGCTGATCGTTCTGGGTGTCGGACATCACCGTGCCCGAGCCAGTATACCAGGGATTCCAACCTGTCGTGTCCGTCACGCTGATGGCCGACTGCGCGTGCAGCGCGATCACGCCCAGCACCGCCGCGGCGCCGCAAACGGCGGACCGCACAAGGCGACGGGGGGTGTGGCTGAGGCTCATCTGGGGTCAACAGACAGGTTATCACCCCAAAAGAAAACCACGCAGGAGGACATGGCCACTCGGCCCTAACGCCTAGGGCCAGGGCATGGTCAGGAACGATGCCTGATCGTGAGCAACGTGAAGTCGTCGCGCGGCTCGCCGCGACTGAAACTGCTGACCGCCTTCATGATCGCCGTGTTGATCCCGGCGGCGGGCTGGTCCTGGGCGGCGCGCACGGCGTCGGCGAGGCGGGCGTTGCCGAACTCCCGACCGTCGTCGTTGGGCGCCTCGGTCAGCCCGTCGGTGAAGAGCACCAAGACCGCCCCCGCACCGAAGCCGGCCTCGCGATCCTCGATCACGGCGTCGAAGACCTCGCTGTCGACCAGCCCGAGGGGCATGCCCTCGGAGCCGACGAAGGCGTGGCGGAAACCCCGCGGGCCCGTCTCGGCCAGCAGCGGCAGCTCGTGCCCGGCGCGCGCGAACACCAGGTGCGAGCGCGCGACGTCGACGATGGCGTAGGTCATGGTGATATACATGCCGGCGCGGATGTCGGCCGACAGCGAGCGGTTGAGCTCCTTCAGCACGCCGGCGGGCGAAGCGTGCCGCGGCGCGATCGCGCGCAGCGAGGTGCGGCAGATCGCCATGAGCAGCGAGGCGGAGATGCCCTTGCCCGACACGTCCGCCACCGCGACGCCGAGGCGTCCGCCCTCGAGGGGAAACACGTCGTAGAAATCGCCGCCGACCTTCTGCGCGGTCATGTAGCGCGCGTCGATCTCGAGACCGGGCACGAGCGGCATCTCGCGCGGCAGGAGCATCTGCTGGACATCGCTCGCGAGCGTGAGGTCGAGGTCGATGCGCTGCTTCTCGACCTCGAGGGCGACGAAATCGGCGTTGTGCACCGCGAGGCCCGCCTGCTCCGCCAGCGCCTCGACGAGGGAGTAGTCGGTCTCGGTGAACGGCAGGCCGTCGGCCGCGTTGCAGACGCAGAGCACGCCGATGAGTTTCGACCGGACCATGATCGGCGCCGCGATGACGGAGCGGACGACCAGCGCGGGGTCGTCGTGCTTGACGATGCGCGGGTCGCCCGGGGCGTTCACCACCAGTTCGCCGCGACCGGTGGCGGCGACGCGGCCGACGATGCCCTCGCCGACCGGGAACGACTCCGAGCGCAGGACCTGGGCGATGAACTTCGCCCGCGAGCCCATCTGCATGCGCTGGGTGTCCGGGATCGGCCGGTGCGGCGGGAAAAGTCCCTCGACCGCGACGCCGCGCATCATGTCGTCCGCCCCCCGCTCGAAGATGCAGGCGCTGAGCGCGCCGGTGCTCAGGATCGAGGCGTGGACGATCCGCTGGAACAGCTCGTCGCGCGACAGCCGCTCGCCGACCGCGTCGACCATCGTGTGCATGTAATCCAGCACGATCTGCCGCTCCTCGAGCAGCGAGCTCTTCTCCTCCTCCACGCGCGCCGCCTGGCGCTGCGCCCGCCAGTAGAAGGCGTAGACGAGCATCGCACCGGCCATCGCGCCGAGGAGGAACAGCATCATGGTCCGGACAACTTGAAACCGCGCCCGCGGAAAGCCGAGCCGATTTCCGCCGGCCGCCGGCGCGGGCGCCCGGGCGGTCCGCCCGTCCCGCTCAGCGCCCCTGCTCCACGCGGCTGCGGAGGAAGGCGAGCACGTCCTGGAACTTGGCCGCGTTGGCCGAGTCCGCGCTGACGAGATTCTCGTGGGCCTCGAGCACGAGCTTGGCGCTCTCGATCTCGTCCTTCTTCTGCTCGGTCAGCGCCTGCGACTGCCCGCCGTCGAAGCTGAGGTTCGTGACGCCGGCGTCCACGGTGGCGAGGCGGTGCAGGCCGAGGTTGCGGATGAGCTCGAGGTTGCGCTCGCCGACGCGGACGAGCGTGACGCTGCCCGGCGGATTGAGCTTCTTCATCTGCAGCGCCGCGCCGGCGAGGACGCCGAGGAAGGTGCTGTCCATGCTCGTGCAGGCCTGGAAATCGAGGACGAAGCGGGACCGGCCCTGCTTCACCATCTCGCTGAAGAAATCCTTCAGGCTGCCGCTGTTCGTGAACGCGGCGCGGCCGTCGATGCGGACCAGCACCGGATCGGCGTAGGCGTTGACGAGGAAGACGGGTTTCGCGGTTTCGGGCATGCGGGAGGGAAAAGGAGGCGGGGCGCGACCGGAAGGCCGCGCCCCGCCGGAGAGCAATCAGTTCTTCGACACGATCTGGCGCAGCACGTAGGGCAAAATGCCGCCGTGCTGGTAGTAGTCGATCTCGATGGGCGTATCGATGCGGCAGGTGACCGCGACGTCCTGCACCGAACCGTCCTTGCGGGTGATGCGGAGCGTGAGGTCCTGCTGCGGCTTCACCGCCGGGCTGAGGCCGACGACGTCGTAGGTCTCGGTGCCGTCGAGCTTCAGGGTCTGGGCGGTCGTGCCCTCCTTGAACTGGAGGGGCAGCACGCCCATGCCGACGAGGTTGGAGCGGTGGATGCGCTCGAAGCTCTGCGCCACGACGACCTTCACGCCGAGGAGGTTGGTGCCCTTGGCGGCCCAGTCGCGGGAGGAGCCGGTGCCGTATTCCTGGCCGGCGATGACGATCAGCGGCGTGCCCTGCTTCTGGTAGGCCATCGAGGCGTCGTAGATCGACGTCTTCTGGCCGTCGGGCCCGAGCGTGTTGCCGCCTTCCTCGCCGCCGAGCATCAGGTTCTTGATGCGGACGTTGGCGAAGGTGCCGCGGGTCATGATGCGGTCATTGCCGCGGCGCGAGCCGTAGGAGTTGAAGTCCTCGAAGGCGACGCCGTTCTCGAGGAGGAACTTGCCGGCGGGCGAGCTCTTCTTGATCGCACCGGCGGGCGAGATGTGGTCGGTCGTGACCGAGTCGCCGAAGATGCCGAGCGCGCGGGCGCCCTTGATCTCGGCGATGGTGCCGGGCGACATCGAGAAGTTGGTGAAGAACGGCGGCTCCTGGATGTAGGTCGACTGGGAGTCGAACTCGTAGACGTTGCCGACCGAGGCGGGGATCTCGTTCCACTTCGGGTTTTGCGCCGCGAAGTCCTTGTAGAGCTTGCGGAACACCTCGGGCTTGAGCGCGGACTGCATGGCGTCGCGCACTTCCTGGAGCGAGGGCCAGATGTCGGCGAGGTAGACGGGCGCGCCGTCCTTGTCCTTGCCGAGGGGCTCGCAGCTCAGGTCGATGTCGACGCGGCCGGCGAGCGCGAAGGCGACGACGAGCGGCGGCGACATGAGGAAGTTGCTCTTGATGTTCTGGTGGACGCGGGCCTCGAAGTTGCGGTTGCCCGAGAGGACGGAGGCGGTGACGAGGTCGTTCTTCACCACGGCGTCCTCGATGGCGGCGTCGAGCGGGCCGGAGTTGCCGATGCAGGTCGTGCAGCCGTAGCCGACGGTGTTGAAGCGGAGCTTGTTCAGGTAGGGCTGCAGGCCGGTCTTCTTCAGGTAGTCGGTGACGACGCGGGAGCCGGGGGCGAGCGAGGCCTTGACGGCCGGGTTGACCTTCAGGCCCTTCTCGACGGCCTTCTTGGCGAGGAGGCCGGCGGCGAGCATGACGCTCGGGTTGGACGTGTTGGTGCAGCTCGTGATGGCGGCGATGAGGACGGAGCCGGTGCCGACGGTGGCCTTCTTCTTGGCGGTGGTCTCGACCTTCACGGACTTGGCGAACTCGGCGCGGGTCTTGCCGAAGCCGTTCTCGGTCACGGGGCGCGACACGGCCTTGAAGAACTCGCGCTGGAGATTCTGCAGCTCGATGCGATCCTGCGGGCGCTTCGGGCCGGCGACGCTCGGGACGACGGTGCCGAGGTCGAGCTCGACGACCTGCGAGTAGTCGATCTGGCCGGCCTGCGGGATGCCCCAGAGGCCCTGGGCCTGGTAGTAGGCTTCGTAGGTGGCGACGTCCTTCTCGGAGCGGCCGGTGGCGCGGAGGTAGTTGGAGCACTCGGCGTCGATCGGGAAGAAGCCCATGGTCGCACCGTATTCCGGCGCCATGTTGGCAATGGTGGCGCGGTCGACGACCGGCAGCGCCGCGGCGCCGGGGCCGAAGAACTCGACAAATTTGCCGACGACCTTCGTCTTGCGCATGAGCTGTGTGACGGTGAGCGCGAGGTCGGTGGCGGTGACGCCTTCCTTGAGCGCGCCGGTCAGGTGCACGCCGACGACGTCGGGCGTGAGGAAGTAGACGGGCTGGCCGAGCATGCCGGCCTCGGCCTCGATGCCGCCGACGCCCCAGCCCACGATGCCGATGCCGTTGATCATCGTGGTGTGCGAGTCGGTGCCGACGAGCGTGTCCGGATAGTAGACGTCGCCGGCGTTGAGCACGCCCTTGGCGAGATACTCGAGGTTGACCTGGTGGACGATGCCGATGCCCGGCGGGACGACCTTGAAGGTGTCGAAGGCCTGCATGCCCCACTTGAGGAACTGGTAGCGCTCGCGGTTGCGGGAGAACTCGAGGTCGAGGTTCTTCTGCATCGAGTCGGCCGCGCCGGCGAAGTCGACCTGCACGGAGTGGTCGACGACGAGGTCGACGGGCACGAGCGGCTCGATGATCTTCGGGTTCTTGCCCATCTTGGCCACGGCGGAACGCATGGCGGCGAGGTCGACGAGCAGCGGCACGCCCGTGAAGTCCTGCAGCACGATACGCGCGACGACGAAGGGAATCTCGGCGGTGCGGGCCGCGTTCGGCTGCCAGCTCGCGAGTTCCTTGATGTTGGACTCGAGCACGCGCTTGCCGTCGCAGTTGCGCAACACGGCCTCGAGGACGAGGCGGATGCTCACCGGGAGGCGCGAGACGTTGAAGCCGGCCTGCTCGAGGGCGGGCAGCGAGTAGAACTTCTTGCCACCGGCGAAGGTCTGCAGGGTGTTGAAGGGATTCGGGAGGGACACGGGATTGTCGTTGGTTGAAAAGTTATCGCGCGGTTCGCGTCGTCGGCGAACCGCCACCGCGGCGCAGGCAGCTTACTTCGCCAGCGCGGCCTTGATCTTCTCGAAGCTCGGCAGGTCCTTCGGCGTCGGGGTCTGCTCGGCGTATTTGATCACGCCGTCCTTGCCGATGACGAACGCCGCGCGGGCCGACGTGTCGCCGACGCCGGCGAGGTTCAGAAACACGACGTCGTAGGCCTTGGTGGTCGTCTTGTTCAGGTCGGAGAGGAGCGTGACCGTGATCTTGTTGGCCTTGGCCCAGGCCTCGTGGGTGAACGGGCTGTCGACGCTGATGCCGTAGACGGTGGCGCCGAGGCTGGCGTAGCCGGAGAGGCCGTTCGAGATGTCGCACATCTCCTGGGTGCACACGCCGGTGTAGGCCAGGGGGAAGAACAGGAGCACAACCTGGTCCTTGCCGAGATGGTCGCTGAGCTTGATGTCCTTGAGACCGTCCGCGGTCTTGGTCTTGAGCGTGAAATCCGGGGCTTTGGTGCCGACTGCGAGTGCCATGGTGGGTGTGGATTGAGGTTGAGGAGTCGCCGGAAGAGACGGCGGCGAAAGAAGGGGCAAAGTAGAGCCGCGCTCAAGCGTGCGGCAACCCCCTTTTCACCGTATGAGCTGGCTTACTTTTTTCGCGTCGGCGCCCATTAGTTTCCGTCTTCCGGCATAGCCAACTCTCCCCTTGCCTCCCGCCCCGGCGCGCCGGTTAACTCGCCGCTCTCCCATGAGCGACATCCTCTCCGACCTGCAGTGGCGCGGCCTCCTGGCCGATTGCACCGATCTCGACGGCCTGCGTCAGCGGCTGGCGACCGGCTCGCCCCTCACGGTCTATTGCGGCTTCGACCCGACCGGTGACTCGCTCCACGTCGGCCACCTCATGGGCCAGCTCACCCTCGCCCGCTTCCAACGCGCCGGCCACCACGTCATCGCCCTCGCCGGCGGCGCCACCGGCATGGTCGGCGACCCCTCCGGCCGTTCCGCCGAGCGCAACCTGCTCACGCGCGAGCAGCTCGACCACAACATCGCCTGCATCAAGGCCCAGCTCTCGCGCCTGCTCGACTTCTCCGCCGCCGCCAACCCCGCGCGCCTCGTCGACAACGCCGACTGGATCGCGCCGTTCAGCTTCCTCGAGTTCCTCCGCGACGTCGGAAAGCATTTCTCGCTGAATGTCATGCTGGCGAAGGACTCCGTGCGCTCGCGCATGGAAGGCGACAGTGGCATCAGCTACACCGAGTTCAGTTACCAGCTCCTGCAGGCCTACGACTTCTTCCACCTGAAGAAAACGTTCGGCTGCGAGCTGCAGATCGGCGGCTCCGACCAGTGGGGCAACCTCACCGCCGGCACCGACCTCATCCGCAAGAAGCTCGGCCCCGACGCCACCGCCTGGGGCTGGACCTTCCCGCTCATCACCAAGAGCGACGGCACGAAGTTCGGCAAGACCGCCAGCGGCGCCGTCTGGCTCGACCCGCAGAAGACGAGCCCCTACCGCCTCTACCAGTTCTTCGTGAACACCGAGGACGCGAAGGTCTGCGAATACCTGCGCAAGTTCACCTTCCTCACCCGCGAGCAGATCGAGCCGCTCGAGGCCGCGCACGCCGCCAATCCCGGCGCCCGCGAGGCGCACCGCGCCCTCGCCCGCGAGGTCACGACGCTCGTCCACGGCGCCGACGCCCTCGCCGGCGCGCTCAAGGCCAGCGAGATCCTCTTCGGCGGCTCGCTCGACGGCGTCACCGAGACGATCTTCAACGACGTCGTGGGCGAAGTCCCGACCAGACCATTAAACCATTCGAGCGTTGGCGAAGCGCGGGTTCCCATCGTCGATCTGGTATTCTTCTCGGGCCTCGCGCCATCCAAGGGTCAGGCTCGAAAAGACGTCGAGTCCGGCGGCATCTATGTGAACAACGATCGAGTCGACATGACCTTCACTCTCACGCCCGAGAAACTGCTATTCGGACGCTACCTTCTGCTCCGAAAGGGCAAGAAAAACTACGCCGTCCTTGATTGCTCGTTCGGATCGGTCGTTTCGTGATGGAGCCATGACGTTGCGCATTCGCGCGACAGGCAAATTACGCCTGACCGATTGCTCGCAGATACTCTTCCCGCGAAATTCCTGCCGTGCGCAGGTTATTCCGGATGATGAACACCGGAACCTCGTCGTAGCACGGAATCACAACCGGGCGGGCTACGCCCGGCTTCACGTAGGATCGATGACTCCCCTCTTGTCGTTTGAATTCGAATCCCGCGCGGATGAACACCGCCTCCAACGTCCGCCAGTGAACCGGAACGATGCGCGGCATGGCGGGCCTACGCAGAGAGCAGCGTGACGGCTTTTTCGGTCTTGAGCCACTTGGGACTCGACCAGCCTCGCGCTCCTCGCGTGTAGCCCGTTTCTTCCAGCACCTGCTCCAACGTGCCCATCTGTTTCGCGGTATCGAGAAAGAGGGTGACCGCCTCCTTCAGGGCCTTGCGCGCTTTCGCTGGCGTGGTGCCACTGCTCGCCACATCGAGCGGCATGGCGTGAGCGATGAATTGATCGCCCTCCTGCCAAAGCTGCACCGTATAGCCAAGCTTCATGACGTGAACGAAAGCCCTCAATCTCGTCCGCGTCAACTTCCCGCATCGATCCCCAGCTCCCGCCGGGTCGCCGCGCGCGACTCCGCCTCGAGCGCCGCGTAGGTCTCGTTCGGGTCGATGATCTCTCGGCCGAGCACGGTCTCGAGCTGCGCCTGCGTGTAGGTCGGCTTCGCGTGTGCCGTGGACTGCGTTCCGTATTGCTGAAGGTTCGAGGCAAAGATGCCCGCGGCGCTGATCGGCAGGAAGTCCTCGTAGCGCAGGCCCTCGATCGCCACGTGGCCCGCGCGCGCGAGGGCCACGAGCTCCTGGCTCGGCAAGCGGCCCGCCTTCGCCGCCGCGCGGCCGGCGTCGGTCGCGTGGAAGCGCGCGAACACCAGGCCCTGCTCCACCAGCGCGATCAGCTGCTTCGGGAACGGCGCGAACGCCTCGCTCGCGAGCCGCTCGTAGGCGGCGAAATCCTTCTTCGCCAGGCCGGGGTGCCGCTCCTTCGCCGCGTCGGCGGCGGCGAGGCAGCGGTCGTAGAGCGCGCGGCCCTTCGGGGTCGTGGCGTAGAAGCGCTGCTCGATCTCGCCGAAGCGCGCGGTGTGCGACGTGTCGACCGTGCGGCCGTCGGCGTTCGTGAAGCGCACCGGCTCGGTCAGGGCCTTGTAGGAATCCTGCCGCAGCAGCACCGGCGTGTCGGCCGCCGGACCCTCCGTCGAGTCCTTGAAGCCGCTGTGCTTGTGCCGGGAGAGGTTGAGGTCGTCCTGCTTCAGGCGCTTGGTCAGCGCGTCCACGACCGCGGCGATCGCGTCGGCCGGCAGCGGCGCCGGCTCGAACGCGGCGAGCTCCGCGGCGGTGAGATGCTTGAAGTGCAGGCGCAGGTAGTCGCGGTCGCATTGCGCGGCGAAATGCTCGAGCGCCAGCGTCGCGTGCGCGCGGAAACCGGCCTCGCCCATCTCGCCGAGGCAGAACTTCATCGCGCTGGTGTAGGCGTCCATCCAGAGCGTGTTCGGCGTGAGGTGATTGAGGTGGTGCGACTCGAAGCACGCGATGTCCGCTGCGATCTTGAAGCCGGCCTGGCTCAGCTCCTGGTAGAGGTCGTGGTCGCGCGCGCGGCCGGTCCACTTGAAGATGCGCTGCGTCGCCTCGCGGATCAGCGCGTCGGCGTCGGCCCAGCCGAGACCGCCGTCGCGCTCGCCCTGCTCGATCAGGCGCTTCGCCTCCGGGGAAAACACCTGGCGCGTCGCCAGCGTGGCCTCGATGCGCGCGCGCGTCGCCGGATCGAACCAGTCCGTCATCAGCAGCGAGGTGAAGACGCGGTGCTCGGGGTTCCGGCGGGAGCGGAACGCCGTGGCGATGATCGGCTGGCTCTTCGCGCCGACGTTCGTCATGTCGTAGAACGCGTGCGGCTCCATCGCGAACTGCGCGAAGAACCGCCCGATCCAGCGATACTCGTCCGGGCGCCCGATGCGGATGGCGCCGTGGCGCTCGCCGCTGGTCTTCTCCAGCTGCTCCGGCGCGAGGGCGAAGCCGCGCCAGCGCCGGGCGATCAGGCCGCACACGCTCTCGTTGACCACGCGGTTCACGAGGAGCGACTTGTCGTAGAGCGGCACCTCCGCCCCGAACATGCGGGAAAGTTCGGCGAACAGCCGGTGCTGCATCTCGAGTTTGTCGGCGTGGGCGGCGGGCATGCGAGAGCGCCAGAAAAACTTTCCCCGGGCCGAACGCAAGGGGTCGCCCGCTAGCCGCACGGCCAAGGCGTCACTTATCAGCCGGCGGCGGCCCGCCATCAGCTTTCCGTAATTCCCGCCGGCGCGGGCCGGTCGACCCTCAGCGCGCCGTGAACTTCAGCCCGACGATGCCGGCCACGATCAATCCCATGCACACCAGCCGCGCCGCCGTCGCCGGCTCCTTGAACAGCGCGATGCCCGCGATGGCCGTGCCGACGGCGCCGATGCCGGTCCAGATCGCGTAGCTCGTGCCGAGCGGCAGGCCCTTCACCGCCTGCGCCAGGCACCAGAAGCTCGCGAGCATCAGCACGACCGTGACGACGCTCGGTCCGGGCTTCGCGAAGCCGTCCGTGTATTTCAAGCCGACCGCCCAAGCGATTTCGAGCAGGCCGGCGACGATGAGCCAGAGCCAAGGCATGGAGGAGGGATGAAGGACGAATAAAGAAGTGGGAAGGACGAAGAGCGTCCAGCTCGCCCGGCCGGCCCGACCTCCCCGTTCTTCTCTCATCAATCATCCCTCACCCCTCTCCCTTCCTCCCTGCCGGCCCTCCTCCTTTCGGCGTAACCACCCTTCCCAAGCCCTGCGCATCGTCGCGCAAGCCCTGCACAGAGGCGGCGCCCGCGCCCGACTACACTGCGGAAAAACCACGCCGCGTCGCGCGACCGCGTTCGCCCGAACGGCCTCCCCGCCCATGACCGCCCCCGCCCGACCGAAACCGTTTCTGCAGCCGGAATACTGCAAAGGCTGCCTGCGCTGCGTCGACGCCTGCCCCAAGCACTGCATCGGACCCGGCTCCGAAATCAACCCCGCCACCGGTCTCATCCCGGTCGAACTCCACCTCGACGCCTGCAACGGCTGCTCGCTCTGCATGCAGGCCTGCCCCGAGCCCTACGGCCTCCGCCCCGAGACCGAGCGCGCCCACCCGGATCACACCGGCCGCGGCGACGACTTCGACCTGCAGGATCCGGCGAAGCTCTTCGGCCCGAAGCCCGTCACCGTCGATCCGGCGCGCGACGAGCTCGACACCTCCATCGTCACGCCGGTCTGCGAACCGCTCGTGCTCAAGGGCAACTACGCCGCCGCCATCGGCGCGCTCTTCGCCGGCTGCCGCCACGTCTTCGGCTACCCGATCACCCCGTCGACCGAGGGCGCCGAGCTGATGGCGAAAATCCTTCCCAAGCTCGGCGGCGCCTTCGTCCAGGCCGTCTCCGAAACCGCCGCGGTGAACATGATGTATGGCGCCGGCGGCTCGGGCGTGCCGTGCATGACCTTCACCAGCGGACCGGGCTTCTCGCTCATGCTCGAGGGCGTCAGCTACATGATCGGCGCCGAGCTGCCGGGCGTCTTCGTCAACGTCATGCGCGGCGGCCCCGGCCTCGGCAACCTCGGCCCCGAACAGGCCGACATCAAGCTCGCCTGCCGCGGCCTCGGCCACGGCAACACCCACGCCATCGTCCTCGCGCCCGGCACGCCGCAGGAGATGCTCGATCTGACGATGGACGCCTTCACGCTGTCGTTCCGCTATCGCATCCCGGTCGTGATCCTCGGCGACGGCTACCTCGGCCAGATGACGGGCGTCGTCAAACTCCCCGACACCATGCTCAAACGCGGCCGGCCGGCCTGGGCCGTCTGCGGCGACCGCGGCCACCGCCACAATCTCATCTCCTCGATCGAACTCCTCGAAACCGACCTCGAGAAGCGCAACGAGCACCTCAACCGCAAATACGACCGCATCGCCGCGCAGGAACAACGCGCCGACCTCTACCGCTGCGACGACGCCGACGTGCTGATCGTCGCCTGCAACACGCCCGCCCGCATGGCCAAGGGCGCCGTCGAGGTCGCCCGCGCCGAGGGCCTGAAGGTCGGCCTCTTCCGCCCGGTCACGCTCTGGCCCTTCCCCATTCGCGCCCTCGCCGACCTGCTCCCGCAGACCAAGCGCCTCATCGTCGTCGAGGCCGGGCCCGGCCAGCTCGAGGACGAGCTCCGCCTCGCGCTCTCCCACGCCGGCTTCAACCCGCCGCGCCTCGAACACGTCCGCCGCCACGGCGGCGTCCTCCCCTCGCAACGCGAAATCCTCAACCAGCTCCTCGGCCGGTAAGAGCGCCTGCACCGACCGCCCTCCCTCAACCCACTCCCCCCATGAGCGGTGTCTTCTACGAAAAATTCGAGCGCCACGCCCACGGCGAAGGCCTCAAGGCCCACAGCACGCATTACTGCCCGGGCTGCGGCCACGGCGTCGTCCACCGCGACATCGCCGAAGTCATCAACGAACTCGGCGCGCAGGACCGCACGATCTTCATCTCGCCGGTCGGCTGCTCCGTCTTCGCCTACTATTATTTCGATACCGGCAACTCGCAGGCCGCCCACGGTCGCGCGCCGGCCGTCGCCCTCGGCCACAAGCTCGCCTCGCCCGACTCGCTCGTCATCTCCTACCAGGGTGACGGCGACCTCGCGTCGATCGGCCTGGCCGAGACCATCTCCATCGCCCAGATGGGCCTGCCGCTCACGGTCATCTTCATCAACAACGCCATCTACGGCATGACCGGCGGACAGCTCGCGCCGACCTCGCTCGTCGGCCAGAAGACCGCCACCAGTCCCGACGGCCGCACCCGCGCCATGGGCCAGCCGCTCAAGATGGCCGAGCTCATCGCCCAGCTCGACGGCCCGATCTACGTCGAACGCGTCGCGCTCTACGACGCCAAGAATCGCGTCAAAGCCCGCCGCGCGATCAAGAAGGCGCTGCAAAACCAGCTCGAGGGCCGCGGCTACTCCTTCATCGAGGTCCTCTCCGAATGCCCCACGCACCTGAAGCTCTCGCCCGTCGAGGCGGAGAAATGGGTGCAGGAAAACATGGAGCCGATCTTTCCCCTCGGCGTGAAGAAGGACCTCAGCGCCGCCACCGAGCCGTGGTTCAAGGGCCCGCGTCCCTCCTACGAGCCCGAGGAAGTCCTCGGCCTCGCCGGCGCCGAGCCCGCGCTGGAGGAAAAGCGCCGCGCCGAGTGGCCCGCGCACGTCGCGAAGCGCGACCTCTCCTTCAAGTTCGCCGGCTCCGGCGGCGACGGCGCGCAGACCGCCGCGCTCCTCCTCGTCCGCGCCGCCATCGAGCTCGGCTACGACGCCACGCACATCCCCGCCTACGGCCCCGAGTCGCGCGGCGGCACGAGCTACGCCGACGTCCACATCGCCGCCACCGAGGTGCTCAACCCCGCTGCGCCCGAGCCCGACGTCCTCGTCGCCTTCAACGCCCCGAGCCTCACCAAGTTCGCGCACACCGTCGTCCCCGGCGGCACCATCCTCTACGACAGCACCATCGTCACCGTCGCCCCGGCCGATCTCCCTCCCGGCCGCACCATCCTCGCGATCCCGTTCACGAAGATCGCCGCCGACCTCGGCAAGCCGATGGTGAAAAACGTCGTCGCGCTCGGTGCGCTGCAGTCCGCGACCAAGCTCCTCCCGGACGACGCCCTGATCGAGACGCTCGCCCACGTCCTCAAGGACAAGGCCGCCGTGCTCCCCCTCAACCGCTCCGCCTTCGCCGCCGGTCTCGCTGCGGTGCAACCCGTCACAACGTAAGCCTGCGCCGTGGGTAGGGGCGCTTGCCCTCAAGCGCCCTTCGAAGGGCCGTTGAGAACAACGGCCCCCACCATTTGCCCCGCCTCCCCGATGCCAACCGAGATTCGACGCTCCGCCTTCCTCTGCGAAACCGAGGCCTACGATCTCCTCGCGCGCGCCGGTCTCCGTCCGCCGCGCCACGGCCTCGTCGGCGGCTTTCTGCCGTTCACGCCGGAAGAACCGATCGTCCTCAAGGGCCTGGGCGACGAACTCTGGCACAAGTCCGAGCTCGGCTGCGTGCGCATGCTCCCGTTCGACGCACCGCGCCTCGCCGCGGAGGCCGCCGCCATGCGCGAACGCGTCGAGCACGCGGGCCACGCGTGGATCGACGCGCTCGTCTGCGAGCGCATCGCCATCCAGCGCCACCGCGACGTCCCCTCCGAGGCCTTCGTCTCCCTCTCCCGCACCGACGCCGGCTGGGTGATCCTCTGCGGCTTCGGGGGCCTGCAGGCCAACGCCCTCGCCGAGCTCGCCCCGCCCTGCCGCTGGCCCGTCGACGTCGTCACGGCCGAACAGGCCCTGGCCGAATTCTCCGCCCACCTCCTCGGGCGCGCCTGGCTCGGCCGCCTGCGCGAGACGCACCCGCTCACCACGACCGACGACCTGGGCGCGTTCTTCGACTCCCTCTGGGCGCTCGCCGCGCTGTGCGAGGAGCAGGGTCTCGCCCTCCTCGAACTCAACCCCGTCGCGCTCGATCCGTCCGGCACCCCGCGTCCGCTCGACGCCGTCGGACGCTACGCGCCGCTTCCGCCCGCGCGCCTCGCGCCGGCCGCGGGCTTCCTCGCCGCGCTGCGCGAGCCGCGCCGCATCGCGCTCGCCGGCGTCTCCGCCCAGGAAGGCGGCGTCGGCCGCACCATCCTCGACAATCTTCGCCGCTACGCGCTTCCGCCCGGCAACCTCGTGCTCATCAAGCCGGGCCACGCCGACTTCCTCGGCCTGCCGTGCCTCCCCGACGTCGCGCCGCTGCGTGACGCCCCGGTCGACCTGCTCATCCTCGCCCTGCCCGCGCCCGCCGCCGCGGCCACGCTCGAGGCGCTGATCGCCCAGGGCGGCGGCGCCACCTGCGTCGCGCTCGTCGCCGGCGGCATCGGCGACGGCGCCGACACCCAGGGCCTCGGGACGACGCTCGCGGCCCTCCTCCGCGACACCCGCGCCGCCGGCCGCTGGACGCCGGCCGTGCTCGGTCCGAACTTCCTCGGCCACTGGGCGCCCGCGCGCAGCCTCGACACGTCCTTCATTCCCACGGACAAGCTCGCCGCGCCGGCCCCGACCGGCGGCGCGCTCACGCTGCTCAGCCAGAGCGGCGCCTTCCTGCTTTGCCGTCGCTCGCGCCAGCCGCAGCTGCGCTTCGGTCTCGGCATCGCCCTCGGCAACCAGATGGACGTCGCGCTGCCCGACGTCCTTGCCGCCCTCGCCGCCGAGGAGCGTCCCGGTCCCGTCGCCTGCTACGCCGAGGGCTTTGGCCCCGGACAGCTCGCGCCGTTCGCCCGCGCCGCCCGCGCGCTCGCGTCGCGCGGCGCCCGCGTGCTGCTGCACCGCGCCGGCCGCACCGAGGCCGGGCAGGCCGCCGCCGCCAGCCACACCGGCGCGATGGCGGGCGACCTCGCGCTCGAACGCGAACTCCTTGCGCGCAGCGGCGTGCGCCTGACCGCGACCATCGCGGAGTTCGACAGCGCCCTCGCCTGGCTCGGCGCCTACCCGCACCTGGCCAAGGGCCCCGTCGCGCTGCTGACGAACGCCGGCTTCGAAAGCGTGAACGGCTCCGACCTCTTCGGACCGGACTTGCCCGCTGCGACGCTGAGCCCGCGCGCCGCGGAGGAGCTCACGGCCGCGCTCGTCGCGAAAAACCTTGGTGGACTCGTCAGTCCCCGTCTCCCCCTCGACCTGACCCCCATGGCTGACGAGTCCGCCTTCCTCGCGAGCGCCGAGATCCTGTTGCGCGAGAGCGCCGTGCTGGCCGTAGGCCTCGTGCCGTTCACGCGCCGCCTCGGCACCGAAAGCGAGGCCGCGGCGCACTTCGCGGCCAAGCTCGCCGCCCTGGCCCGCGCCGCCGGCAAGCCGCTCGCCGTCGCGATCGACGCCGGCCCCGCCTACGAGCCTTACCGCGCCGCGTTCACGGCGGAGGGCGTCCCGGTCTTCGACCGCATCGAGAGCGCGCTGCTAGGCCTGCGCGCGCTGTAGGCGGTGCGCTGGCGCACTATGGTCGGGACGGTTGCCCCAACCGCCCTTCGCACGCAACGTCGCTGCGATCCCAAGGGCCGTTGGGGAAAACGGCCCTTACCGGCGCGGTCTCTGACCTCGGCGCAGCCCCGCGACGAAGGCGCAGCAAAACGCGCTGTTTCTTCGCCTGGGTCGAGGCCTCGGTTCGCGGCGGGGTCGGGAGACCCCGCCCTACAATGACGCTAGCCCGCCAGGAACTTCGCCGCGGCGGCTTCGTCGACGAGCCACACGACCTTGTCGCGCAGGCCCTTCAGCACCTGCGCGGGGACTTGCTGCGGATTGAACTCGCCGGCGAGCACGCGATGCAGCGCCCCGGCCTTCGCCTCGCCGAGCACCATCACCACGACGAGCCCGCATGCCTTCAGCCCGCTCGGCGTGAGCGTGAGGCGCCAGCCCTTCTCCGGCACGTCGATCGCCGCGAAAAATGCGCCGCCGTCGTCGCGCAGCAGCGGGCTGCCGGGGAAGAGCGAGAGCGTGTGGCCGTCGTCACCCAGGCCGGCGAAGCACACGTCGAAGGTCCGGTCGCGGCCGAACCACGGCGCGTTGATGCGCCCGAACTCCAGCGCCGCCATGCCCGGCGGGATGCCGGTCGACCACGGGTGCTTGCGGTCGGCCGGGATGCCGAGCGGCTTGAGCAGCAGGCGGTCGGCGTTGCCGAAGTTGCTCTCGTGCGAATCCGGGCGCACGTAGCGCTCGTCGCTCACGAACCAGTGCGTCGTCGCCAGCGTCGTGGGCGAGAGCGCGTCCTTCGCCACGCACCACTGATACCACTCCTTCGGGGTCGAGCCGCCGGTGAGCGCCCAGGTGAAATGCTTGCGCGGCGGCGTCTGCCCGCGCTGGCCCTCCGCGACGAACACCGCCGTGCGGAAGCAATCCTCCTTCGAGCCGATGAACACCCGACCGTAGCTGGAGCTGAGTTCCTTCATTGCCAAGGCATGACGAAGCGCACGAAGCCCGCGAAGATCAAGGCGACAAGCGCGCAGCGGTGTTTTGTAGGGCGGGGTCGCCGAACCCCGCCGCGAACAGCGTTCGCAACGCCCGCGACCCGCGAAGACCAAGGCGACAAGCATGCCGCGGTATTTGTAGGGCGGGGTCTCCTGACCCCGCCGCGAACGTGATGAGACTTGAGCAAAAAGGCGGGGTTCGGCGACCCCGCCCTACAGTCCGGCAGCGGCAGCGACGCTGCGCGTCATCCGACCGCTCAGTGGAACATCGCCTCGCTCAGCGCCTCGGCCGGGTCGAGCAGGCGGGCGTTGGCGGTGAGGGTCGTGCGGCCGTGGCCGAGGTCGCCCTCGAACTCCGCCGTGCGGCTGTCGAGGTCCGCCGACCACGTGAAGGTCTTCTGCGGATCGCGGTAGCTGAACGCGATCTCGAAGCAGCCCCGGCACTCCTTCGGCACGATGCCGAAGTCGATGCCGGCCTCGGGATCGGCGCCGCAGCGCAGCAGGCCCTTCTTCAGCCAGCTGATCATCGCCGCCGCCTCCGCGTTGAGGTCCTCGCGGTGCGTGATCTTCACCGCGCGCAGGCCGGCGACGATGTCGGCCGGCGCGTAGCGGCTGAGGAACTGCCCGATCGTCTGGCGCAGCGGACGCGTGCGCGTATACGCGAGGTCGCGCACCGCCGCCGGGTTGGGCCACGGAAACGAGAACGCGTCCGCCGGCACCAGCGCGCTGTCGAAGAGCACGCGCTGCGAGCGCGTGAGCAGGTATTCGTAGGCGGCGAGGCGCTGGTTGGAGGAGAAGCGGTGCGCCCAGTAGTAGAGCGGCAGGTCGGTCGAGAGGCACACCGACACCTGGTGCTGCAGGAAGTCGTGCGTGCCGACCGGATACGCCAGCAGCACGAACTCGCAGCAGCGCGTGTCCTTGCCCGATTTGCCGAGGAAGCACTCGCCGTAGATCTTCGCGCGGAAGACCGTCTCCGCCGCCGGGTCGGGCTCGGGACAGAGCACGACTACCCGGCACGGGTAGCGCTTCGCGAACTCCACCGTGGTGCGGAACTGCTGCTCGGCGTCCGCCGGCGTCGTGTTCAGGCCGAGGTGCAGCACGAGGTTGAGCTGCGTGGCGCGGCTCTCCTGCGCGGGCGAGTCGGCCCAGAGTTTCTTGAAGCCGGCGTTGATGCCGCCGACGGGCACCTCCTGGCCGGGCAGGGCGTTGAAGAGGGCGTGCATCAGCGGAAGGGATGAGGGCTGATGGATGAAGGAGGAAAGGTGCGACCGACCGAAGTCACCCTCCGCCTGCGAAAGTTCTTTTGAGCACCGTTCATCGGATCGCTTCCTCCATCATCCATCGTCCTTCAGAAGTTCTCACGGCTCGCGCCAGCTGTGGCCGTTGGCGGCGAGGAGGGCGTCGGCCGACTTCGGGCCCCACGAGCCGGCGGTGTAGCTGTCGAGGCCGGCGCGCTTCTGCTCGCGCCAATGCTCGAGGATCGGCGTCATCAGCTCCCACGAGCGCTCCGTCTCGTCGCCGCGGATGAAGAGCGTGCCGTCGCCGATCATGGCGTCGAGGACGAGGCGCTCGTAGGCCTCGGGCGTGTTCGAGCCGAAGGTCGTGGCGTATTTGAAGTTCATCTTCACCGGCTGGGTGCGCGTCTCGAGGCCGGGGATCTTCGCGTTGAGGATCATGCTCATGCCCTCGTCGGGCTGGATCTGGAACGCGAGGGTGTTGGCCGCGAGCTGGAAGCGGTCGGAGTCGGCGAAGATGTTTCCGGGCGCGCGCTTGAAGCGGATCGCGATCTCGGTCACGCGGCGGGCCATGCGCTTGCCGGAGCGGATGTAGAACGGCACGCCGTGCCAGCGCCAGTTGTTGATGCTCAGCCGCAGCGCGGCGAAGGTCTCGGTGGTCGAGCCGGGCGTGACATCCTTCTCGCGCAGGTAGCCGGGCACCGGCTTGCCGCCGAGGATGCCGTCGTCGTATTGCGCGCGGGCCACGTCGCTCGCCGCGCCGTCGAGGCGCAGCGGCTGGATGGCGCGGAGGAGCTTCACCTTCTCGTCGCGGATGGCCTCGGCGTCGAGCGACACCGGCGGCTCCATCGCGGTGAGCGCGACCAGCTGCATGGTGTGGTTCTGGATCATGTCGCGCAGCGCGCCGCTCTGCTCGTAGTAGCCGGCGCGGGCCTCGACGCCGACCTCCTCGGCGACGGTGATCTGCACGTGGTCGACGAAATTGCGGTTCCAGAGCGGCTCGAAGATCGCGTTGGCGAAACGCTGCACGAGCAGGTCCTGCACCGTCTCCTTGCCGAGGTAGTGGTCGATGCGGAAGACCTGCGACTCCTCGAACACGGAGGTCAGCTCCTGGTTCAGCGCCTTCGCGCTGGCGAGGTCGCGGCCGAAGGGTTTTTCGATGATCACCTTCGACTGCGTCGGCTTGCCGAGGTGGCGCGCGGCCAGGCCGGCGGCGCCGAGGTTCTGGATGATCGGCGCGAAGACCGACGGCGGGGTCGAGATGTAGAACAGCGCCTGCAGGTCCTGCCCGATCTGCTTCTCCAGCTCGGCGATCTTCTGCGCCAGGCGGGTGAACGCCGCGGGCTCGTCGTAGCCGCCGCTGACGTAGAGCGTGCGCGGGGCGAGGCGCGCCCAGACGTCGTCGCGCAGCTCGCGGCGGGAGAATTCTTTGATCGCGTCGACCGACAGCTGCTGGAATTCCGCGTCGGGCATCGGCTTGCGGCCGTAGCCGATGAGGAAGAAGTCCGCCGGCAGCAGGCCGTCGAGCGCGAGGTTGTAGATCGCGGGCGTGAGTTTGCGCGCCGTCAAGTCGCCGGAGGCGCCGAAGATGACGACGACCGTCGGCGGGGCGCCGCGGTGCTTGCTGAGGCCGTGGAGGAACGGGTGCCGTTCGTGGTCGGGCATGGCGCGCACCATGCGCCGGTGGGGAAAATACGCCAAGGAATTATTCCCGCGATGACACGGCCCAGTGACGCGTGCCGGTTCGGAGGAGCGGAGGACGGAGAACGAAAATTTTCGCGGACGATAAACCGCATTCGACGCAGACGAATCCGATTGGAGGCGGGGCCATCAGCCCCGCGCGGTCTCGGCATCGCTGCGTGCGCCTCGCCGGGCTGATGGCCCCGCCTCCGCCTCACGCACCGGCCCTCGGTAGGGGCGCTTGCCCCCAAGCGCCCTTCCCTCCCGCGTCGCGGCCACAATCCCGAGGGCCGTCGAGGACGACCGAGCGTAGCGACATCCGACACGGCCGCACCCTCTCCGCCGCCCTGCGCACCGACCTCCGTCTTTTGCCCTCTGCCCTCGGTCTTCTGTCCTGCGTCTCAATGCCGCGCGTTGTCGCGCACCTGCTCGATCGAGCCGCTCTGCCGCGCGACGTGGTAGCCCTTGGGGAAGAGCGGCACGTTTTCAAAATGCATGCACTGCGGCGGCAGGCGATCGCTGAGACCGACCTCCACCACGTCGAAGCGGAAGGTCCGCGGCGGCGACGCGAGCGCGCCGAGGTAGGCGTGCACCGCGCGGCGCAGCGCGCGCTTCTTGCGGTCGTCGACCGCGTGGTAGCCGGGCACGAGCGCGTCGACGCTCCGCGCCTTCACCTCGACGAACACCAGCACGTCGCCGTCGCGCGCCACCAGGTCGATCTCGTCGCGCCGGTCGCGCGGGCTGCGCCAGTTGCGCGCCACGATCGCGAAGCCGTGGCGCTGCGCCAGGAAATCCGCCGCCGCCGCCTCGCCGCGCGCGCCGGCCTCGGCCGCCGCCGGAGTCTCTCCGCTCGGCGCCGCGAGTCTCGACCATACGTCGTTCAGCCAGGCGAGCATGGGTAGTTCGCCCTCGACGACGCGTTTTTTTTGACCTACACGCAAGAGCGATTTAGCGCCGCCGCTCATTTCCCCGCGCGGCGCCGGCGTCACCTGACCTGACATGGCCAATCCCAGCAACCTCACCGGCACGCTTCGGCGCTCGCTGCTCATCAAAGTCATCTCGAAGCCCGCCCCCAGCCGCGAGGACGTCAACTCCGTCATCGAGCTGACCGCGAGCAAGGTCGTGGAGGCCCTCCAGGCGCAGTCGATGACCCTCTACCTCGTCGAGGGCGGCGAGATCGCCTTCAAGCAGGTCTATTACTCGCCCTCGCTCTGGGGCCAGGACCGGGACAAGGAAAACCAGTTCAAGGACACCGCGAAGAAGCTCCTCGCGCTCCGGCTCCCCGCCGGCACCGGCAACGTCGGCAAGGTCATCCAGACCGGCGAACCGCTCTTCTTCAGCAACAAGGGCCCCGAGGCCGCCTCGCTCAAGAACATGAACACGGGCTTCGAGGTCCACTCGATGCTCACCGTGCCGCTGAAGACCAACATCGTCATCGGCGCCATCCAGGTCCTCAACAAGGAGCCCGCCGCCGGCACTAACGGCCAGTTCACCCAGAAGGACCTCGCCGTCCTCCAGGAGGTCGCGGAATATTCCTCCACCCTCATCCAGCGCATGCTGGACCCGAAGTTCCAGCTCGGCGCCGAGGACACCGCCAAGTTCATCGCCCGCTTCACCGACCTCCCGCTCGTCACCAAGGTCGAGGATGGCGAGATCGACGAGAAGCTCGTCGAGGTCATCGGCGACGCCGTCATCCGCCGCGAACAGGTCTTCCCGGTCAAGAAGGTCGGCCCCAACGGCGTCAGCGTGCTGATGACCAACCCGCTCGACTACGCGAAGCGCGAGTCCTTCCAGACCGCCTGCGAGCTGCACATCGAGGACGTCCGCGTCATCCCCGCCACCTTCCTCGAGGAGCTGCTCAAGAAATACTTCAAGGACTCCAAGGCCGCCGCCGGCCCCAAGGTCGAGCACGACGACGTCGATATCTCCGAGGTCGCCGACATCATCGGCACCGCCTACGCCGGCGGCGACGGCGAGGTGAAGGCCGAGGAACTCGACAAGGAGGACTCCGCCCCGATCATCCAGCTCGTCAACCGCATCATCGAGGACGCCTACATCGCCGGCGCGTCGGACATCCACATCGAGCCGCAGGAGAAGGAGCTCATGGTCCGCTACCGCATCGACGGCATGTGCATCGAGAAGCTCCGCCTGCCCAAGCAGGTCGTCGGCGCCATGGTCGCCCGCCTCAAGATCATGTGCAACCTCGACATCTCCGAGCGCCGGTTGCCGCAGGACGGACGCATCGTCTTCAAGAAATACACGAAGAAGAACATCGACATCGACCTCCGCGTCGCCACCGGCCCGATGAACCACGGCGAGAAGGTGGTCATGCGCATCCTCGACAAGCAGAAGTCGACCCTGCCGCTCCCCGCCCTCGGCTTCTCCGAGGAGAACCTGGCCAAATACCGCGAGTGCATCCGCCAGCCCTACGGCATGATCCTGCACTGCGGCCCGACCGGCTCGGGCAAGTCGATGACGCTCTACTCCGCGCTCGGCGAGATCAACACGCCCGACATCAACATCCAGACCGCGGAGGACCCGATCGAATACACGCTCGCCGGCATCAACCAGATGCAGATGAACCGGCAGATCGGCCTCACCTTCGCCCGCGCGCTGCGCTGCTACCTCCGCATGGACCCCGACGTCATCCTCGTCGGCGAAATCCGCGACGAGGAGACCGCCGGCATCGCGGTCGAGGCCGCGCTCACCGGCCACTTGCTCGTCTCGACGCTCCACACCAACGACGCGCCCTCCACCGTCGCGCGCCTGGGCGAGATGGGCGTCGAGGTGTTCAACATCTCCGCCTCCCTCGTCTGCGTCTGCGCCCAGCGCCTCCTCCGCCGCGTCTGCAAGAACTGCAAGGTGAAATACAAGCCCGAGGGCCGCGAGTGGGAGATCCTCAAGAAGGCGCTCCAGCTCGAGGGCGAGCCGCCCGAGATCTTCAAGGCCAACCCCGGCGGCTGCCACATCTGCGGCGGCACCGGCTACAAGGGCCGCGTCGGCATCCACGAGCTCATGACCAATTCCGAGGAGCTCACCGAGGCGATCAACAAGGAGGCCGAGGTCGCCGAGCTGAAACGCGTCGCGATGAAGAACGGCATGAAGACGCTCCACCAGGACTCCATGCTCAAGGTGAAGATGGGCCTCACCACGATGGAAGACGCCCTCGCGAACGTCCCGCCCGACCTGATCATGTGAGCCCGAGGCGCCCGGATAGGGGCGCTCGTCGGTGGCAGCGTTTTCGGTAGGGGCGCTTGTCCCCAAGCGCCCTTCCCTCGCGGCGTGATGTCACGTTCCAGGGCCGTTGAGCGCTACCGAGCGCAGCGACAGCGCACACCGCCCCTACCCCGTCCTCCGCCCTCGGTCTTCCGTCCTCCGCGCGCTTGCGCTTGCGCTCCCAGCAGGGATGCTCGCGCGATGCTGTTTCGCGTTCTCCTCGCCGCCGGTCTTGCCAGCGCCGCCGCGGCCCAGACTCCGGCGCCGACCGAGCTCCCCGCCCTGAATGTCGTCGGCCGGCCCGTGCCCGGCGAAAACAAGATCGTCGGCAGCTACGGCCAGCCGGAATGGTCCGCTCGCCGCCCCTTCCCCGGCGTCAGCGTCTACGTCCAGCCCGAGCACCAGGCCGAACTCGAATTCGGCTACGCCGACGCCCTGTCCCCCACGGGCGCGCACCAGCGCGAGTGGACGCAGGAGATCGAACTCGGCCTCGGCCACCGCTTCCAGGCCGCGCTCGAGAACGACTACGCCGATTTCCGCGACGACTCTTCCCACCGCCACGACTGGCACGAGGTCGGCCTCCGTGCCGCGCTTCGCTACGCGCTGGCCGACTGGGGCCAGTGCCCGCTCAACCCCGCCCTCGGCCTGGGCTGGCGCGCGAACTCCGGCGCCGCCGACGCCGCGCTCTACGAGCTCGCCCTCGGCGACGAGCTCGCGCCGCGCTGGCACTGGGGCGCCAACGCCACCTACGAACGCCAGAACGGGAGTGCCCGCCACCGCGAATTCCTCGCCGCTGGCGCGCTCACCTACAGCGTCACCAACGAGACGCTCAACGTCGGCGTCCAGGCCGAGTGGAGACGCGCCTACGAGGCCGGCGACGCGCCCTCGCTCGCCCGCCGCTCCGGCCTGGGACCCTGCCTGCAATACCGTCCCTCGGACCGCCTGCACCTCGATCTCGTCGGCCTCTGGGGCACGGAGCACGGACACGCCGTGCACGGCGTGCGCCTTTCCGTCGGTTTCGAGTTTGGCGAGGGCTCCGACGACCACGACGACGACGAACGCCGCCCCGGCGGCCGCTTCGGCCGCTGACTTCGCCCAGCCCGCCGTCGGTAGGGGCGCTCTTTTTCGTGTGTTTAGTGTGTTTCGTGGGCGCCTGCCTCGTTCGAGGGCGGTTGAGGACTACCGAGCGCAGCGACATCAGACACGGCCCCTGCCCCGTCCTCCGCTCTCGGTCCTCGGCTCTCCGTCCTCCGCCGTCGGTCCCTCTCCCCAACGGAAAACGCCAGGCGGCTCGGCCGCCTGGCGTCGTTCCCTGGGTCTATGTCATGTCTCCTCAGACAAAATGCATGTCCGGCTCCGGCGTCTTGGCCGTGGCCACGGCGGGGCGCATCGGGCGACGCGACGCCGGCAAGGGCGCGGCTGCGGGCTGCGACCGACGCATCGGATGCGCGGAAGCGACCGCCGGGTCGCCGTGCGCCGCGTTGCCGACGAGCTTCTGGAGCGCGCCAACGCTGTCCTTCAGGACCGCGGCCTGAGCGTTCAATTCCTCCGCGGCCGCCGCAGTCTCCTCGGCGCCGCTGGCGTTGCCCTGCGTGACCTTGTCCATCTGCGACACCGCGGTCGTCACCTGGTTGATGCCCGAGCTCTGCTCGTTCGAGGCGGTGGCGATCTCCGCCACCAGGTCGTCGAGCCGGCGGATCTTGGTCTGGATCTCCTCGAAGCTGCGTGCGACCTCCGCGCTGATCTGCACGCCCTGCGCGCTCTTGTTCACGGAATCCTCGATCTTCGCCGCCGTCTCCTTCGCCGCCTGGGCGGAGCGCTGGGCGAGGTTGCGGACTTCCTCGGCGACGACGGCGAAGCCGGCGCCGGCCTCGCCGGCCCGCGCGGCCTCGACCGCGGCGTTGAGCGCGAGGATGTTCGTCTGGAAGGCGATCTCGTCGATCGTCTTCAGGATCTTGGTGATTTCTTCCGAGGCCTGCTTGATCGCCTGCATCGCGGTCTGCATCGCCTGCATGCGCTCGGCGCCGCGGTCGGCCGACTGGCGCGCATCGCCCGCGGTCTGCTTCGCCTCGCCCGCGCCCTCGGCGTTGCGCTTGGTCATCGACGCCATCTCCTCGAGCGAGGCGGATGTCTCCTCCAGCGAGGCGGCCTGTTCGCTCGAGCCCTCGGCCAGCGACTGGGAGCTGGCGGAAACCTGGCCGGCCGCGGACGCGACCTGCGCCGAGGCGTCGTCCAGCGTGCGGGCGAGTTCGCGCAGCGCGCGGTTGATCCCGCGGATCATGAGCCAGCCGGAGAGGCTCGCGATCACGATCGCCGCCAGCGCGATGCCGCCCGCCCAGTTCGCGGCGTGCCGCGCATCGTCGTCGATCTCCTGGCTCACCTGCACGGCGACATCCTGGTTCCACTTGAGCATCTTGGCCATTTCGTCGCGGTAAGCCATGAACTCGGGGATGAACTGGTCGTGCAGGAACGCGACGGCCTCGGCCTTCTTGTTCGCCTCGATCAGGGCGACGTAGGTCTTGCGCGCCTCGGTGTCACGGGCCCGCATCGCCATCAGGTCGGCAAAATTCTTCCGGTCCTCCGCCGTCGAAATCGCGGCCTCGTAGCCCTTCGCGGCCGCCTCGAACGCCTTCAGGTTCTCGGCGATGTGGCTGAGGTGATCCTGCCGCTCCTGCACGCTGCGCGCGTCGGCCAGCAGGAGGGTGCGGACCTGCGCGCGTTGCGACTGGGCGAACATCTCGGCGCTGTAGACGATGCCCGGCACGGAGTCGTTCACCAAGCGGTCCTCCGCGTGTTGCGCCACGGAGCGGAGCGAGAAGAAACCCACGGCTGCCACGGTGAGCAGGAGGGCGAGAATGAGACTGCCACCGACAAGGATGCGGCGGGCAATGGTCCAGGAGTTTGAGTGCATAGACGAGAAAGGAGGGAGTGTTCCCGCCGTCCTCAGTCTTGCTGTGCATTCAGCCCGGCCGAAGTGGTCGCACCGACACGGTGCACCCAGCGTTGCAGCCTTTATCGTCCGCCCCGCCCCGCACTTTAGCTTTTCTTGGCATTTTCTTCGCACCCCTTGCTCACCCGCCCGCCCCTCCGTCCTCCGCTTTCAGCCTTCCGTCCTCCGTTTTCCGTCCTCCGTCTTCCGCAATCCGTCCTCCGCCATCCGTCTTCCGCAATGAGACTTGTCGCCTCCGCGCCGCGGGCCCACCCTCCGCGCGTCACGGGCCAGACGCGCGCCGACGTTTTCGGCGGCTGATTCCCCGCGCCCCCTCCCCGCTCGCTCCGCTCCCTGCGACGCCCGCCCGCGCTGCGGCGTGCCCGCATTTTCCCGCCCCGTCCGCGGCGCCCGGCTCCCGGGCGTCCGCTTTCGTTCCCCGCTCCCCGTCCAAGTCCTCCCCGTTCCCCATGAAGACTCGCTTCCTCCTCCTCGCTCCGCTCGTGGCGCTCGGCGCCATCCTCGTCCTTGCCCAGCAACGCCCCACCACGGGCGCCAAACTCGACGTCACCGAAGCCGCCAAGGAGCTCAAGCTCCCCGCAAGGGCTGGACCGACCAGGTCCCCGCCGAGGGCGCCAACGGCGGACAAAAGGAATTCCAGCTGCCCGGCGCCGGCGGCTCCGCGGCGAAAGCCGTCGACCTCGAGCCACTCCGCGCCGCGCTCGCCATGCACGCCGAATACATGAAGGGCCTGCGCGCCCGCATCGACGCCCTCGAACAGCATGTCGCCCTCCTCCGGGAACAAGTCGCCCGCCTCGAGCAGCACCCCGCCACCGCCTCCGTCACCCCCATTCCCGCTGAGCCATGCCCACCGACGCCCAACTCGACGCCGCCACCACCTACGCCCAGGCCGCCGCCCAGGTTCCCGCCCCGACCCTCGCCAGCGCGCACGTGCAAGCCGTGTGGACGGCCGAGATGCTCCGTTTCCTCACCGCGTGGACCTTCGGCTTCATGGCCTTCGCCGTGCTCGTCTGCGCCGTGCTGCTCTGGCGCACCTCCGCCACCGGCCTGACGGTCCTCCGCGTGATCGGCATCGTGACGATCATCGGCCTCTCCGCGCTCCTGCTCTTCGTCGGCTACAGTAACGAGCAGCTCACCCCCATCGTCGGCCTCTTCGGTGCAATCGCCGGCTACCTCCTCGGCAAGGACAGCCCGCCCACCCCCGCCGCCCCGCCTCCTGCCTCGTCGGGTCAGTAGCGCGCCCTCCGCTCGCTCGCGCGCTTTCTCACCGCGCCACTTTCGCGTTGCCCGCGCCGCGCGCGCGGTCCAATCGCCGGCCCGACTCCGGGCCGTCCGGTTGCACTTTGTCTTTTGCCGTCGCCCGCCTTCCGTCGTCGGCCTTCCGCAACATTCCCCTTGCCGCTCCATGGCTCGCTCGCGACAACGTATTTCACAGCCCCGGCGATGCCACGGCAGCGGACTTCGCCTTTCAAGGCGCTCTCCGCCCGGATTCCGCTGCGTCCTATCCCATGTTCGACCAAGCCTTCGACGCCATCGACAACGTCCTCCGCCGCGAGGACGGCTGCACCACCGAACTCGATTACACCGAGCAGACGTCCTGGCTCCTCTTCCTCAAATACCTCGACGCCCTCGAACAGGATCGGGCCGACGAACACCGCCTCGACGGCAAACGCTACACCTACCTCCTCGACAAACCGTTTCGCTGGGAAAGCTGGGCCGCACCGAAAAACAAGGACGGCGCGCCCGACCACCACGCTGCGCTCGTCGGCAAGGACCTCGTCGAATTCGTCGACGGCAAGCTCTTTCCCTATCTCCAGAAGTTCAAAGCCAAGGCCTCCGGCCCCAACACGCTCGAATATAAGATCGGCGAAATCTTCGGCGAGCTGACCAACAAGATCAAAAGCGGCTACAACCTCCGCGAGATCATCGAGCACGTTGACGGCCTCCGCTTTCGCTCGCAGACCGAGAAGCACGAGCTCTCGCAGCTCTACGAGGAGAAGATCAAGCGCATGGGCAACGCCGGCCGCAACGGCGGCGAGTATTACACCCCGCGCCCGCTCATCCGCGCGATGATCAAGGTCGTCCACCCGAAGATCGGCGAAAAAATCTACGACGGCGCCTGCGGCTCCGCCGGCTTCCTCTGCGAGGCCTTCGATTATCTCCACCGCGGCGACCTCACCACGCGCGAACTCGACGCGCTCCAGACGCGCACGTTCTACGGCAAGGAAAAGAAGTCCCTCGCCTACGTGATCGCGATCATGAACCTGATCCTTCACGGCATCGAGGCGCCCAACATCGTCCACGCGAACACGCTCGCCGAGAACCTCGCCGACATCCAGGAGAAGGACCGCTTCGACGTCGTGCTCGCCAATCCGCCCTTCGGCGGCAAAGAGCGCCCCGAGGTGCAGGAAAACTTCCCCATCCGCACCAGCGAGACCGCGTCCCTCTTCCTCCAGCATTTCATCAAGATCCTCCGCGCCGGCGGCCGCGCGGGCATCGTCATCAAGAACACCTTCCTCTCCAACACGGACAACGCCACCGTCAGCCTCCGCCGCCACCTGCTCGAGACCTGCAACCTCCACACCGTGCTCGATTGCCCCGGCGGCACGTTCCAGGGCGCGGGCGTGAAGACCGTCGTGCTCTTCTTCGACAAGGGCCGCCCCACGCGTCGCGTGTGGTTCTACCAGCTCGACCCCGGCCGCAACCTCGGGAAAACCAACCCGCTCAACGACGACGACCTCGCCGAGTTCGTCACACTGCAGAAGACCTCCGCCGATTCGCCGCAGAGCTGGAGCGTGGACGTCGCCGCGCTCGACGCCGAGACGCTCGACCTCTCGCCGAAGAATCCGGCCGGCGTGGCAACCGTCGCGCGCCGCAGCCCGGCGGAGATCATGCAGGAGATCGCCACGCTCGACGCCGAGAGCGCCGCCGTGCTGAAGAAGATCGGGACGCTGCTGAAATGAAGAAGGGATGGCAGACGAAGCGACTGGAGGAGGTTTGCGAAATCGCGCGAGGTGGGTCGCCGCGCCCAATTGAAAATTACCTAACCTCCGCGCCGGACGGGATCAACTGGGTGAAAATTGGGGACGCCACTGCCAGCGAGAAATACATCTATCAAACGGCGGAAAAGATAACGCCCGACGGCGTAAAGCGCTCCCGCATGGTTTATGAAGGGGACTTTCTGCTGTCGAATTCCATGAGCTTTGGGCGCCCCTACATCATGAGAACGAGCGGGTGCATTCATGACGGCTGGCTTGTCCTTCGGCAGAAAGAGAAACAGCTCGAGCAGGACTTTCTGTATTACCTTCTGAGTTCCGATGAACTCTTCCGACAATTCGACCGCTTAGCTGCGGGCAGCACAGTCCGTAATCTCAACATCGGGTTGGTGAAGCGTGTCGAAATTTCGTTCCCGCCCTTAGAAGAGCAGCAGCGGATCGTGGCGGTGTTGGACGAGGCGTTTGCCGGGCTGGCGACGGCGCAAGCCAACGCCGAAAAGAACCTCCAAAACGCCCGCGCCCTCTTCGAAAGCCACCTCCACTCCGTCTTCACCCACCGCGGCAAAGGATGGATGGAGGAGTCCTTCGAGGACTGCATTGAAGACGTAAAACACACCACGAAGGTTCAACGGAAGGACTTCTTGGCCGAAGGCAGGTTTCCAATTGTTTCGCAGGAAGCCGAGTTCACTAACGGCTATTGGAACAACCCCGCCGATGTCTTCCGGGTGACAGCCCCGGTCGTGATTTTCGGTGACCACACTCAGGTTCTGAAATACATCGACTTCGATTTCGTCCTCGGTGCGGACGGCGTGAAAATTCTCCAACCGAAGCCGCTGCTTCTCCCAAAATTCTTTTTCTACCAACTGCGGAGCATTCCCCTGAAGTCGCTTGGCTACGCGCGGCACTACCGCCTGTTAAAAGAAGTGCGGATCACTTGTCCCCAACACGCCGAGCAGCAAGCGATCGTCGCCCATCTCGACGCCCTCTCCGCCGAAACCCAGCGCCTGACGCAACTCTACGAGCGCAAGCTCGCGGCGCTGGCGGAGCTGAAGAAATCGCTTCTGCACGCGGCCTTTTCCGGCCATCTTTAGTTCGCCGTGTCGAGCCTCGTCCCAGAAAAGGCCTTCCTCTTCCGCATCGCACATGTGGATTGCGTGCCTTGGATTCTGGAGCACGGCCTGCACTGCAAGAACTCGCCGCACCAAGACCCGCGCTACGTGCCCATTGGCAACCGGGAGCTGATCGCCAAGCGCGCGGCCAAGGCCGTGCCCATTCCGCCCGGTGGCACGCTGGCCGACTACGTGCCGTTCTACTTCACGCCGTATTCGATCATGATGTATCACATCCACACGGGTTACGGCGGCATCACCCGGCGCGACAATCAGGACATCGTGATCTTCGTTTCCTCCGCCCACCGCCTGCGAGAACTTGGAATCCCGTTCGTCTTCACCAACCAGCACGCTTACGCTGCCGCCACCCGGTTCTTCGACGATCTGACGCACCTCAACGAAATCGATTGGCCGCTCCTGCAGAGCCGCAACTTCAAGACCGACGATGCCGATCCCGGCAAGCAGCTGCGATATCAGGCCGAAGCCCTCGTGCACCAGCGCGTGCCACTGGAGGCGTTGTTCGGCATGGGTTGCCACAACGACGCTGTGCGCGCCCGACTCGAGTCGGAGGTTGCCGCGCGGGGCTTGAAACTTAACGTGAAAGCTGTTCCCGACTGGTATTTCCAATGATGCGCTTTACCCAAGGCAATCTGCTCGACGCTCCCGTGGAGGCGGTGGTCAACACCGTCAACACGGTCGGTATCATGGGCAAGGGCATCGCACTGATGTTCAAGGATCGTTTCCCGGAGAATTTCGACGCCTACGAAGCGGCGTGCCAAGCGGGCGAAGTGAAAGTCGGGCGGATGTTCGTGCAGGCCGGCGTCGAACTCGAAGGCCCCCGCTGGATTATCAACTTCCCTACGAAGCAACACTGGCGCCATCCCACGAAGATCGAATGGATCGACGCCGGCTTGGCGGATTTGAAAGCCGTCATCCAGGCGAAGGGCATCCGCTCGATCGCGTTGCCGCCGCTCGGCTGCGGCAACGGCGGTCTGGATTGGGCCGACGTGCGACCGCGCATCGAAAAGGCGTTGGGCGATCTCGCGGGCGTGGAAGTGGTCGTCTACGAGCCGACCGCAAAGTATCAGAACGTCGCCAAGAAAAACGGCGTCGAAAAGCTTACGCCGGCGCGCGCGCTGATCGCCGAACTCGTGCGTCGCTACTGGGTGCTCGGCATCGAGTGCACGCTGATCGAGACGCAGAAGCTCGCGTGGTGCCTCGAACGCTCGATCCGCCGGCTCGGCCTGCGGGATGTGCTCGATCTGCGTTTCGAAGCCAACCGCTACGGTCCCTACGCGCACCGGCTGAGCCATCTGCTCGACGGCCTCGACGGCAGCTACCTGCATTGCGACAAGCGCATCGCCGACGCCTCGCCGTTCGACACGATCTGGTTCGAGGAAACCAAGCGCGAGAAACTGGATTTTTATCTCCGGAGTGCCGAAGCGCGCGATTACCTGCCGGCACTCGAGGCCACGGATGCGTTGATCGATGGGTTTCAGTCGCCGCTCGGTATGGAAGTGCTCGCGACGGTGGATTGGCTGATTGAACACGAACGCGCGGAGCCAAGCGTCGCCGGGATTCGGCGCGCGCTGGCGAAGTGGCCTGCCGGCGAGGAAGCCGCCCGGCGCAAGCTGAAGGTCTTCGACGATCAATTGATCGCACTCGCGTTGGAGAGGGTCACCGCGGTCGCGGCGGCATGAACGAAGCCGAGACCCGCGCCGAGCACATCGATCCGGCCTTGAAGGCTGCCGGCTGGGGTGTCGTCGAAGGTTCCCGTGTGCGGCGCGAGTATCCGATCACGCTCGGCCGGCTCGAAGGTCACGGCCGGCGTGGCAAGCCGCTCACAGCCGACTACGTGCTCGAATATCGGAATACGAAGCTCGCCGTCATCGAGGCGAAAGCGTGGGGCGAGGAAGTCAGCGAGGGCGTGGCGCAGGCGAAGAACTACGCCGGCATGCTGGCGGTGCGCTTCACTTACTCGACCAACGGCCGCGGCATCTACGGCATCGACATGCGCACGGGCAAGGAGACGCCCGGCGTGCCGCGCTACCCGACGCCGGACGAGTTGTGGCAGGCGACCTTCGCGCAGCCCAACGCGTGGCGCGACCGCTTTGCCGCCGTGGCGTTCGAGGACAAGGGCGGCTCGCACCCGAGCCGCTATTATCAGGAGACCGCGGTCGAGCGCGTGCTCGAAGCCATCGCCAGCGGCAAGTCGCGCGTGCTGCTCACGCTCGCGACGGGCACGGGCAAGACCTTCATCGCGTTCCAGATCGCGTGGAAGCTCTTCCACGCCCGCTGGAATCTCTCGCGCGAACCGGGGCGACTGCCGCGCATCCTGTTCCTTGCCGATCGCAATATCCTCGCGAACCAGGCCTACAACGCCTTCTCCGCGTTCGAGGATAGCAGTCCCGGCTCCTGCGTGCGCATCCGGCCGGACGAAGTGCGCAAGACCGGCAAGCCGCCGAAGAACGGCAGCCTGTTCTTCACAATCTTCCAGACCTTTTTGTCCGGGCCGGCAAAAGAGGACGGCACGCCGTCGCCCTATTTTGGCGATTACCCTCGGGATTTCTTCGATTTCATCGTCATCGACGAATGCCACCGCGGCGGCGCGAACGACGAGAGCACGTGGCGCGACATCCTGGAGTATTTCTCGCCCGCGGTGCAGCTCGGCCTCACCGCCACGCCGAAGCGCGACCAGAACATCGACACCTACCGCTACTTCGGCGAGCCGGTCTACATCTACTCGCTCAAGCAGGGCATCAACGACGGCTTTCTCACGCCGTTCAAGGTGAAGCAATACACGACGACGCTCGACGCCTACACCTACGCGCCCGACGACACCGTGCTCGAAGGCCAGCCGGAGATGGGCAAGCGCTACGTCGAGGAGGATTTCAACCGCGTAATCGTTATCGACGAGCGCGAGCGGCATCGCGTCGAACTGTTCCTGGCGCAGGTTGCGCCGCACGAGAAGGTCCTAGTCTTCTGCGCGAACCAGGCGCACGCGCTCGCGATCCGCGACTGCATCAACCAGCTCAAGCGGAGCAGCGATCCGAACTACTGTCACCGCGTCAGCGCCGACGACGGTGAGCTCGGCGAGCAATTCCTGCGCGATTTCCAGGACAACGAGAAGACCAGCCCGCTCGTGCTCACGACTTCGCACAAGCTCTCGACCGGTGTCGACGCGCGGAACGTGCGGCACATCGTGCTGCTGCGGCCAATCCGCTCGATGATCGAGTTCAAACAGATCGTCGGTCGCGGCACGCGGCTTTTCGACGGCAAGGACACCTTCACGATTCACGACTTCGTGAAGGCGCACGAGCACTTCAACGACCCCGAGTGGGATGGCGAGCCGGTGGAGCCGGAGCCGAAAGGCGGTGGTGGCCGCGGAGGCACTGGCTCCGGACCGCAACCGCCGCCACCTCCGCCGCCACCGACGAAAATCCGCATCAAGCTCGCTCCTGGCAAGGAGCTGACGATCCAGCACATGATGCAGACGACGTTCTGGAGTCCCGACGGCAAGCCGATCTCCGCCGAGGAATTCCTCCGCCGCCTCTATGGCAGCCTGCCGGACTTTTTCCGCGACGAGGCCGAGCTGCGACGGCTGTGGGGCGATCCGACCACCCGCCAGCAGTTGCTGCACGGATTGGCGGAAAAAGGCTACGGCCGCGACACACTGGCGGAAGTGCAGCGCGCGATCGATCTCGAGCAAAGCGACCTGTTCGACGTGCTCGCTTTGCTCGCTTTCCAGCTGAAACCGGTCAGCCGTGAGCAACGCGCCGAAGGTGCGAAGGTCGAACTCAGCACGCACTTCAACAGCCGGCAGCGGATCTTTCTGGAGTTCGTGCTCCGCCAATACGTGCAGCTGGGCGTGGACGAGTTGAGTCCGGAGAAGCTGCGCCCGCTGCTGCGGTTGAAATACAAGAACTCGATCGCAGACGCCATGGCTGAACTCGGTCAACCCGAGCAGATCGGCCAGCTGTTCGCCGATTTTCAGCAATACCTCTATCGCGATGACGTCGCCTAGCTGGGTGCTTGGTTCCGCCGCCGATGAAGCCATCTGTTGAGTCCCGGTTGTCCGCCGTCGGTTGCGCCGCCCTGCTTATCGGCGGCAGCGGGTTGATGCACATGGCGCTTTCCATTCCTTGGAAATATACGGCCGGAGTCGTCACCTTAGTCGTAGTGTGGATTAGTGTGGCGAGCGTCATGGCCTCGGTCCGCAAGCGGAAGGAAGGACAGGAGCTCCACCGAATCCACGGCGCAGCCGGGCTCGAACCCCCGGAATACGAGACCGGCAGCAGCTACGGATTCCCGACCTTCAAACTCACCTATGCCAACGCTGCGGAGATGAGTCGCGCCAAAGACCGCGGGTGCACCGCTGCGTTCGCTCAATTCATCCAAGGGGCCTACGGCGATAGTGGCAGCAAAAAGAACCCGTTCGACGTCACGCTCGCGCTGACGATAACGCATAAAGAATGGCGACCTGAAATAGTCACGCCCGAGTCCAACGACCCGACGTTGACCACAGACTGAACGCCTGTTGCGGCTGTTCTCGAGTGACAGCCCAAAGCCCGCCGCGCGTTGGCGCGGCGGGCTCGGGTTCATGCCATGCACGGTCGTGACGTGTTCGACCGGAGGGGTGTGGCGGGATTGGAGCGGGGCGGTCAGGTGGCCGGCGGCGCGGGCGGGGTGGCGGCGGGCTTGGGCGCGTCGCCGTTGCCGTTGGTGCCGCCGCGGTCGATGATCATCCGCGCGCGGCGCCAGGTTTCCACGAAACGGTCGCCGGCCGGGGTGCCGCCGAACTGCAGCGCCAGGTCGTCGAGCTGGCCGATGGCGACGAGCAGCCCCGCGATGTCGGTCTCCAGCTCCTTCGCCAGCGTGCTCCGGTTGACGATCTGGCTGCGCGGCACGCTCATCACCGCGGCGAAGGCGTCGATGGCGGCCGTGAGCGCGGTGAGACGCTCGGGCGTGACGCCGCGCCCGGCGGCGCCGGGCTCGTCCTTCGCCGCCACTCCCGCGTCGCGGATCTCCGTGGCGCGGGCGAGCAACTCCTGGTTGCGCAGGCGGCCGATGTCCGTGCGGCTCAGGTCCACCTGCCGCAGCCGCTGCCACGCGCTGGTTTTCTGGAAGTGCACCGTGAGCGCGCGGGCGAGCACGTGGGCCGCCTCCTCCAGCGCGGTCTCGGCCACCGCCTTGGCGTCGGCCGAGCCGCCCTGCGCGCCGTCGAGTTGCGCGGCCTTGGCGAGCGCCGCCTGGTAGTCGGTGTCGAGCCGGGCCAGATCGAGGGCGAAGTCCGCCGGACCATGTCCGTCCCACACCGCCTTGTTTTCCGCATTCTGGGCAATGGTGAGGCAGGCCCCCACCATGTTGAGCTGATTCGACAGCTTGATGTTCATGTTTCTTTCGGGTTCGGGGTTTTCTGGGCATCGACGCGCCGGAGGCCCGCCAGCGCAGCGAAAGGATCGGACGAGGTGAGCGTGCGCCGATCCTCCCCTCGCTCCGGCGGCGCACAACCCCGGCGATTCATCCAAACGGATGGTTTTATCGGCGTGACAGCGGGCGTCCGATCCTCCTCGCGCGGCTCCGGAATCAGGCACTTGCGCAATTGCTCGACCGCACTGGGTCATTGCTTCCCGCGAGAGGGTCATTGCTTCACTCGCCGAGCTCATTGTTTTACACGCCGACGCGATTGTTTGAGGCGCCGACCTCATTGCTTGAGGCGCTGAGGCGATTGTTTGACCGCCGTGCGTCATTGTTTCCCACGCCAAGGCGATTGTTTTACACGCCGAGGCGATTGTTTACACGGACGACCCGATTGCTTGAGCCGCCGACCTCATTGTTTGAGCCGCCAACTCAATTGTTTCGCCCGCCGACTCCATTGTTTCGCCGGACGAGGCCATTGTTTTGGCAGACGAGTCTGTTGTTTGGTCGGACGACGTTGTTGTTGGAGGAGCCAATGCGGTTGCTTGGCGGGACGGGTTTGTTGATTGGAGAGCCGGGTTGGTTGCGGCGAGGAACGAGGCGGTGGCTTCGGTCGCTGGGTCGATTGTTCCGGCCGCGGAGGTTGTTGCCGCATCACCCGGCGGGGTTGCGTCGGCGCCGGCCGTCGTTGCGCGGGCGCGCGGCCTCGTTCGAGGGCCGTTGGGGACTACCGAGCGCAGCGACATCGGACACGGCCCCTACCCCATCGATGGGCGCATGCGCGGGCGTCGCCCGGGATATCGCGCCATCGCTCGCGTGATTCGCGGCGATTCGCGTTCATTCGCGGGCGGTGCGGTCTTTTGTGCGCTGGGTGGGTGCGCCATCGCCGATCGCACGCTTGCGGTCGACGGCAGAATGGCGATGCTTCCGTCGTCCGCTCGGGCCGGCGAGGCGAACCGATGAATGCTCCCGACGACTACGCGAACGAGGTCAAACGCCTGGTGGAACGGCTCGACTGGTTTCTCCTCAGTGCGCGCGACAGCCGCCCTTCCCTCGACGACTACGACGAGCTGGGCCGGCAGCTGACCGACTTCGTGGCGCGTTGGGGAGACCGCTTGCGCGATGCGGAGCAAACCCGGACGCTGCTGGCCTGCGCCGCCGGGATCCGCGTGGCTTTCCAGCAGAACGAACTCGTCTACCGGCATGACGTGCTGCTGGCCCTGGCGTGGCGACGGGATGTGCTGAACCTGGAAAACCTGTTCGCCCTCGACCGGGAGATGTTCCGCGACATCGACGCGATGGCGCCCGAGGAGCGCCAGAAGGCGGAGGCGTTGATCGGTTCGCGAGAGGAGACGCTCGGCACCGGCTATCGCGCCATCGAATCGACCGAGGCGACGCTGGAGAAGCACCTGGCGAAGATGCAACGCGACTGGGCGGAGCGCGCGAATGCGGATTTTGCGCGCCGCGTGCGCACCGCCGACAACGACACGGTCCGGAAGTGGATCGCGGAAGTCGAAGCGGAGCTCGAACGGCTGAAGGCGGCGCAATCCGGCTGACGAGGGCCGCGGCAGGCGCGAGCGCGCCAAGGCGAAACGAGCCGCGGTCCGCCGGAGTGGAGACGGACGTGGGGTGTGAGCCGCGGCGATTCGCGCGCGTTTGCAGGCGGGGCGGGCTCTCTTTTTCGGGTGTTTGGTGGGGTTCGTGGGCGCCTGTCACGTTCGAGGGCGGTTGAGGGCTACCGAGCGCAGCGACATCAGACACCGCCCCTACCTGGGACGCGTGTTTCTTCGGTAGGGGCGCTTGTCCCCAAGCGCCCTTCGCTCGCGGCGTGGTGCCTCGTTCGAGGGCGGTTGGGACAACCGCCCCTACCCGGATCAACGGGAGGGCGCCGGAGCGCCGATCGAGACATCGCCGACATGCCGCGCGTGATTCGCGGAAGTTCGCGTTCATTCGCGGGTGGGGCGGGCTCTCTTTTTTCGTGGGTTTAGTGTGTTTCGTGGGCGCCTCTCACGTTCGAGGGCGGTTGAGGGCTACCGAGCGCAGCGACATCAGACACCGCCCCTACCAAAATCCTTGTTTCTTCGGTAGGGGCGCTTGTCCCCAAGCGCCCTTCGCTCGCGGCGTGGTGCCTCGTTCGAGGGCCGTTGAGGGCTACCGAGCGCAGCGACATCGGACACGGCTCCTACCTCATTGATGGACGCATGCGCGAGCGTCGTCCGGGATATCGCGCCATCGCTCGCGTGTTTCGCGGCGATTCGGGTTCATTCGCGGGCGGGGCGGGCTCTCTTTTTTCGTGTGTTTAGTGTGTTTCGTGGGCGCCTGCCCGTTCGAGGGCCGTTGGGGACAACGGCCCCTACCTGGGACGCGTGTTTCTTCGGTAGGGGCGCTTGTCCCCAAGCGCCCTTCGCTCGCGGCGTGGTGCCTCGTTCGAGGGCGGTTGGGACAACCGCCCCTACCCGGATCAACGGGAGGGCGCCGGAGCGCCGATCGAGACATCGCCGACATGCCGCGCGTGATTCGCGGAAGTTCGCGTTCATTCGCGGGCGGTGCAGGCTTTCTTTTTCGTGGGTTTAGTGTGTTTCGTGGGCGCCTGCCCGTTCGAGGGCCGTTGGGGACTACCGAGCGCAGCGACATCGGACACGGCCCCTACCAAAATCCGTGTTTCTTCGGTAGGGGCGCTTGTCCCCAAGCGCCCTTCGCTCGCGGCGTGATGTCACGTTCGAGGGCCGGTGGGGACTACCGAGCGCAGCGACATCGGACACGGCCCCTGCCGGGATGCGTGTTTCGTCGGGCGGGGCGCGGGGGCGGGGCGCAAAAAAAGGCGCCCGCTGGTGGCGGGCGCCTTGAGAGAGTTTCGCGGGAAGCGAGGAGCTTATTCCTTCTTCGCGGCCTCGTCGAAGATATCGCCGAGGTTCGTGAGGTCGGTGCCGCTGCTCTGCTTGGTGAACTGCTCGTAGGAGGCGGTCTCCTGGGCGAGCTGCTCGGCCGAGTAGTTGGCCGCCTTGATCGAGAGGCCGATGCGGCGGCCTTCGCGGTCGATCTTGACGACGCGCGCGGTGACCTGCTGGCCGGGCTTGAGCTCGTCCTTCACCTTCTCGACGCGCTCTTCCTTGATCTGCGAGATGTGCACCATGCCGTCGATGCCGTCCTTCAGCTCCACGAAGGCGCCGAAGTTGGCGATCTTCGAGACGGTGCCGGTGACGACGTCGCCGATGCGGAAGTGGGCGTCGATGTCCGTCCACGGATCCGTCATGAGCTGCTTCATGCCGAGGCTGATGCGCTGCTGGTTCGGATCGACGTCGAGCACGATGGCATCGACTTCGTCGCCCTTCTTGAGGACTTCGGACGGGTGGTTGACCTTGCGGGTCCAGCTCATGTCGGAGACGTGGACCATGCCGTCGATGCCTTCCTCGAGTTCGATGAAGGCGCCGTAGGTGGTCATGTTGCGCACCTTGCCGCGGACGCGGGCGCCCACCGGGTAGTTGTGGCGGACCATGTCCCACGGGTTGGGCTCGAGCTGGCGGAGGCCGAGCGAGATCTTCTGCTCTTCCTTCTGGATGCCGAGGACGACCGCATCGAGCTCCTGGCCGACCTTGAGCAGCTCGGAGGGCTTGGTGATGCGCTTGGTCCAGGACATCTCGGTGATGTGGACGAGGCCCTCGACGCCCGGCTCGAGTTCGATGAACGCGCCGTAGGGGACGAGGTTGACGACCTTGCCGCGGACCTTGGCGCCGACCGGGAACTTGTGGTCGATGTTGTCCCACGGGTTGTTCTTGGTCTGCTTGAGGCCGAGGGAGACGCGCTCCTTCTCGCGGTTGATGTCGATGACCATGACCTCGATCTCCTCGCCCTGCTTGAGCATTTCGGACGGGTGACCGATGCGGCCCCACGACATGTCGGTGATGTGGAGCAGGCCGTCCATGCCGTCGAGGTCGATGAACGCGCCGAAGTCGGTGATGTTCTTGACGACGCCCTTGCGGACCTGGCCGGGCTGGAGTTTCTCGAGGAGATCGCGGCGCTTCTGCTGGCGCTGCTCCTCGATGAGCTCGCGGCGGGAGAGAACGATGTTCTTCCGCTCGTGATTGATCTTGAGGACCTTGAAATCGTAGGTCTGGCCGAGATACTGATCGAGGTTCTTCGGCGGCTGGATGTCGATGTGCGAGGCCGGGAGGAAGGAGTCCACGCCGATGGAGACGAGGAGGCCGCCCTTGACCTTGCCCTTCACGCGGCCCGAGACGATGGAGCCTTCGTTGCAGCGCGTGAGGATGTTTTCCCAGTTCTTCTTCTGCTGGGCCTTTTCGTAGGAGAGGACGGGATTGCCCTCCTTGTCCTCGAGCTTCTCGAGGAGGACTTCGATCGCGGAGCCGACTTGCAGCTCGCCGAGGTCGAAGAATTCATTGGCGGGAATCGAGCCTTCGGCTTTGCCGCCGATATCGACGATAACTTCGTTGGCGCGGATTTCCGTGATCGTGCCCGGGACCATGGTGCCTTCCTTCAACTTGTCGAAGGAGGATTGCTCGAGCAGCTGTTCCATTAACGAACTCATTTGACTGTAAGCCGAAGACGAACGTCGCACTCCGACGCCGCGCGCCTTCCAGCGGTGGACCCTTGCGGATCCGTGGGTTGATTGTTTCTAGCAAACGCCGGTGGGAGTGCCGCGGCAGCACCGGCGGTGACGAAGAACGCCGCGAAAGGGGACGAAAGTCCCGGAAGCCCCCCTGCCCCGCAAGCGGAAAAATCTAGTTTTTCGCGCCCGCCGGGGCGGCCTTTTGCTCAGCCAAAACCTGCTGCAAGACAGTGAAATACGTTTCGTAGAAACCGTGCTCGCGCAGCGGCCGCTCGCTCGGCCCGCCCAGGCCCTTGGCCTCGACCTGCTCGCTGAGGCGCATGCTGACCTCGGACTGGGCCGGTCCGACGGAGGCGATCGTGACCTGCGCGATCAACTGGCGCGAGTCGGCGAAGGCCACGCTGGTGTTGATGCGGCTGGCCGCCTCGACCCGCAGCTCGGTGACGGACGAGCGCGTGAGGTTGAAGTCGAGGCGCTTGAACGCCGCCTGCACGGCGTAGTAAACCGCGCGCGGCTCGCCGTCGACGGTCTGCGTCTTCGGCGGGACGTCGGCGAAGCGGTCGCGGACGCGCGACTCGAGGGATTCGCAACCGGCGAGGAGACCGACCGCCGCGAGGAGGACGAGGGCGAGCGAGGTTTTCATGGAGGCGATGGGACAGGCGCGAGGCGCCCCGGTGCCGCGGCTCAGGCCGCGGGCGAGCCGGCGGCGGGCTGTTGCTGGGAGAGGCAGTGCAGCGTGCCGAGGCCCCAGATCAGGTGGTAGCAATCGATGCCGATCGCCTCGCGGCCGGGGAAGCAGCTGCCGACGATCTCGAGCGCCTGTGCGTCGCGCACCTTCTGGCGGAAGGTGGGCATGAGCACGGCGCCGTTGATGAGGAGGAAATTCGCGTAGCTCGCCGGCACCCGCTGGCGCTGGAAGGCAAACGGCTTCGGCATCGGCAGCTCGACAATGGAGAACTTCTTCCCTTCCGGCGTGCGGAAGGATTTCAGGCGCTCGAGGTTCTCCGCGAGAATCTTGTGGTTCTTGTCGCGCTCGTTCGGCTCGACGCAGGTGATGAAGCCGTCGGGCTTGTAGAAGCGCGTGATGTCGTCGATGTGGCCGTCGGTGTCGTCGCCGATGATGCCGTCGCCGACCCAGAGGATCTGCTGCACGCCGAGGTAGTCCTTGAGGTTCTTCTCGATCTGGGCGCGCGAGAGGTGCGGGTTGCGGTTCTTGTTCAGCAGGCACTGCTCGCTGGTGAGGAGCAGGCCCTGGCCGTTGACGTCGATCGAGCCGCCCTCGAGGACCATGTCGTGCTCGAAGCGGCGCAGGCCGAGCTTGGCGGCGATGCTCGGCGGGATCTGGTTGTCGAGGTCGTAGGGCGGATACTTGTCGCCCCAGGCGTTGTAGGCCCAGTCGGTGAGCGCGACCTCGCCGGTCGCGTCGTTCTTCACGAAGATCGGGCCGTGGTCGCGGCACCAGGCGTCGTTGGTCGGGTGATCGTAGAACGTGACGCGCGCCATGTCGGCGCCGGCCTTGGCGCAGAAGCGCTGCGCGCGGGCGTGGAGGCGGGCCGCGGCGTTGATGCGGACGTGCTGGAAGCGGCTGATCTGCGTGACGAAGCGCGCGAAGGCATACGGCACGGGGCGGAACTGGCCCGGCCACGAGTCGTAGTTGTGCGGCCAGGAGAGCCAGACGGCTTCCTGCGGCTCCCACTCGGCGGGCATACGGAAGCCGAGCGCGGCGGGCGTCTCGGGCTTGGACTTCGGGGACGGGACTTTGGATTTCTTGGCGGACATCGGAGCGTGGCGCGGCGGTCAGGCGCGCCGTCGGACAGCAATTCGTAAGGCAGACGCGTTCCTCAGTCGCGGAAGCGCTTGGTCAGGTCGCCGTAGGCGTCGATGCGGCGGTCGCGCAGGAACGGCCAGTGCGTGCGCGTGACGTCGACCTTGTCGAGGTCGATCTCCTGGAGGAGGATTTCCTCCCGGTCGACGCTGGCCTTCTTGAGGATCTGGCCGCTGGTGCCGGCGACGAAGCTCTGGCCCCAGAACTCGATGCCGTCGCCGCCCTCGGGCGTTTCGACGCCGATGCGGTTGACCGCCGCGACGTAGCAGCCGTTGGCGACGGCGTGCGCGCGCTGGATGGTTTCCCACGCGCCGTGCTGGTTGACGCCGTATTCGGCCTTCTCGCCCGGATGCCAGCCGATCGCCGTCGGGTAGAAGAGGATCTCGGCGCCGGCCATGGCGGTGAGGCGCGCACCCTCGGGATACCACTGGTCCCAGCAGACGAGGACGCCGATCTTGCCGTAGCGCGTCTGCCAGGCCTTGAAGCCCGTGTCGCCCGGGGTGAAGTAGAACTTCTCGTAGTAGAGAGGATCGTCCGGGATGTGCATCTTGCGGTAGATGCCGAGGAGCGAGCCGTCCGCGTCGATGATGACGGCGGTGTTGTGGTAGAGGCCGCTGGCGCGCTTCTCGAAGAGCGAGCCGATGATGACGACGCCGTATTTCTTCGCGATCTTCTGGAGGGCGACGGTGCTCGGGCCGGGGATCGGCTCGGCGAGCTTGAAGTAGTCGTGGTTCTCCGCCTGGCAGAAATACTGCGAGCGGAACAGCTCCTGCGTGCAGATGATCTTGGCGCCCTTCTTCGCCGCCTGTTCGGCGAGCGCGAGCGTCTTCTTGAGGTTCTCCGCCGGGTTGGCGGAGCAGGCGTGTTGGAGCAGACCCAGCGTGACTTTCATGACGTAAAGCGATTGGCCCTGGGGGGCGATAGAGGCGCGAGCGAACGGAGCGGCGCGGCGAAACACAAGTAAACTCTGCGCGAGAAAGCGCAACTTCCCCGTGACGAACAAGGCTTTGACAAGTCACGGCACAATTGTAAAAAGCCTCTGCAACCCGGCGCTGCCGCGCCGGTGCCGCTCCGCCTCCGCCCAACCTGTCTCTCCTCCCATGTGCGCTGCACCCCGCCCTCTGATCGTCGTCGTCGAAGACGAAAAGGACCTCTGCTCGCTCATCTGCCAGCACCTCGAGAACGCCGGGATGCAGACGCAGGCCTATGATCGCTGCGCGCCGGCGCTGCGCTTCCTCGAGCGCAACTTCGCCAACCTCCTGCTGCTCGACCTCAATCTCCCGGACTCCACCGGCTTCCAGCTCCTCTCCGACCTCAAGCAGCGCGACGTCCACGTCCCCACGATTTTCCTCACCGGCAGCGCCGCCGAGGCCGACAAGGTCAAGGGCCTCAACATGGGCGGCGACGACTACATGACGAAGCCCTTCGGCTACGCGGAGCTGGTCGCGCGCATCAACGCCGTGCTGCGCCGCGCGGAGTCGAACCAGGATTTCAACCTGACCAAGAACGTCCGCACCGTCGACCAGCCCTTCGAGTTCCTCGGCGCGCGCGTGCACCCGGATCGCCTCGAGATCGAGTTCCCCAACGGCGTCGCGCACAAGATCGGCCGCAAGGAGCTCGGCATCCTCGCCTACCTGAACACGCACCGCCACGTCGTCATCACGCGCAAGGAGCTCATCCACTCGGTGTGGGGCATCCACGCCGACGTGCGCAGCCGCTCGCTCGACCAATACATCGTGAAAGTCCGCGCCGCCTTCGCGGACAACGGCCTCACGCTCGACAGCTTCAAGACCGTCCACGGCATCGGCTACATCTTCGAGCCGCCGGCGAGCTGACGGAGGACTTCCTGCCTTTCAAAGCCAGGCCGGCGTCCAACCGGCCTCTTTCATGTGCCCTCGCGGCGGGCGAGTCAGCTCATGCCACGCTCACCGCGTTTTTTAACCACGGATATCACGGATAAACATGGAGGGAGACCCACGGTTCGAAGCGTGATCCGTATTCATCCGTGCAATCCGCGGTAAAACTCAACCTGTCTGACGGCACGCGTCACACCCGCGCGCTTGTCACCACCTGGGGCATCGCATCTCAGAACAGCTCCTGCTGCCCCGTGTAGCGGCGCTGGGCCTCCGCCAGCGTCGACTTCATCTCCATCGCCTCGAGCAGCGGGAACAGCTTCGCGGTGTCCGGCTGGCCCGGCGCCACCCAGGGCATGGGCGAATTCGTGCGCAGGGTCGTCAGCTTCAGGTTGCGGCGCAGGTCCTCCGCGCGCGCGGCCACCTGCTCGCGGAAGCGCTCCGGTTTCAGCGTCGCGGCGGCGGCGATCAAGCCCTCGAGCGAACCATGCTCCTGCAGCCAGCGCGTCGCCGTCTTCGGCCCGCAGCCGTCGATGCCGGGAATGTTGTCCGACACATCGCCGACAATCGCGAGATACTCCGCGATCTTCTCCGGCGGCACGCCGAACTTCTCCACCACGCCGGCCGCGTCCATCGTGCGCCAGCCGAGCTTCGGGTTCGCCGTCGGCGGCGGGAGGATGATCTTGATGCGGTCGTTGACGCACTGCGCGAAATCCTTGTCGGCGCTCACGATCCAGACCTCGTTCCCCGCGTTGGCCAGCGCGCGCGCCTGCGAGGCCAGGAGGTCGTCCGACTCCACGCCCTCGAGCTCGATGCCCACGAGGCCCATCGCGCGCGTGATCTCCTTGATCACCGGCACCTGCTGCTCGAGCGCGGCCGGCGTCTCCTTGCGGTTGGCCTTGTATTCCGGGTGCAGCGCCAGCCGGTCCTGCGCGCCGCCGAGGTCGAAGAAGCACAGCGTGAAGTCCGGCTTCTCCTGGTCCTGCAGCCGCCAGATGCTCTTCACCCACCCGTGCAGGGCGCCGGTGGGGAACCCGTCCGCCCGTGTCAGCTCCGGCATCCCGTAGAATGCACGGAACGCGAGATTGTAGCCATCCAGCAGCAGCCATTTCGCCATGCGTCCGACGCAATCGCATGCGCGCCCGCGGGCAAACCGAATCTCCAGGCCGGGCCGCCCGCGTCTCCCCGCCGGTTGCCCGAGGCGGGACCGGCCCCCGGCCGACGCTACCGCCGCTCCTCGCGGCCGGTCGCGCCGGCGGGCGTCACGATCGTGGGGTTGCGGAAGATCGACCCGGCGGGCGCGCCGCGCACGCCCTGCTTCTTCAACGCGCCGCCGGGGCTGACGAGGTTCGCCGTCACGAAGATGAGCAGGTTGCGCTTCTGCGCGCTCTCGCCGCGGCTGCGGAACAGCCGGCCGAGCACCGGCAGGTTGCCGATCAGCGGCACCTTGTCGTTCGTCTTGCGCGTGTCCTCGCGCGTGAGCCCGCCCATGACGAGGGTGGCGCCGTCCCAGATCGTGACCTTCGTGCTCAGCTCGCGCACGGCGAAGATCGGCTGGTAGAAACCCGAGGGCACCGTGACCGTCGTGCTGCCCGACACCGCCACGCTCTGGCCGCCGTATTCGACGAAGCCCTCGAACTCCGTCACCTTCGGGTTCAGGTCGAGGCTGATGCTGGTGTCGTCTTCCTCGACCGTGGGCGTCACGCGCAGCTCGACGCCGATGTTGCGCGTGGTAAATTCCTGCGGCGTGCCCGCGGTGATCGTCACGCCCGCCGAGCCGCCGCCGCTCGCGCTGCCGGTGCCGACCTGGCTCTGCACCTGGCCGTAGGACTGCGGGTAGCGCAGCTCCTGCGCGACCGTGATCGTCGCGGGGTTACCGGACAGGACCGTGAGCTTGGGCGCGCTGAGCAGCTCGGTGCCGCTGCGCTGCGAGAGCGCGCGGAGGACGGCGCTGACGTTGAACTCGCCGAGGATGCCGGTGACGGCGGCGAGCGGGCTCGCGCCGAGCCCGAGGTTGTTCGTGCCGGGGATCGGCGGCGGGTTGTTGACGATGGGAAGGTTGAGCGCGTCGGAGCCGGGCGTGGTGACCGCGGCGGTCGTGTTGCCGTCGGCGTCCGTCGTGGTCGTCTGGATCGGGTCGACCGCCGGGCGCACGATCGCGCCGCGCGTGCCGGCGCTGCTGGTGCTGAAGGCGTCGGACAAGGCGCGGTTCGACGTCGCGTAGTTCGTCACGCTCGCGCCGGAGTGCTGCGTCGCCTTTTTGCCGAGACTCCAATTCACGCCGAGCTCCTCGAGCGCGCCGTCCTGCACCTCCATGAACTTCGCCTCGATCTCCACCTGCCGCACGCTGCGGTAGCGGGCGAGGATGTTGCGGATGCGCTCGAGGTTGCGGGCGGTCTGCGTGACGATCAGCTGCGAACCGTCGAACGCCAGCGTGCTGCCCGGCGTGCCCTCGAAGCTCACCCCGGCCAGCTGGAGGAAACTGCGGATCGCCTGCCCTTCCCCGGCGAAGCCCGGGGCCGGCGCCGCGCTCCGGGCGCCGCCGGCGAGCGGGTCGGCCGTTGTGCCCGCAGCCGCCTCGGCGCCGCGGCCGGTCAGGCGCAGCACGGTCGAGCGCGACACGGGGAAGAACTGCGTGTCGAGCGTCGTCTGCTCGCCGCCGGGACGCACGACCACGGCGTCGGCCTGCACCTCGTATTGGTAGCCGACCGACTGCGTGACGAGATCGAGCACGCGCCGCAGCGACAGGCCGCGCAGCGTGACGTGGTTCACCGGCGGGTTCGCGCCCGCCGGGTCGAGCAGCACGATGTTCACGCCCCGGGGCGACGCGCCGGGCTCGTCGTATTCCGCCGCGGCCGCGCCGAGGAACGTCATCACGCGTCCGAGCTCCATGCCGCTGAAGCTGACCTCGGGCAGCACGATCCGGTTCAGCTTCGCCAGCAGCGGCGACGGGCCCTCGCCGGCCGCGGCGCCGAGCGGGGCGTCCGGTTGGACGCCGGGGCGCTGCCACGCGCGCGCGACCTCGTTGAGCAACTGCGCGCTCGTCTGGGCGCGGTCGACGTTGCGGTCGACGGTGTCGTTCGCGATGCGCGCCAGGAAGCGCCCGGCGTCCGCGTTGCCCGGCTCGAGCTCGAGGACGCGCGCAAAGGTCTGCGCCGCGGCGGACGGATCGCCTGCAAGATACTGGCTGCGTCCGCGCGCGATCAGGGCGCGTAGCTCGGCAGGTGCGGACGGGACCGTCGCGGCCGCAGCCGGGCGTTCCTCCGGCGCGGAGATCGCGGTCACGGCGGTGACCGCGGGCGCGGACGTCTTTTCGTTCGCCTCCTTCCGTCCGGCGCCTGCGACGATGCCGGTCTCGGGCGCATCGCGCGCGCGGACGATCTCGGCGGCCGCGGCCTCCAGTTCCGCCAACACCGGCTGCGTCGTCGGATTCGCCGGCAAAGCCCGGCGCGCCTGCGCGAGGCGCTCGAGCGCCGCGTCGAACTGCCGCTCCGCCGCGAGGCCGCGCGCCACGCCGAGGCCTTCCCGCGCGTCGGCCAGGGCCCGGGCGATGCGCGCCGCCTCCGCCTGCGCGAGTTGCTCCGCCTCGTCCGCGAGCGGGGCGGCGAGGCCGCCGCTGACCGTCACCTTGGTTTCCGCCGGCTGACCGAGCGTCGCCAGCAACCGCCGGACCGTGGCGTCGCCGGGCGCCAGCTGCCGCAACGCCTCCAGCTTCGCGCGCGCCAGGGCGAGGTCGCCGCCGTCGCGTGCGCGCAAGGCGTCCGAGAGCAGACGGATCTTGGCCTCTGTCGGATCGGGAGGCGGCGCGGCTTCGCGCGCGCCGGCAAACCCGGTCGCGGCCAACACCAGAACGAGGCGGAGGGTGAAACGGTGGGGCGACATGCAATTCAGGGCTGACGCTCGCTGCGGGCGAGGCCGGATTCCGCGGCCAGCGGGTTGAAACGCCGGGCGGCCGCCGCGGCGGAGGCGGCGGACTTGCCCGCAGCTTCCAGCCGGAGCACGCGTGTCTCGGGATGCGCCTGGCCCCTCGCCTGCCGGGCAACGACGACCTCGGGGGATCGAGCTGGATGCGCTCGACGCGGAAAATCGCATCGTCGTGGCGGAGCACGTCCCCCTGCCGCACGACGCGCGGCTTCGCCGTCGTGCCGGCACCGACGCGGAGCACGGCCAGCGGCGTGTCGGTCAGAGCGGGTCCGCGCGCGTCGAGCGTCACCTCGCCACCGCTCCGCTCGTCGTGCACGGTGGCCACGGGCCCGGCATCGCTTGCCGACGCGCCGATACTGACGCGCCGAAGTTCAAACGCCTTCAGCACCAGACCGAGCTGGTCGAAGCGATGCCCCGGGCGCGCGAGCAACGTCTGCGGTGTCTCCGCACTGACGAACGCCGCCGTGTAGCCGCCCGGGGCGCCGACGTAGCCGACGAGTTGCAGCCGGAACGGCTCGCGCCGCACCGCCAGCAATTCGAGACCGAACGGCGACCGGGGCTTCTCCGCGGGATCGACCGGCGGCGTGACGGTGAACGCGTGCGCCGTCGCCTGGTAGTAGATCACCGGCGGGGTGAAGAGTTCATAAACCCACTCGCCTCCGGCAGACTGCGCGGCGGGCCGCGTCCATTCCCGGTCGTCGGCCGGCAGCTCCGGCAGCGCCGCCGGCACGTAGGCTGCGCCCGCCCAATCGGCCGCAGCGGGCCCGGCTTGGAGGCGCCGCAACGACCCCTGCTCCCGCCACGTCCAGCCAGCCGCGCCGGCAAGCGCCGCCAACGCGGCGCAGGCGGCGGCTTTCTCGGGCGAGAGGAGGTGGAAGGAAGTCATGACGCCGGGGCGGACGGAGACGACGCGATTTCCACGCACTCCAGGACGACGGAAAACTTCGAGAGGTTCTGCGCCACCAGCGGGACCGCCGCGCCCCCGGCAGAAACTCCCGCGGCCACCGGGCCATCGGCGATGGGCTCGACCTCCACCGCGCGCACGAACAGCGGAAGCGGCGACGCCGCGAGCGCGTTGAGGAAGGCGCGCAACGCCGGCGTCTGGCCCGCAAACTCGACGCGATACAGCTCGCCGTCGGCCAATCCGGGCGCCCCCAGGCGCAGCCGTGCGTCCGGCTCGAAATAATCCGCTACCGCCGAGGCATCGGCCGGGACGGCGGACCGCGCAGCGGAGTCCGTCGCGGCGGCAAAGCGGGCGGCGCGAGGCGCGGCGTCCTGGGGCCTTTCCCGCCGCACCGCGAGGAGCGCCCGGGGATGCGCCGCGAACAGCGTCTCGAGGACGTGCTGCACGACGATGCGCTGGCGATGCACGGTATCGAGCCGATCCGCCTCCGGCCCCTCGTTTGTGTAGGCCGAGAAACCGAAGCGTTCCTCCGCGCGCAGTTCCACCTGTTCCCGCGCCGCGAGCGTGCGCATCTCATCCGTGAACGCCATGAACGCAAAGTAGCCGTCGATCGACCGCGCCGGCGCCGGCGGCAGCCAGGCCCCGCCCGCCAGCGAGGCGCGCAGTCCGGCAAGGCGATTCTCCGCCGCGGCCACGTCGGCGGCGATCGCGCGCGCATTGACCTCGCTGGGCGCCGGCGCCCGGTGCGCCAGCCCGTTGCGCTCGTCGCGCTTCGTCGCGAGCGCAACCGTGGCGAGGCGAACGCGCGCCCGCGTCGTGCCGATGATCCAGCCCTGGGCGATGCACGCGGCGACGCTGGCGAGCAGGATCGCCACGAAGACCGGGTTCTTTTTCCGCGCATCCATGTTCAGAGCGGTTGCGCCGGTCCGGCAACGAGCACCACTTCGAAGCCGAGCAGGCCGGGCTGGTGGCTGTCGAAGCGCTCGTTCTCGACGGCGGCGATGCCGGGCGCGGCGGCAACGCTCGCCAGCAACGCTGTGACCCGGCGGTGGAGGTCGGGCCCGGCCGGCGCGCGCGGATGGGCGCGATCGAGCAGGCGGCCGGAAACGGCGATGCGCAGCGGCGCGTCGGCCGCGGCGGAGCCGGGCATCAGCTGCACGCGCTCGAGCCAGACATCCTCCACCGCCACGAAACGATCCTGCAGACCCGCCAGCAACCGCCGCCAGGCCGCGCGGCGCACCGCGATCCCGTGGAGCGCCCCAATCTGCCGCTGGAGCGCGGCCAGTCGTTCGAGCTGGGCCCGGTTCATCGCCTCGCGCTGGCGCAACGGCACGATCTCGGCCTCGAGCGTCGCGATCTGCCGCCGCAGCGCGGCCTCGCACGCGCGGTAATGACGGAGCGGCGGCACGAACGTCGCGGCGGCGAGCACGGCGGCGGCCGCGAGCCAGGGTTGCCGGCGCCGGGCGCGCTCGGGCGCCAGCCGGCGCGGCGGCAGGAGGTTGATCGGAGCCGACTCGCCCGCGAATTCCGCCCGCGCCGCGCCGACCAAATCCGCCAAGTGCGGCGCGAACGCCGCCGCACCGGCGGCGACCGCGGCGGGCTGGAGGTCGACCGCCGCGAGCGGATCGTGGAGCTCGACCGGCAGATTGAGCCGCGCGGCGAGCCGCTCCGCCAGACCGGCCGTGCGGGAGGCTCCGCCGGTGAGCACGACGCGCGACGGAGCCGCGGCGCCGGCGGTGTGCTGGAAATGCGCGACGCTGCGCGCCACCTCCTGGCTGAGACGCGTGACGAAGGGCTCGAGGGCCGTCGCAAGGGCGGCGGGATCGCGTCCGGAGATTTTTCGGCCTCGGCGGCCGCCCAGTCACAGCCCCGACGCTCCGCGAGCGGTTGCGTGACGTGCTGGCCGCCGAGCCCGAGGACGCGCGCATGCCAGCGACGGCGTTCGAGGAGGAGCAGCGCGGTCGAGCGAGCGCCGAGGTTGGCGACGAGCATCGGCCCGTCGTCGGCGGCGTCAGCGATCGCCGCGCGCAGGGCCAGCACGCCCGGGCGGAGCGCGCGCGGCGCGAAACCCGCCGCCTCGACCGCAGCGCAGAGCGGATCGAGCGCCCCGAGCTTCGCGGCGCAGAGCAGCACGTCGAGTCCGAGGTCGGATTCGCCGGTGACGGCATGGCCCCAGGCGACGTCGGTCAGGGCGTGGGGCAGGCTCTGCTGGGCCTCGAAGTGCACGACCCGCTCGAGCTTCGCGGCGGCGAGGCGGGGCGTCCGGATGAACTTGGCGAGCACGAGGTGGCCGGGCAGCACCACGACGGCCGGACCGCGGAAGGCGATCCGCGCGGCCACGGCCGCGAGCGCCCGCCGGAAGCAATCCGACCCGCTCGCCTCGCCGCCCGCGGGAACCGCGAATGTTTCCACCGCGAGTTCCTCGAGCTGGAGCCGCCCCTTTTTCCGGGCAAAAACGCCGGCCGCCACGTGGCTGGCGCCACCATCGATGACCATCCTCGTTGCGGGAAAAGAAAACACGGGCTGCGCGGATTGCGGCCCATGTGCGGTTGTGTTTGTTGCGCTTTCCCCAAAGGTCACGCCCAATTTCTCATCCGCGTATGTCCGCCGCCTCCTCCTCGCCCGCCCTGCCCTACAAGATCAGCGTGCTCGTCTTCCTCGAGAATCGCGCCGGCGAATTGCTGCTGATGCTCCGCGCCAAGCAGCCCAACCTCGGCGTCTGGTCGCCCATCGGCGGCAAGCTCGAGATGGACACCGGCGAGTCGCCCTTTCAGTGCGCCGTGCGCGAGATCGGCGAGGAGGTCGGACTGACGGTGAGGGAAAGCGACCTGCACCTGTTCGCGATGATCGCCGAGAACGCTTACCAGGGGCACAACCACTGGCTGATGTTCCTGTTTCACTGCAAGCTGCCGCTCGAGGCGCTGCCGCCCGACATCACCGAGGGGAAGTTCGCCTTCTGGACGCGAGAGCAGATCAAGACGCTCGAGATCCCCGAGACCGACGCCAAGGCCCTGTGGCCGATCTACGACCGCTACCGCGACGGCTTCGTCGCGCTGCGGGCCGACTGTTCCGTGTCGCCGATCCAGATCACGATCGAGCAGGTCACCGGCGCGAAGTGACGCCGCCCCGCGTGACACCCGCCCTCCAGGGGCCTGCTGTCGGCGCCGCGTAATAAGCCGCCGCCCCCGAAGTTTCGCTTGTCTTTCCCCGGGGTTCCCCAACTTAGGACCTTGGCGTCCGAAAACTATTTCAAACTCGAATTAATCTGTGAGCAAGAAAGCCACCACATCCAAGAAGCCCGACGAGGGCGCAACCGCCACCAACTCCCGCCAAGCGCCCGTGAATGCGAAGCTCGGCGCCGACGAGTTGATCAAGTTCTACCGCGACATGGTTCGCATCCGTCGCTTCGAGGAGCGCTGCCTGCGCGCCTACCAGCAGGGCAAGATCGGCGGCTTCCTCCACCTCTACATCGGCCAGGAGTCGATCGCCGTCGCCTGCGCGTCGGTCATGGGCAAGGACGACCACATCATCACCGCCTACCGCGACCACGGCCACGCGCTGGCCGTCGGCATGGGCATGAACGAGTGCATGGCCGAGAACTTCGGCAAGGTCACCGGCTGCTCGCAGGGCAAGGGCGGCTCGATGCACTACTTCGACCCGACGCGCAACTTCTGGGGCGGCCACGGCATCGTCGGCGGCCAGATCCCGCTCGGCACCGGCCTGGCGTTCGCGCTGAAATACAAGGGCCGCAAGGGCGCCGCGATGGCGTTCATGGGCGACGGCGCGGTCAACCAGGGCGCAGTGCACGAAGCCTACAACCTCGCCGCCCTCTGGAATCTCCCGGTGATCTTCGTCGTCGAGAACAACGGCTACTCGATGGGCACCAGCCAGGCCCGCTCCTCCGCCGCCCCGTCGCTCGCGCAGCGCGCCGAGGGCTACGGGATGAATTGGGAGATCTCCGAGAACGGCCACGACGTCCTCGAGGTCCGCGACAAGTTCGCCCGCCTGCTCAAGCTCGCTCACGACGAGTCGAAGCCGAGCGTGCTCGAGATCCGCACCTACCGCTACCGCGGCCACTCCGTCGCCGACCCGGACACGACCTACCGCGAGAAGAAGGAAATCGAGGAATACAAGGCGACCCGGGACCCGATCATGACCTACGAGCGCCAGCTCGTCGCCGAAGGCGTCCTCACCGAGGCGCTCATCAAGCAAATCGACGAGGCTGCCCGCGCCGAGGCCGAGACCTCCGCGCAATTCGCCGAGCAGAGCCCCTTCCCCACCGTCGAGGACATCAAGAAGCACGTGTATTGGGAGGCGGACAATCCCGCCGACCGCAAATCCGTCGGCAGCCTCTTCTTCGACTAAGCCGCCACGCGCACGCCGCTCTCAACTCTCATCTCTCAACTCTCAACTTTTCCGCAATGCCCGTCATCACCTACCGCGAAGCCCTCCGCCACGCCATGAGCGAGGAAATCGAGCGCGACGAGAACGTCGTGCTCATGGGCGAGGAAGTCGGCCAGTTCAACGGCGCCTACAAGGTCTCCGAAGGCATGTTGGCCAAATACGGCCCGAAGCGCATCATCGACACGCCGATCTCCGAAGCCGGATTCATCGGCATGGGCGTCGGCGCCGCCATGCTCGGCATGCGCCCGATCATGGAGCTGATGTTCTTCAGCTTCTACTCGGTCGCCTTCGACCAGATCTTCAACAACGCCGCCAACATCCGCTACATGTCCGGCGGCCTCATCAACTGCCCGATCGTGCTCCGCGGCCCCGCCAACGGCGGCACGAACGTCGGCGCCACCCACTCGCACACGCCCGAGGGCATCGCCGCCTACCACCCCGGCATCAAGGTCGTCGTCCCGTCCAACGCCTACGACGCCAAGGGCCTCATGAAGTCCGCCATCCGCGACAACGACCCCGTGCTGTTCATGGAAAACACCATGCTCTACGGCGAGTCGTGCGAGGTGCCGGACGGCGAATACCTCATTCCGCTCGGCAAGGCCGACGTGAAACGCGCCGGCACCGACCTCACGATCGTCGGCCACGGCCGCCCGATCCAGATGGCCCTCAAGGCCGCCGACCTCCTCAAGGAAAAGCACAACATCAACGCCGAGGTCGTCGACCTCCGCTCGATCCGCCCGCTCGACGAGGAGACCGTGCTGAACTCGGTCCGCAAGACCAACCGCGTCCTCATCGTCGAGGAAGCCAAGCCCTTCTGCTCCGTCGGCGCCATGCTCGCCTGCATCATCGCGGAAAAGGCCTTCGACGATCTCGACGCCCCGATCAAGCGCGTCACCTCGATCGACTCGCCCGCGATCTACAGCCCGCCGCTCGAAAAGCTCCAGCTCCCCAACGTCGACCGCATCTTCACCGCCGCGCTCGAGGTCCTGAAGTAAACCGTCTCTCAACTCTCGTCCCTCAACTCTCAACTGCGCGCCGAAGGCGCGCCACCCCATGGCCAACATCATCGATATGCCGAAGCTCTCCGACACGATGTCGGTGGGCACGCTCGTCAAGTGGCTCAAGAAGGAAGGCGACGCCGTGAAGTCCGGCGACATGCTCGCCGAGGTCGAAACCGACAAGGCGACGATGGAGCTCGAGTCGTTCTTCGACGGCACGCTCGTCAAGATCTTCGCTCCCGCCGGCTCGCAGGTCGCCATCGGCGCCCCGCTCTGCGCCATCGGCCAGCCCGGCGAAAAGGTCGACGCCCCTGCTTCGCCGAAGGCTTCGCAGGGCGCAGCCCCCGCAGCGCCGGCTCCGACTGCGCCGGCCACTGTCACACCGTCCGCTCCCGCCACCCCCGCTCCGGCGCAGTCGCCCTCCGTAGCCTCGGCGAAGGAGGGCCCGACCTCGGCCGCCGCTCCCGCTCCGGTCTCTCAACCCTCAACTCTCAACTCTCAACCCGCGGCCGACGGCCGCGTCAAAATCTCGCCGCTCGCGAAGAAGATCGCCGCGCAAAACAACCTCAACGTCGCCGGCCTCGCCGGCACCGGCCCGCACGGCCGCATCGTGAAGGCCGACGTCCTCGCCGCCGTCGCCAATCCCGCCCTGCTTCAGGCCAAGTCCGCCGCGCCGGCCGCCGCCGCGAAGTCCGGCGCCGCCTTCACCGGCGGCACGCCGTCGCGCACCGGCCCGATCCAGGAAGACCGCACCGTCCCCGCCACGAACATGCGCGCGACCATCGCCAAGCGCCTGCTCGAGGCCAAGACGACCATCCCGCACTTCTACCTCGAGATCGAAGTCGACGCCGAGCCGCTGCTCGCGCTCCGCGCCCAGCTGAACGCCGGCCTCGAGGCCGAGGGCGTGAAGCTCTCGGTCAACGACTTCGTCCTCAAGGCCAGCGCCGAGGCGCTCCGCCGCGTCCCCGGCGTCAACGCCTCCTGGACCGGCACCGGCATCCAATACTTCGGCGCCGCGCACGTCTCCTTCGCCGTCGCGATCGAGGACGGCCTCATCACGCCGGTCATCCGCGACGCCCACCAGAAGTCCGTGTTCGCGATCAGCGCCGAGGCCAAGCCGCTCGGCAAACGCGCCAAGGAAAAGAAGCTCAAGCCCGACGAGTTCACCGGCGGCACGTTCTGCGTGTCGAACCTCGGCATGATGGGCATCGAGCGCTTCTCCGCCATCATCAACCCGCCCAACGCCGCCATCCTCGCCGTCGGCACGACCGTCACCAAGCCGGTCGTGAAGAACGGCGCGATCGTCGTCGGGCAGACGATGGTCCTGACGCTCTCGTGCGACCACCGCGTCGTCGACGGCGCCCTCGGCGCGCAGTTCCTCGCCGCGCTCAAGGACCTGCTCGAGAAACCCGCGCTGCTGCTCGTCTGAGCCACACCAAGCGAGTTCCACCCGCTCTCCAGGCGCGCCCCAACCGGCGCGCCTTTTTAGTTTCCATCTCGTAGCGCTTCCGACCGACAGAATCCGTTGCCTGCAACGGTCGTTCGCGCGCGGGCGCTTGCCAGCAAGCGCCTCGGCCGGCGCAACGCGGGGCGTTCTCGATTACTTCAGCGCCTGGTAGATGACCGGCTTGTAGCGGTGGTTGAGGTTTTCGCCGCCGGCGGGGCGGAGCTGCATCATGAGGAGCATGACGAGGCGCTCCTTGGGATCGACGGCGTATTCGGGATAGTAGGCGCTGCCCCAGCCGTAGGCGCCCTGGCCGATGTTCTCGCCGAGGTTGCCGGGGTCTTCGTTGACCCAGAAGCCGAGACCGAAGGCGCGGGTGTTCCACTTGAAGAGGTCGCGCGTGTGGTTGACGTGCATGAGGGCGACCGTGCGCGGGCTGAGCAGGCGCACGCCGTCGAGTTCGCCGCCGTTGAGCAGCATCTGGAGGAAGCGGCCGTAGTCGCTCGCGGTGGAGAGGAGGCCGGCGCCGCCGGAGAAGAGCTTGCGCGGACCGTCGATGAAGTCGGAGCGCTTGGAATCCTCCATGCGCGTGAGCTTGCCGTTGACCAGGCCGTAGACGACGGCGAGGCGGTCGGCCTTTTCCTTCGGCAGGTAGAAACCGGTGTCCTTCATCCCGAGCGGGCGGCAGATGCGCTCCTCGACGAACTGGTCGAGCGGCTGGCCGGAGATCACCTCGACGAGGTAGCCGAGCACGTCGGTGCCATAGCCGTAGTCGAAGCCCTCGCCCGGCTGCGTCGCCAGCGGGAGCTTGGCGAGGCGCTTCACGAAGTCGCCGATCGTCTCGTCGTGATCGAGGAGATACCAGCCGTAGGCCCTGGCCTTCTGGTAATCCTCCTTGGCGAGGAAGTCGCCGTAGGTGAGGCCGGCGGTGTGCGTCATGAGGTCGTGGATGGTGATGCCGCGCTTGGCCGGCACGGTGACGTATTTGACGTCGGCCGGCGAACCGGGCGGCGGCGGCACGGCGACGACGGAGCGGGAGAACTCGGGGATCCACTTGCTGATCGGATCGCTGAGGAGGAAGCGGCCCTCCTCGTAGAGCATGAGTGCGGCGACGGTGGTGACGGCCTTGCTCATCGAGGCGATGCGGAAGATGGCGTCGTTGCGCATGGGGATGCGGTTCTCGACGTCGAGGTAGCCGTAGGACTTGAGCACGGCGTCCTGTCCGTCGCGCTTCACGATGGCGACGGCGCCGGCGAGCTTGCCGGCGTCGATCTCGCGCTGGACCAGGGCGTCGAGCCGCTGGAGCCGCTGCGGGTCGAAGCCGAGGGCCGCGGGGTCGGCGGCGCGCAGGACGGAGGAGAGGAGAACGAACGCCGCGGCGCACGCCGCGAGCCAGCGAGGGGTGAGGAGGCGTATCATACGCCCGCCAGCGAACCCGATCCGGGGGCGCTTGATAAGCGCGAAGTGTGTGCACCGCGCGGCGTGGGCCGCCTCGCGTCGGCGACCGGACGGAGGCCGGCGGGGCGGGCCGGCGGCGGTCCGCGCTCAGCGCGCGGCGTCGAGCGTGAAGAAGAACGTCGCGCCCTGCTCCGGCTGCGCCTGCGCCCAGATGCGGCCGCCGTGCTTCTCGATCACGCGGGCGGCGATCGTCAGGCCGACGCCGGTGCCGGCGTAGTCGGCCGCCTGATGCAACCGGCGAAACGGCGTGAAGAGCTGCGGCGCCTCCGCCATGTCGAAGCCGGCGCCGTTGTCGCGCACGAAGAACGCGGGGTGCCGTCGGGCTGCGGCGCCCGGCCGAACTCGACCCGCGCCGCCTCGGTGCGGGCGGTGAACTTCCAGGCGTTGGCGAGCAGGTTTTCAAGGGCGATGCGCAGCAGCGGCGCATCCCCTCCACGACGGCGGACGGCAGGCAGACAAACTCGACCCGACGGTCGGGCGCGCTGTCCCGCAGGCCGCGCACGATCTCGCTCGCGAGGGCCGCGAGGTCGACCGGCGCGCGCGTGAGCGCGGCGTCGCGGAGGCGGGCGAGGCGCAGCAGGTCGTCGATCAAGGCCGACATCCGCGTCACCTGGGCCGGGATCTGCCGGAGCAGGCCGCGCGCCTTCTCGTCCAGCGCCGCCTCGCTCGTGATCCGCAGCATCTCCGCGTAGCCGCTGATCACGGCCAGGGGCGCCCGCAGGTCGTGCGAGACGGAGGAGGCGAACGAGGACAGTTCCTCGTTGGCCTGCCGGAGCGCCCGGGTGCGGTCGAGCACGCGCTGCTCGAGCTCGGCGTAAATCCGGACGTTCTCCAGCGCCACGGCGGTGGTGTTGGCGAGCGCCTGGAGCAGCTCGACCTCCGCGGGCGTGGCCCGGCGGCGGACCGCCCAGTAGGTGCCGATGGCGCCGATGGGGTCGTGGGCGCGGATCGGCACCATCACGATGCTTTTCACGAAGGTGGCGCGGTAGACGTCGATCGGCACGCGCGGGTCGTCGAAGATGTCCTCCACGACGGCGGCACGGCGGTTGAGCATCGCCCATCCGCTCGCGCAGGCGCCCAGGGGGAAGCGCTGGCCCTTCCAGAGCGGCGCGATGGCATCCTCGTCGACATAGTGACACTGGTCGCCGTCGCGCAGGACGAAGGTGGCGCCGTCGGCGCCGGCGATCTCGCGGGCGGCACGGCGGACGACGGCGCGCACCGCCTCGATCGAGCGCGCGTGGGACAGCTCCTGCACGGCGCGGACCAGGCGGGCGACGGCGGGCGCGAGGGCGGAAGCCTCCTCGCCGCCGGAGGCGGCGACGGGCGGGCGGACGGGTTCGCGATCGGGAGACGTGTTCATGGCGACACGCGCGCGGTCTCAGCCTGGCCCGACTTGCAACCGTGGTGGACGAGAGCGAAGCCATTTTCGCCGCGGAGTAAAGCCGCGTCTCCCCGTGTCCCGGCGAGGGGGCGGCCGGCGAAAAAACAAAAAGGCGCGCTCCGCAGAGCGCGCCGGGCAATCACGGACGGGGGCGACGCGGTCAGCCCTTCTTCTTGTGCGGCATGCCGGCGGCGAATTCCTCGCGGGTGAGCGAGCCGTTGCCGTCCTTGTCGAGCTCCTTGAAGCGGGCCTTGGCGGCGTCGGCATTCATGCGCGCCGCGGCGAATTCGACGAACTCGGCCTCGGTGAGCTTGCCGTCGCCATCCTTGTCGGCCTTGACGAAGGGGCCGCCCTTTTTCTTGGCGTCCTTGGCCGGATGCTCGGCATCCTGGGCGAAGGTGGCGGTGGAGAACACGAGGGCCGCGGCGGCCGCGGCGATGAACAGACGATTTTTCATGAGTGGATTGAGGGGTTGGAGCGAGCAGAGACGCCGGCGGGACGCGGCGGTTACGCGCGAATGCGCGGCGGATGAAAAAGGAAGCCCGCGCTTGCGCGCGGGCTTCGCACCTATCCCCCAAAGGGACGGACCGGGCGGCGGCGGACGGCCACCCGGACCGGAGAGACGGGCTAGGGATGCGTGTGGGTCAGCGAGTAGAACGTCGCCTGCGTGTAGTCGTCGCTCGTGCCGGTGTTGTTCTGGTTGTAGACGCCGGCCTTGAAGTAGAGGTCGAGGCCGTCGTAGCCGGACTCGATGGTGTAGCTCACGGTGGTGGTCGAGCCGCCCTGCGGCGTGACCTTCACGGTCAGGGTGTGGCCGACGACCTTGATCTCGTAGCTCCAGACCTGGCCGAGGAGGATGCCGTTGGACGGGTTCAGGTTGTTCGGGTCGCCGAGGATCGGGACATAGGTGTTGGCGCCGGTCGACGGGTTGTCGTGGCCGAAGTAGATCGCGCCGCGGGTGTCGGTCGGGCGCTTGTGGTAGTAGAGCCGGATGACCTCGCTGGAGGGGCCGTGGATCTGGCCGACGACCACGCGGCCGACCTTGGCGGAATCGCCGGTGGTGGAGACGTGATCGACGCTGAGCGTGGCGTTCATGGTGCCGTCGACGCCGCCGGCAGCGCTCTTGACGGAGCTGGAGGAGGTCGACGTGACCCAGTTGTTGGCGTGGGCCGAGGCGGAGCCGCTCGGGGCGAGCATCTCGCGCAGCTCGGAGCGCGCGTAGGTGGAGCCGCCGGTCGTGTCGCCGAGGTTGGGCGCCTTGAAGGTCATGCCGCCGGTGTCGGGGTCGGTGAAGAACCAGTCGGGATGCTCGTAGCCGGCGACGAGTTCGGCGGCGCTGTGCTCCTCGGCGTTGTTGATCGGCAGCGTGATCTTCCAGTGGGAGAGGTCGAAGTTGTCGCCCGGAGGCGCGTTGGGATCGAGGCCGTTGGTCGTGATGGTGTAGGTGGCGCTCGTGACGTTGCTGTCGGTCATGCCGGATTTGTAGGCGATGGCCTTGAGCGTCGTCGTCTCCGCGACGCTGATCGCGCCGGAATAGACCGTGCCGCTCGATGAGGTCGGGGCGGTGCCGTTGGTCGTGTAACGGATCGTGGCTCCGCTCGTGGCGGAGGAAAGCGTGACGCTTTGCGCGCCCGAGTAGCTGCCGGGCGTCGGGCTGAACGTCGGGGCGGCGACCTGCGGCGGCGGCGACGCGCTGATGGTGTAGGTCGCGCTCGTCACAGGGCTGTCGGTCATGCCCGACTTATAGGCGATGGCCTGCAGCGTCGTGGTGGCGGAGAGATTGACGGCGCCGGAATAAACGGTGCCGGTCGACGACGTGGGCGCGGTGCCGTTCGTCGTGTAGCGAATCGTGGCTCCGCTCGTGGCGCTCGAGATCGTGACGTTTTGTGCGGTCGTGTAGGTGCCGCCACCGGGGCTGAAGACGGGCGCGGCAACGATGTTCGTGCCGACGGGCGGCGGCGTGTTGTTGTCGAGCGTGACGGCGACGAGATCGACGAGGCCGTTCATCTCGCGGCAGCGGAGCTCGAAGGTGTGCGTGCCGGCGGCGACGCTGCTGTAGGACTTGTTGCGCCAGGTGAACTGGTTGGTGGAGTCGAAGGTGAACTGCGACCAGCTGCCGGAGTCGAGGCGAGCCCAGACGGAATCGGAGCTGGTGTTGGCGGCCTTGGCCTTGATCTGCAGGTAGACGGTCGAGCTCGACGCGAGCGAGAAAGTGTAGACGAGGCCGCCGGTGCCCGGGGCGGAGCCGGTGCTGTTGACGAGTTCCTTCAGCGCGGTGCCGCCGGACGCCGCGGCGTCGGTCACGAGTGACCAATACGACGAGTTGTAGCCGACCGACTCGGACTCGACGGTGAACGGCACGGTGCCGGTGGAGCCGCCGCCGCTGGAGCCGACGATGCCCCAGACTTCGCATTCGCTGACGCTGTTCCAGCCGTTGCCGGAGGAGTTGCCGTGGCCGACGATGCGCACGTAGCGCGCGGGGGTGTCGGTGAAGTCGTAGGTTTCGAAATTCGTCGTCGTGCCGCTGCTGTTGCCCGACCACACGGTGGTGAAGGCGAGGCCGTCGCTGGAGACGCGGATCTCGAAGTTCTCGGTGCGGGTGTTGCCCTGATACCAGGCGATCTTCACGTAGCTGACGGTCTGGGAGGGGCCGAGGTCGAACGTGATGAAGGCGCCGTCGCCCTGCCCCGCCCAGCGGGTGGAGAGGCTGCCGTCGACCGCGTTGGCGGGGACGGCGTTGTTGGCGGTGTCGTAGGTGCTCGCGGTGACGGCCGAGGCCGGGAGCGCGAACTTCGTGACGGTCTGGGCGAAAAGCGCCGGGCAGGCGCCGAGGACAAGGAACAGGAGGAGGAGCAATGTGCGTTTCATGATGCGAAACTGCGCCGCGGAGGGCGCACACTTGAACGATGGACGTGGGGTGACCGGACAAGCGCAATGGTTTCGTGGCCAGGAAACCGGCGGGGGATTCTTCGTTGCTGGGGCGGACGGACGCGCGGCGCGTCACGGCGGACGACGCGTGGCGCCGGGGGAGCGCGCGGAGGACATGGTGGGGGCGGCGCCGGCGCGCGTGGGGACGCGCGCTCAGACGGCGCCGGAAACTCGGGAAGGGGTTCGCGCGGGGGAGCGACCGGACGCGGCGCCGCGCTGTGTCGCGGGCGCCGCGTGACGGGGTGAGACTCAGAAGGTCGTGCCGACGCTGAGGACGAACTGGCGCGGTTTGCCGCGGGCCTGGTTCGCCGGGTAGTAGTTCTCGTCGGTGAGGTTCTTGATGTTGAGCGTCACGTCCCAGGGCTGCTTGTCGCGCTTCCAGGAGTAGCCGACGGCGGCGTCGAAGAGGTAATACTCGGGCAGGAAGAGCGCGGGGTTGGCGGTGCGCTGGGCCTTGGGCGACGTGTAACTGCCGCCGCCGGCGATCCACAGGCCCTTGAGCGAGCCGGCGGCGAAGTTGTAGCGCGTCCAGAGGCTGGCGAGGCGCTCGGCCGAGCCCTCGGGCGTGGCGCCGAGGAGGAGGCGGGCGGCGTCGTTGAAGCCCTGGAGGTAGGCGGCGTAGTCGCCGGAGACCTTCGCGTCGGTGGCCAGGCGCGGCGTGGGCAGCGTGATCTTGGTCGTGCGGATGTCCATCGTCGTGTAGGTCGCGTAAATCTGCCAGTTGTCGGTCGGCGAGAGCGTGAACTCGAGCTCGACGCCCTCGCTCTGGTCGACGGTGCCCTGCTTGCTGAAGGTGACCTCGGTGGTGGAGAGCACGCCGCTGGCGTTGAGGCCGACGACGGGCTGGCGGACGGTGACGATGCGGTCGGCGCGCTCGAGGTGGAACCACGTCGCGGTGCCGGAGAGCCGGCCGTTGAAGAAGTCGGTCTTGTAGCCGAACTCGTAGCCCAGGCCGCGGGTCGGCGCCGCGGGGGTGCGGATCGACTGCGGGTTGGTCGAGGTGTTGAGCGGGAGGCTGGGGTTGTAGTTCGGGTTCTCGATGGTGAGCGAGGTGCCGTCGACGAGGAAGGAGCGGCTGTAGTTGGCGAAGAGGAGCGAGTCGTGCGTGAGGTGCCAGCCGGCGCCGAACTGCGGCGTGGTCTTGTTGACGTCGTAGGTGTAGCCCGCGGCGCCGCCGGCGCGGTAGCGGTCGTAGCGCGCGCCGCCGATGAGCACGAGGCGGTCATCGAAGGCCTTCGCGGTCAGCACGCCGTAGTAGGCGTCCTCGCGGCCGCGGGTGAAGCCGCCGGAGGAGACGGACGGCAGGCTGTATTCGTCGAAATCGGGCGAGCGGTCCCAGGTGGACTGGTCGAAGTAGTTCCACGCGGTGAAGGGCAGCGCGCCGTCGGTGGCGCTGTAATTGCCGTAGGAGGAGCTCGAGCTGAGCGTCAGGCCGCCGCCGGTGCGGCTGTATTGGCGGTAGAAACCGAAGAGCGGGCTGAGCTTGATGCCGGCGAACTCGTATTTGCCCGAGAGGTCGACCTGGTAGGTGTTGAAGCCGTCGGCGCTGGTCTGGATGCGCTTGCGGCGGTTGAGCAGGACGCTGGCGGTCTTGGTCGGATCGTTCAGGACCGCGGTGGGATTCGCGAGGTATTCGCGGAGGTAGTCGAAATACGACGTCGTCGCGGTGCGGTAGGCGGCGGTGGGCGTGACGTCCCACTGGGCGAGGCCGGTGAGCTTGTAGGCGACCTGGCGGGCGTTCCAGCTGTAGTTGCCGCGCGCGACCCAGTGGTCGCCGATCTGGAGGTTGAGCTCGGCGTTGAAGTTCTCGTAGTCGGCCTTCTTGTAGTCGTGGTCGCCCTGGTAGTTGAAATCGTCGGCGATCGGCGGGGCGCCGAGGAAGCCGAGGTTGATGGAGCCGGCGTCGAAGAGGCCCTGCTGGTAGCTGCGGTCGGAGACCTTGACGAAGGTCGAGGCGCTCGGCGCGCCGCTGAAGCCCGCGATCTGGACGTTGGGCTGCATGCCGACGGGCGGCGTCTCGCGGCGGCTGAGCTTCTCGTAGTCGAGGACGAGCGAGAGCTTCTTCGTGATCTGCACGGCGAGCGACGGGGCGAAGAGCCACGTGTGCGTGTCGCCCGTGACGGCCCACTGCGGGTCCTGGTTCCACGAACCGACGACGCGCACGCCGATGCGGTCGGTGACCGGCTGGTTCACGTCGGCGACGACGCGGTAGTCGCCCTGGTCGCCGATGGAGGTCTTGAGCGAGTAGAACGCTTTTTTCTTCGGGCGCTTCGTGATGTAGTTCACGGTGCCGCCGGGCACGATCTGGCCGTAGAGCAGCGAGGACGGGCCCTTCATGACCTCGACGCGCGCGACGTTGGCGCTGTCGGTGTTGCGGTTGCCGGCGAAGCCGTTGCGCTGCGGCGGCACGTCGCCGTCGAAGCCGCGGATCGAGAAGCGATTGTTGCCCGCAACGAAGCTCTTGTCGCCGCTGGTCACGCCCGGGGCGTAGCGCAGCACGTCCTGCAGGTCGAGCGCCCCGAGGTCGTTGATGAACTGCTCGGTGAAGGCGCTGACGGTGAACGGCAGGTCCTTGATCGGCGTGTCGATGCGCGTGGCCGAGACGGAGTTCGCGGCGCGGTAGCCGACGTCCTTGTCGGTCGAGACGGTGAACGTCGGCAGCGTCACGACGCTCTCGTCGCGCGCCGGGGCGGCGGATTGGGCGAAGGCGAGCGGGGTGAACAGCGCGAACGCCAGCGACGCGACGTGCCGGCGGCTTGTAGAACGTTTGACGAATGAGGCGGAGTTGGGGGTCATCGGAAAAAGTGCGCGAGGCACTCGTGTTTGGGTCGTGGGGAGAAGATCGGGGTTCAGGCCCGATCGGAAACAGCGGGGGTATCGAGGCGGCGGATGGTGCCGCAGAGAAGGAAGACGGCCGCGATGCCGAGCGGGACGAGCGCGGTGCCCATGAGGAACACCGGCACGTAGCTGATCCGGCTCAGCGCCGGCACGAGCCAGGTGCTGAAGACGAGCACGCCGAGCACGGCGCTCATGCCGCCGACGCCGGCGACGGTGCCGACGGACGAGCCGGCGAAGAAGTCGCTCGGGAGCGTCTGGACGTTGTTGATCATCACCTGGAATCCGCAGAGCACGACGGCGATTGCGAGCACGGCGACGACCGGCGACGCGGCGAAGGCCCCGGCGATGAAGCCCGGCAGCGTCAGCGCGCCGCCGAGGAGGATGACGCGCTTGCGCGCGCGGTCGACGGACCAGCCGCGACCAATGAGGTGGCCGGACAGCCAGCCGCCGCTCAGGCTGCCGACGACGGCGCCGACATACGGCACCCAGGCGAAGAGCCCGATCGACTGCACATTGAAGCCGAAGCGGTCGGCGAGGTAGATCGGCAGCCAGTTGACGAACAGCCACCAGATCGGATCGAGGAAGAACCGGGAGACGATCACGCCCCACGCCTCGCGGTGCGCGAGCAGCGCGCCGAGCGAGGCGGCCGGGGCGCCGCCACTCGCGGCCGGAGCCGCGGGCGCCGCCGCGCGGTCGCCGAGGATGTGGGCGCGCTCCTCGGGCGAAACCCAGGGATGCTGATCCGGCGTCGAGCGCGCGAGAATCCACCACGGCACGAGCCAGATCAGGCCGAGGCCGCCGACGACGACGAAGGTCGCCCGCCAGCCGAAATGGGCGAAGAGCAGCGCGATCAACGGCGCGGAGACGACCGCGCCGAGCGACGCGCCGGCGTTGAAGATGCCCTGGGCGAGCGCGCGCTCGTGGCGCGGGAACCACTCCGCCACGGCCTTCGTCGCGCCCGGCCAGTTGCCCGCCTCGCTGAAGCCGAGAATGCCGCGCGCGAGCGAGAGCGTGGCGAGGCTGCGCGCCAGCGCGTGGCCGGCGCAGGCGAGCGACCACACCGTCACCGAGAGCACGAAGCCGAAGCGCGTGCCCACGCGGTCGAAGATGCGACCCGACACCGCCTGCCCGAGCGCGTAGAGCACCATGAAGGCGGAGACGATGTTGGCGTAGTCGCCCTTGGTGAGGGCCGTGTCCGCGGAGATGCTCGGCCACATCACGGCGAGCGAGGTGCGGTCGACGTAGTTGATGACCGTCGCGGCCGCGATCAGGCTGATGATCCACCAACGGAGATGCGTGCGCGGCGCCATGCGGTCACTTCCTCGGGAGAAACTCCTCGCGCATCGGCGCGAACACGTCGACGAGCACGCCGGCCTCGAGTGCGGTCGCCCCGTGCAGGACGCCGGAGGGGATATAGTAGAAATCCCCGGCGCGCAGCACGCGCTCCTCGCCGCCGATGTGGACGCGGAACGCGCCCGTCTTCACGAAGGTGATCTGCACGTGCGGGTGCCGGTGCAGCGCGCCGACGGCGCCGGCGGCGAACTCGACGTAGGCGGCCATGATCTGGTCGCCGTAGGCCATGACCTTGCGCCGCACTCCCCGCCCTGGTCCTCCCAGGCGATGGAGTCGAACGCGATGAAGAGCTGTTCCTTTTGAACGAACATGAGAGTGCGTCGGTCGGTCATTCGCGCCGCAGCGCGGCGTCGCCGGTCCAGGTGTAGGTCTTGCCGTCGGCCTCGATGCGGTGCGCGGCCTGCGGGTCCGCGGCGCGGTTGGTGATCATCAGCGTCCAAGCGAGGCCGTTCGCGCCGGCGATGGCGACGACTGTGCCCTCGTCCGTCGCCGCGACGACGCGCACCGACTTGATGGTGGGGAAGCCGCCGGTCGTGAACTCCTTCGTGCCGTCCCACACGCCGTGGGGTTCGAGCACGCTGGCGAAGACGTGGTTGGCGGCGCGCGTGCGCAGCATGAACGCGGCTTCGTTGCGGAGGTTGAAATCCGGGTCGTTGGCGCCGATGCGCGTCAGCACCAGGCGGGTCTTCGCGTCGGCGGCGGACGTGACGGTGTAGTAGCGGCTGCCGTTGAGCCACGTGAACTGCACCGGGCCGGCCGCGACGCCCTCGCCCTCGAACCACAGGTGCTGGTAGCCGTGCGCCTTGCCCAGCGGCTTGCGCTCGGTCGTCGCGACCTTGACCGGGACGTTCGTCTGGAGGAAGTGGCCCTGGTAGTAGAACGGCAGGTCGTAATCGTGCTCGGTGGCGGAGGTCGCCCGCAGGACGTCGATCAGCACGGGGTAAGGCAGCCTGGCGTCGCGCACGAGCGCGAGCGTGCGCTGCATGGCCACGCCCGGGACCGCGGTCGTGTCGCGCGCGCTGACCACCTGGAACTGTGCATCCGTCGCGGCGAAGAAATGCGCGTCGGAATGCTGGTGCTCGGCCGCGTCGTAGTCGCCGCCGTATTGCGTGGTCGCGTCGACGACGAGCGCGTTGTGGGCGACGGTCTGCTTCGCGTAGGTCTTGTTCTCCTTCAGGTAGCGGCCACCCCACTTCTGCTCGACGTTCACCCAGCGGGCGGAGCCGTAGTCGGAGAGGATTTCGCGGCCCTGGTCGTAGAAGATGACGCTGAGCTTGTCGTAATGGCCGTGCTCCATGCCGAAGGCGGAGTATTTGAGCACGGCGAGCGCCTGGCTGCCGCCCGAGGGGCGCGCAGGAGCGCCACGCCGCCGTCCCGGCCGGTCGGTCCGTCGCCGTAGGCCACGCTGCGGTAGTCGAACGCCGGCGGACGCGGGTTGGCGACCAGCGCCTGCGCAACGGAGAGGCCGGCGGCGTTGAGCGCGACGACGCCCTGCCGTTTCGCGATGTCGAGGAGCCGCGGGTCGCGGCCATAGCGGACGTAGGCCCAGTCGACGGCGAGCGCGACTTCGGGCGACTGGAAGGTCTTTTCCTTCATCGCGTCGTTGAACGGGATGAACTCGCCGTTGACGTAGGTCAGCTGGAGGAGCGAGTCGACGGCCTGGCGCAGCACGCTGCCGCGGCGCGCGAAGACCTTCAGCTCGGGCTGGTTGTTCTCGATCACCTGCGCGAAGACGTAGAACGGCATGATCACGTAGCGCGCGTAGTAGGGGCCTTCGCAATAATAGCCGTCGGGAGCGTAGAGCTCGTCGAGCTGCTTGAGCCAGCCGCCGGTCCGGCCGTCCATTTTCGAGCCGTAGAGGGCCTTCTTCACCAGCTCGTCGTCGCCCATCACGTAGCCGGCCATGCCGACCGCGGTGGCGGCCCAGGTGCCGTGATTGTGGATGCGGTCGAACTCGGCCGCGCGTTCGTCGGCGAGGAAATGCGCCATCGGCTCGAAGACGTGCGTCTCGATGTTCTTCCGCTCCTCGGGCGTCAGCGTGTCGTAGATGCAGTCGTAGGCCTGCGTGGCGTGCACCAGCCAGACGCATTCGTTGAGGCTCTGGTGGAAGAGGCGGCCGGGCGACGAGCTGGCGGCGGCGGGATGGTTGCCGAGCGTCGGGTAGAGCACGGCGTATTTCTCCAGCATCGCCTTCACGAAGGCCGCGTAGCGCGCCTCTCCTGTGATCTGATACAGGAAGCCCGCGAGTTGCATCTCGGCGTAGTTGGCCTTGTGCCGCTCGTGGGTGAAACCGGCGGCGTCCTTCGGCTGCGGCACCACGATGGGCGCGGCCAGCGCCCGCGCGACCTTGTCGGTCGCCTCGGCGAGCGCCGCGTCGAAGAGCGGAGCCTTGCCGCGCGCGGCGCGGATCTCCTGCACCTCGGCCGGCGTGAGCAGGAGGCGCGGATGCACGCCGTTCGCGCCGCACACGGACGCCGCGAGCGCGAGCGAGAGAGCCAGGAAGGAGAGGAGACGTTTCATGGCGGACCTCAGGCGAAGAAGATGCCGCCGTTGATCTCGAGCGACTCGCCGTTGATGAACGACGCGCGCTCCGACGCGAGGTAGGTGATCGCGTCCGCGACCTCCTCCGCCCGGCCCTCGCGGCCGAGCGGCGTCATGCCGGCGACGCGCTGGCGGACCTCGGGCTTGGTGAAGGTGTCGTGGAACTGCGTCGCGATCATGCCCGGCGACACGCAGTTGACGCGGATGCGCCGCGGCGCGAGCTCCTTGGCCATCGCGCGCGTGAAATTCGAGACGCCCGCCTTCGCCGTCGCGTAGGCGCTCGCGCCCGGGCCGCCGCCGTCGCGCGCGGCCTGCGAGGAGACGTTCACGATCGCCGCGCCATCGGGCAGGAGCGGCAGCGCGGCCTTGGTGACCAGAAAGACGCTCTTCAGGTTGAGCGCGATGACCTGGTCCCAGAACGCCTCGTCCATGTCCGCGATCGCCTTGCGCGCCACCAGGCCCCCGGCGAGGTTCACCAGCACGTCGATGCGCCCGTTGCCGGCGTGACCGGCGGTCTCGACGACCCGCGCGACGTCCGCCGCCACGGTGATATCTCCCTGCGCGAGCACGCCGTGGCCGCCGACGGCGCCGATCTGGCGGAGGGTCTCTTCCGCGGATTCGCGGTTGCCCCGGTAGTTGACGACGACCGTCGCGCCGAGCTGCGCCAGACGCACCGAAGTGGCCCGGCCGATGTCACGTGCGCCGCCGGTCACGAGCGCGGTTTTGCCTTTGAATTCCAGCATGAGAGGAAGGGGTGAAAGGGGTGGCAGCGGGCCGAGGCTCCGCCGAGATGCGGGCGAAGTTGAGAAATTCCGAGAGGTCAGTCAAACGTTTTAGTGTAACGATTGACTTTTCTTCGTCCGAGCCCGCCGAAACCATCTCTTTCAATTACCCGCCTGCTACTTAGGCGCCGTTTCAAGAGAAAATAGCGCCGTGCGATCACTCCCCGCGTGCCGGTCCGGTGGATTCGCGCACGATCAGTTGCGGCGTGAGGGTCAGGTGCTGTCGCGCCCCACCCTTCTCGCGCTCCATGCGCGCGATGAGCAGATCCACCGCCGACTGCATGAGGGACTCGAGCGGCTGCCGCACGGTGGTGATAGGCGGATTCATGATCCGACAAAGATGGATATCGTCGAAGCCCACGACGGAGATGTCGTGCGGGATCGAGAGGCCGAGTTCGCGGCAGCCGGCGTAGACGCCGACGGCGGTCATGTCGTTCACGGCAAAGAAGGCCGTGGGCGGCTCCGGCCGCCGCAACAGCGACACCGCCGCGGCGCGGCCGATTTCCGTGACGATCTCCTCCTCGTCGCTGGCGGTGGCGTTCTCCGTCCACTCGAGGCGCGTCTCGGGCGTGATGCCGGCCGCGCGGAGCGTCGCGCGGTAGCCCTCGAGGCGGTCGCGGCGGTTGGCGGAGGAAATGGGGCCGGAGACGAAGGCGATGCGGCGGTGCCCGAGCGCGAGCAGGTGCTCGAGGGCGAGCTTCGCCCCGAGGCCGTTGTCGACGCGCACGCTGTCGAGCTCGAGGCCGGCGTCGTTGAGCGTCAGCCGGTCGAAGGCCACGATCTGCAGGCCGCGCTTCGCCACGCCGGCGATGTGCCGCAGGGAGAGCGGCGACGAGCCGAGGATCACGCCCCGGATGCCGCGCGCGAGCATCGACTCGACGTAGCGCTGCTCCCGTTCCGGCGCGCCCTCGGCGTTGCAGAGCAGCACCTGGTAATTCTTCGCCATCGCCGCGTGCTCGACGCAGCGCGCGAACTCGCCCCAGAAGGGATTGGCCACCGTCGGCACGACGAGCCCGATGGTCGGCACGTAACCGGTCTTCAGCGCGCGGGCCATCTCGTTGGTCGAGTAGCCCAGGTCCGCCACCGCCTTCAGCACGCGCTCCGAGGTGTCGGGGCGCATGCGGTCGAGCTTGCCGTTGAGCACGAGGGAGACCGTCGACGTCGAGACGCCCGCGGCCTTCGCGACATCGTGAATGGTGACTCGTCCCACCGGTTGGTTCGGCATCTCTCGGCGGTGATACAGGAAGCCCCGCAAACGGCAAGCGGGGTGTGCGGCCGCCCCCGCGCCGCGCCGCCCGCGCGCAAAAAGCCCGCGGCACCGCGGGCTCGGGGCAAGAGCGGGAGCCGCGGCCGCGGCGCGGGCGCGCCTTACGCCTCGACCGGGCGCGGCTTGGCGTTGCGCACGGCGTCGGCGACGGTCGTCGGCAAGGCCTCGGCCTCGCCGCTGACCTTGTCGAACTTCATCGAGAGCGTGCGCGACACGCCGCGCTCCTGCATGGTGACGCCGTAGATCGCGTCCGCCGCGGCGATGGTGCTCTTGTTGTGCGTGATGATGATGAACTGCGAGCTGTCGACGAATTGCTTCAGCAGGTTCGTGAAGCGGTGGATGTTCGACTCGTCGAGCGGCGCGTCGAGCTCGTCGAGCAAGCAGAACGGCGACGGCTTCACCATGTAGAGCGCGAAGAGCAGCGCGACGGCGGTGAGCGTCTTCTGGCCGCCGGAGAGGAGCGTGATGCCCTTCAGCTTCGTGCCCGGGGGCTGCGCCACGATCTCGATGCCGCTCTCGAGCGGATCCTCGGCCGTGACGAGCTCGATCTCCGCGCGGCCGCCGCCGAACAGGATGTTGAAGGTGTAGGCGAAGTTCTTGCGGATCTGCTCGAAGGTGACCTTGAACTGCTCGAGCGAGGTGTGGTTGATGTCGTCGATCGCCTTGAGCAGCGCCGCCTTCGCGTTCGTCAGGTCGTCGACCTGGGTCTTGAGGAACTCGTAGCGCTGTTTCAGCTCCGAGTATTCCTCGATCGCCACGAGATTGACCGCGCCCATCGAGCCGAGGCGCTGGCGCAGGGCGTCGACCTCGGACTTGACCGCGGTCCAGTCGGTCTGCTCGAGCGCCGCGAGATCGGCCTCGGTCGCCTCGCCCTTCTCCTTCTTCTTGCGGCGGCGGGCGGTTTTCGCGGCCGCTTCGGCGGCCGGCGCAGCGCCTTCGGCGCCGGGGGAGACAACGGCCCCGGTCTCGGCGGCCACGACCGGCTCGGCCGGAGCGGCGGCGGGCAACGCCTTGGGCGGTGCGCCGTCCTCCGGCTTCGGGGCCGCGTTCTCGTCCTCTTCGTCGAGGTCGAGATCCTTCATCCCCTCGGGCTCGTCGTCGGCGTGCCAGAGCAGCTGCTTCCAATCGAGCGTCGAGACATCGGTCTGGAACTCGTGCGTCACCTCCTCGACGAGGAACTGCACCCGGGCGCGCGTCTCGGCGACCTTGACCTCGGTGCGGGAGAGTTCGGACATCGCGCTCTCCGCCTCGGTGCGGATCGAGCTCATGCCCGACTCGACGCCGTTGATCTCGGATTCGATCGTGGTGAGCTCGTTGCGGACGGATTCGACGTTCTGCTGCGCGACCGCGAGCGTGGTGGCGATTTCCTCGGCGCGCGCGCGCTGGCCGGCCGACTCGCTCTCGAGCTGGGAAATCTGCTCGGTCCAGGACTCGATCTCGATCTGGCGCTCGTCGTGCAGGTCGGCGAGCTGGACGCGGCGGCGCTCCATCTCGGAGAGGCCGCGGTCGAGCACCTCGACCTTCTGGCGGCGCTCGGCAAGCTCGAGGCGAGCCTGGGCGAGGGCTTCCTTCTTCTGGTCGCGCTCGGCGCGCTTGCCGGAAATCTCGGCCTCGGTCTGGGCGATCTTCTGCTTCTGCGCCTCGACCTCGGCCTGGGCCTCGGCGAGCTGCGCCTGCGCCTTGGCGTGGCGGGCGAGCGCCTCCTGGTGGTCGCGCTGGAGATTGCCGAGCTCGTTCTGCATGCGCCCGAGGCGGTTCGCCGCCTCGTCGTGCGCGCGCTGGGCGTTCTTCTCCTCGGTGTGGAGCGCGGCGGCGTGCTGCGACGCGGCGAGGACGTCCTTGCGCTTCTGCTCGAGGTTCTGCTCCGCCTCGGCGAGCGCGGCGTTCAGCTTCTCGATCAGCGCCTTCTGCTCGTCGTGGGCGGCCTGCTCGGTCACGACCGCCTTGCCCGTCTCGCGCAGGTCGACTTCGCGCTGCACGATCGAGTTGGCCGGCTTCTTGTGGTGGCCGCCGTAGATCAGGCCGCGGCGGTCGACGAGGTCGCCCTTCGGCGTCGCGACCATGAGGAAGCCGAACGCGGGGTTGGTCTTCCAGTATTCGAGGAAGGCCGCGAGGTCGTCGGCGACGTAGCACGCGGACAACAGGGCCGCGGCCGGGTGCGTCGCCTCGAGATTGGCCACCGCGTCCGTCGCCGGCTTGAGGCCCGCGGGCAGTTCGCCGTTGGCGGCGCCGTTGGCGAAGCCGGGCACCTGCAGGCACACGCTGCCGATCTGGTCGGTTTCGAGCTGGGCGAGGATCTTCTTCGCGGTGTCGACGTCGGCGACCGAGATCGCCTCCACCGACGAGCCGAGCAGCGCCTCGACCGCCTTCGCGTATTCGGCGCGCACTTCCAGGCCCTGCGTGATGGGGACGAATTTCTGCTCGCCGAACAGCGCCGAGAAACGGCCCTGGAGGATCGCCTTCGCGCCCTCGCCGAAACCCTCCCACTTCTCGTGGAGCTGCTGGAGCAGCTTCAGGCGCGCGGTCTTCTGCGCGAGATTGCGGTCGATCTCCTGCAGCTTGCGCTGGCCCTCGCGGAAATTCTGCGTCGCCTGCTGGAGCGCCACCTGCGCGGCCTGCGCCTCGTTGTTCTGGCGGCTCTGCTCGGCGCGGGCCTCCTCGACGCGCGTGCGCGCCTCGTTCAGCGCCTGCGCGGCGGCCTCGACGTTGCGGCGGACCTCCTCGAGGTCGGCGGCGACCTGGTCGTATTTGTGCTGGCTGGTGCGGGCGTCGACCTCGAGCGAGGAGCTCTCGGTGATATGGCGCGCGACGGCGCTCTCGAGCTGCAGCAGGTGAAACTTGTCCTGGCCGAGCGCCTGCTCGACGCGCGTGAGCTCGCCCTCGAGGACCGCCAGCTCGCGGTTCCGCTCCTGGAACACCGCGTCGGAGCTGCCGAGCAGCGAGAGCTGCATCTGCTTGTCCTGCGCGCCGGTGTCGACCTGCGAGGCAAGTTCGCGGATCTGCATCTCCAGCTCGCCGAGATCCTCGTTGGCCGAGGCGAGGCGCTCGGCGAGGCCCTGGCGCTTCACGTGCGCCATGTTGGCGGCGTTGTCCGCCTGCTCACGCTGCGAGCGCAGGTCGAAGACCGCCTGCTGGGCGTCCTGCACGCGCTGCATGAGCGCGGAGCGGTGCGCCTTGCGCTCGTCGAGCGCGCGGGTGCGCTCCTCGAGCGTGCTGCGGCGCGTGTCGGCCTCGCCGCGCAGGCCGCTGACGCGGCCCTCGAGGTCGGCGAGCGCGGTGGAGAGCTGGCGCCAGTGGTAGTTGCCGTGCGCGAGGGCGAGGTGGCGGAGGCGGAAGCTGAGGCGCTTGTAGCGCATGGCCTTCGCGGCCTGGCGGCGGAGCGAGCCGATCTGGCGGGCGACCTCGTTGATGACGTCGGACACGCGCGCGAGGTTCTGCTCGGTCAGCGTGAGCTTGTTCATCGCCTCGCGGCGCTGCGCCTTGTATTTCGTGATGCCCGCGGCCTCCTCGAACACCACGCGGCGCTCCTCGGGCTTGGAGGACAGGATCTGGTCGATCTGGCCCTGGGCCATGATCGAGTAGCTCGTCCGGCCAATGCCGGTGTCCATGAAAAGCTTGTGGATGTCCTTCAGGCGGCACGGCTGGCCGTTGAAGAAATACTCGCTCTGCCCGTCGCGGTGGACGCGGCGCATGATCTCGATCTCGTGGAATTCGCTGCCGAGTGCCTTCTCGCACTCGGTCAGGTGCAGCGCGACCTCGCAGATCTGCGACGGCTTGCGCGTGTCCGCGCCCTCGAAGATCACGTCCTGCATCTTGCCGCCGCGGAGCGCCTTCGCGCTCTGCTCGCCGAGCACCCAGCGGATCGAGTCCGCGATGTTGGATTTTCCGCAGCCGTTCGGGCCGACGATGGCCGTGACCCCGGGTTGGAAGTTCAGGGTCGTCTTGTCGGCGAAACTCTTGAAACCGTGGAGCGTAAGCGCGCGGAGATGCATTGAGCGGAAACCGAAAAAGTGAGCGGTCGCCATTCGGCGGGGCAACGGAAAAAACACCGGCGGGCGGACAAGATATTCACACCGAAAAACCTCGCGTTTTGCCGCGCCGTCGGCTCGGGCGCCGCGCGGACGGCGCCGCCGCGGGCCCGCCGGACGAACGGAAATTCGCGGCGCGAGCTGCAACCTCGCGCCGCTCCAGGCGTCAGAGGGAGCGAACGATTTTTCTCCCCTTGCCCACATCCAGCGCCCGCGCCCCTTCGTCCCGTCCTTTCGTGCGTTCCTCCCTGCTGCTCGTCGGCGGGGTTTGCGCCGCAGCGATCGCCGCGCGCGCGTGGCTGCAATTCGGCACGCCGCTGGCGCCGGGCATGAACGGTGCCTACTACTTCGTCCAAGCGCGCGCGCTGCTCGAGACGGGACGGCTGGGGATACCCGACCTGCCGCTGACCTTCTGGCTCCAGGCCGGCCTCGCCCGCGCGATCGCGGTGCTGACCGGCTGGCCGCAGGACGACGCGATCGTGTTCGCGGTGAAACTCGCCGACTCCGTGCTGCCGCCGCTCGCCGCCCTCCCCGTCGCGTGGCTCGCGATCCGCTGGCAGCGCGACGCCGCGCGGCCGTCCTGGCTGGCCGTGCTCGCCCCGGCCGCCGTCGTCTGCGCCAGCGCCGCCCCGCTGTCGATGACCGGCGATTTCCAGAAAAACTCCCTCGCGCTCGTCTGGCTCGCCGCGACCGCGTGCGCCGCCCACGGGTTTCTCGCCGCGCCGAGTCCGGGCCGCGCCGCCGCCGCCGTGGCCTGCCTCGCCCTGCTCGGCCTGACCCATGTCGGCGTCCTCGGCGCCGCGCTGGTGTTTCTCCTCGTGCTGGTCGCGACGGCGGCCGTCACCGCGCCGCCGCCCGTCCGCCGGCGCATCGGGCTGGTCGCGCTCGCCGGGGCCGCGACGCTCGGCGGCGCGGTGGCGATCACCTCCCGCTACGACGCCGAGCGCGTGCAGCGCCTCTGGCGCGCGCTCACCGCGCCCTCGTCGGTCGTGAGCGACCGCCGCGGCCCGGGCGGACCGGGCTTCGGCCCGCCGCCCGGCTTGGCTCCGGCCGAGTTCCGGTCCGACGCGGCCAACGCTACGGCGCCGGTTCGCCCCGGTCCGCCGCCCGGGCTGGGAGTGCCGGGGTTCCCGGGCCGGCCCGGCGCGCTGCGCGGTCTGCCCCGTGTGCTGTTCCTCGGCGTGGGACTCGGCGCACTGGCCCTCGCGCTCGTCCGCCGGCGCACGCTGCCGCCGGCGGATTTCGCCGTCGTCGTCGCCGCCGGCGTCAGCGCCGCGATCCTCGGGGGTGGATTCTTCGAGGAGCAGAAGGCGCAGCGCCTGATGCTCATCGCCCTCGTGCCGGCGGCGCTCGCGGCCGCGTTCCTGCTGGCGCAGACCCGGCGCGACCTGCCGCGCGCCATCGCCGGCGGGCTCGTGCTCGCGTTCGCCCTCGGCAGCGGCGCGCTTTACGCCGCGCGCGGCGCGCGCCCGGTCATCACCGCGGCGCAGCAGGCGGAGCTGCGCTCCTCGCGCCGCTGCTCGCGCGACCGGAGCGGACGCTGGTCGTCGCGCATCACGGCCTCGAGTGGTGGACGGCGTGGACGCTCCGCACGCACATCGCGCAGCCCAGCGCGGTGAGCCGCGAGGACTGGCAGCGCTACGAGCACGTGTTCTACCTCAGCGAGAAGGCCGGCCACGGCCGGCGCGACGGCTTCGGCGGTCCGCCGGGATTCGGTCCGCCCGGACTGGGACCCGACGGCGGCGCGCCGGAGGACGCCGTGGCGGTGCACGAGGGCCCGCTGTTCACGCTTGCCCGCGCGGACGCGGCGCCGGAGGACCAGCCGACCGACGCCGAGGTCGCGCAGGAGCGTTTGAAGCGCAAGTGATGGCTTCAGTGCCCGGCCGTTTAAGCGGGCTACTGTCGGTCCGCCTCGCTTGCGCCGGCGCGGAACGCCCGTTTGCTCGGCAGCGTGAACAACGCGCTTGATCCAGTCCGGCTCGCCGAGACCAAACGGTTTCTGCCCTGGATCGTCGCGACCGCGCTGTTCATGGAGAATCTCGACGCGACGATCCTCAACACCGCGGTCCCGACGATGGCCGCCAGCCTGCAGGTCGCGCCGCTGAGCCTGAAGTCGGTGCTCACGAGCTACACGCTGTGCCTCGCCGTCTTCATCCCGATCAGCGGGTGGATGTCGGACCGCTTCGGCACGTGCCGCGTGTTCACGTGGGCGGTGTGGTGCTTCTCCCTCGGCTCGCTGCTGTGCGGCGTGGCGGTGAACATCCCGATGCTGGTCGCGGCGCGCGTGCTCCAGGGCATCGGCGGCGCGATGATGACGCCGGTCGGGCGCATCGCGCTCGTGCGGACGTTTCCCAAGTCGGAGATGATGGCGGCGATGAACTTCGTCGTCATCCCGGCGCTCATCGGCCCGCTGCTCGGGCCGTTCGTCGGCGGCCTCATCGTCCACTGGCTGCCGTGGCGCACGATCTTCTTCCTCAACCTGCCGTTCGGCTTGCTCGGTCTCTGGCTGGTGAAGCGCCACATGCCGGACTTCCGCGACCCGCAGGTGCCGGCGCTCGACCGGACCGGCTTCCTCCTCTTCGGCAGCGGCATCGCGCTGCTGTCCTACGTGCTCGAGGTGTTCGGCGAGCATTCGATGCAGACCGGCTCGGTGCTCTTCATGCTCGCCGTGGCCATGGTGCTGCTCGGCGGCTACGCGTTGCACGAGAGCCGCGAGGAGCACCCCGTGCTGAGGCTGGCGCTGTTCCGGACACGGACCTTCAACGTCGCCGTGCTCGGCGGCATCATCACCCGGCTCGGCGTGGGCGGCATGCCGTTCCTCCTGCCCCTGCTCTACCAGCTCGGCCTCGGTTACGCGCCGTGGCAGGCCGGCCTGCTGACGATGCCGCAGGCGCTCGCCGCCATCCTGATGAAGATGATCAGCCAGCGCATCCTCGGGCGGTTCGGCCACCGGCAGGTGCTGATCACGAACACCGTGCTCTTCGGCGTCACGATGATGATTTTCTCGACCGTGGACGGCGACACGCCGCTGGCCGCGATCCTCGCGCTGGCGTTCACCCAGGGCTTCTTCTCCGCCCTGCAATTCACGAGCATGAACTCGCTCGTCTACGCCGACATCCCCGACCGCGAGGCCTCGATGGCCACGAGCATCGCGAGCACGGCGCAGATGATGGCGCTGTCGTTCGGTGTCGCGATCGCCTCGCTCTGCGCCGCGTGGTTCCTCGGCGGCACGCCGCAATCCGACCGCGCGCAGCTGATCCCGGCCCTGCACAAGGCCTTCCTCGTCCTCGGCAGCCTCACGGTCATTTCGTCGCTCATGTTCTGGCGCCTGCACCCGGACGACGGCAACAACGTCAGCAACCGGCCGCGCGCGGGCGAGGACGAGGCGGTCGCCGCCTGACGGCGGAAAACCTCCGGCGCCGGGGCGCGCCTCAATCCCGCTCGAGGCGCTTGCCGAGGCTGATCGCGCCCTCGACCGCGAATCCGATCCGCTCGTAGAACGCGATCGCGACGGTGTTGTCCGGGCGCACCTGGAGATTGATCTTCGGGCAACCGGCCGCGCGCAGCCGCGCCTCCGCCTCCGTCATCAGGCGCCGCCCGAGCCCGCCGCGCTGGAGCGCGGGCGCGACACCGAGGTAGTTGATCCAGCCGCGGTGTCCCTCGTAGCCCGCCATCACGGTGCCGACGATCTCGTTGCCGCGCGCGGCGACGAGGAACCACTCGGGATTCACCTGCAGCTTCCGGGCGATGTCCTTGTGCGGATCGTTCTGCGGCCGCGTCAGCCCGCACGCGCGCCACAGCTCCACGACCGCGACCGTGTCGGCAGCGTTGAACGGGCGGATGACGATGGTCTCGGAGTCGGACATGGGATGCGCCGCGGATTGCACGGGCGAACGCGGACGAAGGCAAGCGGCGCGATGCGTCATCGCCCGCCGGAGAAATCCCCTCGCCTCGCGGCCATCGCGCGCGGCATAGTTCCTCCATGCGCTTCCCCGCCCTGATCGCGTGCCTGCTCCTCGTGTCCACCGCTCTCTTCGGCGCGTCCGCGGAGCCCGCCGCCCGGACGCTCTACCTCGTGCGCCACGGCTTCTACGAGGCCGTGAAGAACGGCGACGAGAAGACCGTCATGGGCCTCAACGCCACCGGGCGCGCGCAAGCCGAGCTCCTCGCCGTCCATCTCGCCGCGCTGCCGGTGCGGTTCGCCGCCGTCACGAGCAGCGAGTTCACGCGCGCCCGCGAGACCGGCGACATCGTCGCGGCGAAGCTCGGCCTGCCCTGCGCCCGCGACGGCGCGCTCAACGAGTGCACTCCGCCCGGCGCCGGCCTGGCCGCCGAGAAGATCGACGCCGGCGCCGAGGCGCAGCTGGAGCGCGCCTGGCAGCGCTACGCCCGGCCGGCCGAGGGCGCGGCCCGGAGCGAGATCCTCGCCTGCCACGGCAACGTCATCCGCTGGTTCGTCTGTCGTGCGCTCGGCGCCGACACGCACGGCTGGACGCGGATGGAAATCGCCAACTGCTCGATCACGATCATCCAGTTCCGCGCCGACGGCAGCGTGAAGCTCCAGGCCTTCAACGACGTCGCCCACATCCCGCTCGCGCAGCAGACTTGGAGCGGGCGCGGTCCCGGCTGGCCGCTGCCGGCGCAGGCGAAAAGCCACTGAGGTCGCACGAACGGCGCGCGTCGGGGAAAACCGGGGCGGCCGCCGGCGATGCCGTGCCAGGGCGCCCGCCCGCAGCGTCACTTGTGATCCCAGGGGAACGCGACCTGCAGCTTCGGGAATTTCCAGATGCGCACGGGCTCGAACATTTTCCCCGGGTTGCAGATCCCGCGCGGATCGAGCGCGCGTTTCACCGCCTGCATCGCCTTCACCTGCGCCGGCGAATGCTGGAGGCGCAGGAACGGCGTCTTGGCCAGGCCGATGCCGTGCTCGCCGGAGATCGCGCCGCCGAGCGCGACCACGGTCTCCATCAGCTCCTGCACGGCGTCCTCGGCGCGCTTCGCCTCGGCCGCGTCGGCGCGGTGATACATGATGTTCACGTGGAGATTGCCGTCGGCGAGGTGGCCGAAGGTGGGGATGGCGAGCTTCGCGCGGCGCTTCAGGCCGGCGAGGAAGCGCGCGAACTTCTCGTAGCTGCGCATCGGGACGACGATGTCCTCGTTCAGCTTGGAGTCGCCGAGCTCGAACATCGCGCCGGAGCACTTGCGGCGCACGGCCCAGAGCTGCTCCGCCTCCTCGCGGCTCCGCGCCTCGCGGAAGCCGAGCGAGTGCGCCTGCGCCCAGGCGAGCACGGTCGCCTTCACGTCCGCGATCTCGGCGGCGCCGCCGGCGAACTCGAGCAGGATCACCGGGCGGCCGGCCTGGCCGGGGAAGATCGTGGTCTGCATCGCGCGCTCGGCGCAGACGACGCTCTCGCGGTCGAGGAACTCGCAGATCGCGGGCAGCACGCGCTGGCGGAAGAGCGCCTTGGCCGACCGCAGCGCGGTCACCTCGTCGGCGAACGACGTCAGCAGCGTCCAGCGCGCGGCCGGCTGCGGCAGGAGCTTGAGCACGGCGCCGGTGACGATGCCGAGCATGCCCTCGCTGCCGATCCAGAGGTCGCGCAGGTTGAAGCCCGCGGAGAACTTCTTCGTCGCCGTGCCCCACTCCACGAACTCGCCGGTGGGCAGGAAGCCGCGCAGCGCCACGACGAAGTCGCGCGTCACGCCGTATTTCCCGCCGTGCATGCCGCCGGCGTTGCAGGCGATGTTGCCGCCGATGGTGCAGTAGGCCTTCGAGGACGGATCGAGCGGGAAAAACCAGCCGAGCTTCGCCGCCGCCTCCTGGATCGCCTGCGTCGTCGCGCCCGCCTGGGCGGTGGCGAGGCCGGCGTCGGCGTCGATCGCGATCTTGTTCAGCGCAAGCATGTCGACCACCCAGCCGCCGCGCACCGGCGCCGCCGAGCCCATGAGCGTCGTGCCGCGCCCGCGCACCGTCACCGGCACGCGGTGCCGGTTGGCCAGCGCGAGGACGACGCCGATGTCCGCCTCCGCGCGGGGGCGGATCACCGCCGCGGGCAGGAACGAGACCTTGCTGCTGTCGAACGACGCGGCGAAGCGTCCCTGGTCCGAGACGTCCACGCGCGCGCCGAGGCGGCGCTGCAGTTCCCGGGTGGCGGCGGCATATTTCTCCTTCATGGGAGGGCAACGCATACGCACGCGCCCGGGACGGCGCAAGCGCCGCGACCGTCAAGGTGGGGCACTGTGCCGGCCGCCGCTCAGCTCTCCGGCGCGCCCTTGGTCAGCTCGATCGCCAGCGTGCGGCAGCCCTTCAGGTCGGTCTTGCCGGTGCCGAGCATCGGGATCTTTTCCACCCGGCGGATGATGCGCGGCACCCAGAGATTGGGCAGGCCGGCCTCGAGCAACCGGGCGCGAACCTGCTCGGCCGTGACCTCCTCGGTCGTGAGCAACACCAGGGCCTCGCCCTTCGCCGGATCGGGCACGCCGGTGACGACGGCGGTCGGACCCTCGTGCTGGTCCCAGCCGAACAGCTCCGCCACGCGCGCCTCGATCGTGCCGTGCGGCACCATCTCGCCGCCGATCTTGGAGAAGCGGGAGAGGCGGCCCTCGATGTAGAGGAAGCCGTCCTCGTCGAGGCGCCCGAGGTCGCCGGTCACGAACCATTGCCCGTCCTTCAGCGCCGTCGCGGTCTTCTCGGGGTCCTTCAGGTAGCCGGGGAAAACGTTCGCGCCCTTCAGCCAGAGCATGCCGGTCGAGTCCATCGGCAGCTCGGCGCCGGTGTCCGGGTCGACGATGCGCGCGGTCATGCCGGGCATGAGCCGCCCGACCGAGCCGGCGCGCTTGCCGTCCTGGTGCTCGGCGGTCGAGGTCGTCACGGGCGGATGGTGCTGGTTCACGCTCGCCACCGGCGTCGTCTCGGTGAGGCCGTAGCCCTGCAGGATCTCGATGCCGAACTGCTGCAGGAATGCCTCGTAGAGGTCCATCGGCAGCTTCTCCGCGCCGGTGACGACGAGGTCGAGCGAGGCCAGTTCCTCCTTCGTCGCCTTTTTGAGGAACGGCCGCACGAAGGTCGGCGCGCCGACCATCACCGTGGCCTTTTCCTGATGGATGGCCTCGACGATTTTCCGCGTGTCGAGCGGGCTCGGCAGCGTCACCACGCGACAGCCGCGCAGGATGGGATACCAGACCGTGACGGTGAAGCCGAAGGAGTGGAACACCGGCAGGCAGCCGATGATCGTGGCCGAATCGGGCAGGATCGAGAGCGAGGAGATCTGGGCGCAGTTCGAAAGGATGTTGCGGTGCGTGAGCACGACGCCCTTCGGCTCGCCCGCGCTGCCGCTGGTGAAGAGCAGGCCCGCCTCCGCCTGGTCGCCCATGCGCGGCAGGCCGAGCAGGTCGGCGATCCACTGGTTGGGCAGCAGGTAGGCCGCGACGAGCCACGGCAGGATCGCCTTCTTGCCGCCCATCGCCTCGACCGTCTGCTTGAAGTCGAGCGTGTTCTCCGGGAAGGGGAAGTTCGGGATCTTCGCCCGCATGGCGTCCGCGCTGATGACGGTCTTGATCTCGCCGATGCGCAGCGCCGCCTCGACCGCGGCGCGGCCGACGGTGAAGTTCAGGTTCACCGGCGTCTTGCCGGCGCAGGCGACGGCGAGGTTGGCGATGTGCGCGCCGGCGCCGGGCGGCAGCACGATGCCGACGCGCTGCTCGGGGATGTGCTTGCGGATGTAGCGCGACATCGCAGCCGCGACGGCGAGCAGCTGCGCGGCCTTGACCGGCCGGCGCTCCGCGGTGCGATCGATCAGCTCGATGTGGCGCGGGCGCTTCGCCAAGGCGCGCACGCACTCGCGGGCGACATGGCGCTTGAGCGACGGGCGCTCCTGGAACGCCTCCTCGCCGAGGTCGAGCAGCGCGCGGCGGGCGGTCGCGACGCTGATCTCCGCCGGCGGGATCGTCTGGCCGAAGAGCACGCAGACGTGCGTCGGCATCAGGCGCGGCGACTTCCAGAGGTATTTGTTGCCGGCGAAGGAAAACACCGAGCCCCACAGGCCGTCGATCACCGCCGGCACGACCGGCGCGTGCGCCTGCCGCGCGATGGTCTCGAAGCCGCGCTTGAGCAGCATCAGCTGGCCGGTGCGCGAGATCGCGCCCTCGGGGAACACGCAGACCAGCTCGCCGTCCTGGATGGCGTCGACCGCGAGGCGGATGCCCTTCATCGGCTTGTCCGGCGCGACCGGGATGACGCCGGCGGCGCGGAACAGGTAGCGCACGACGCGGCTCTTGGCCAGGCCGGCGAAGGCCACGAAGCGGATCGGGCGCGGCGAGGCGATCTGGAGCACGACCGCGTCGACGTAGCTGAGGTGGTTGCAGACCAGCAGCGCGCCGCTCGAGGGGATGTTCTCCAGGCCGCGCGCCTTCACCCGGTAGAAGAACGGTCCGAAGAAGCGCATGACCGTGCACACCGTCTGATGCGGCAGGTGGTAGAGCGCATAGACGGTCATCGCCGCGGTGATCGCCGCCAGCACCACGAGCTGCGCTGCGGGCGACAACGCCAGCGCGCGGTCGGCCGCCAGCACCCCGTAGAGGCCCGATGCCGCCAGGCCGACCGAGCTGTCGAGCAGGCTGACCCCGGCAAGCACGCGCCCGCGGCGGTGGTCGCCCGCACTCTTCTGCACGAACGCATACAGCGGCACGAGGAACAATCCCGACGAGAAGCCGGCGCCGATGAGCAGCGCGGTGAACGGACTCCGGCACAGCGCCGCGGGCGCCAGCGACGCCGGCGGCGTGGCGATGCTGAGCGCCGCCAGGCAGCCGCAGAGCAGCACGCCGCCGATCGGCGCCAGCCCCATCTCGATGCCGCGTCGCGAGAACAGGCCGGCGGAGATGTTGCCGATCACGGTGCCGACGCCGACCAGCAGCAGCATCGTGCCCTGCACCGCCCCGGTCATCGCGCCGCCGTGCTGCTGCTCGAACGCGACCTGCGGCAGCAGCAGCGAGATGTAGCCGCCCATGCCGTAGAAAAAGCAGATGCCCATCGCCACCCGCCACAGCGGCTTCTCGCGCCAGACTTCCGCCACATCCGCGAAATGCCGCACCCACAGGCGTCCTGAGAACGGCTCGCGCGACTGCGCCGGCGTCGGCCGCGTGAGCTGGAAGAACGCCCAGGCCAGCACCGACAGGCCGCCGAGCAGGAGTGCGACGTTCTGCGCCGCCGCCCAGGGCGCGGCGCCGCCCGCCAGCCAGTGCGAGAACAGCGCGCTGCCCGCGAACGAGCCCGCGAGGATCGCGCTGATGTTGGCCATCTCCATGTAGCCGACGAAGCGCGAGAGCTGCTCCGGGCCGACGTATTCCAGGATGATGCCGCGCTTCGCCGGCGAGAGCACCGCCGTCTGCACCGAGAGGAGAAAGAAGCAAAACAGCGCTCCGCCGAAGGACTGCAGCCACGTCGCCGCGATCAGCAGTCCGACCACGACCACCTGGAGGATCAGCGCGGCGTTGAAGACGCTGCGCTTCGAGAACCGGTCCGAGAGCCACCCGCACACCGGGCCGAAGGCGATGTAGGGCAGCACGAGCAGGCCGCTGATCAGGAAGACGACCACCTTGGCGTCCCAGCCGGTCGATTGCGCGAGCTGCTGCGCCAACGCGATCAGCATGAACTTCGCCGCGCAATCGTTGAAGGTGACTTGGGCCTGGGCGGTGACCAGCGCCGCAAGCGAGACACGGGGTGATTTCATTCTGGGGAGCGGCAAGAGCTGAGCGACTGCCCGTGTTCGCCGCAAGCCTGCGCTGGCCGCGAGGGGCGAGATCGCGTCCGTGGCCGGCTCGCTTCTCCAGAGCCTCGCTCCCCGCCGGAAGCCGACCTCCGGGTGCGCGCGTTTGCCGGCGCGGGGGAGCGGCCCTGACGGCGGCCGCATTCCGTCCGAGGGCGTCCAACGATTTTCACCCGAACGGCACGCCGTCGTCGCGTGGACATCGCTGGCCAACGCCGTCCTCCCGCCCGGCCGGTGGTTGGAACGCCGCCGCGCCCGCCGCTAGGCCGGACGGCGGTCGCCGCCGCCGTTGGCCGGGACCGGCTCCGCCCACGCCCGCAAATCCCGCGCGAGCGCGCCGAAGCCGTGGGGAAAATCGTTCTCGAGCCGGCGCACGTCGCCGCGATGGCGTGTCACCTCCTCGAGCGCGCGCTTGATCTCCCACGGCAGCGAGGGGCGCGTCGTGCCGTAGACCCGGGCCTTGAGGTCGCGGCGCGAGAACGGCGCGACGCCGCTCGCCTGCCCCGCCATCCACGCCGCCTCCGTGACGTCCGCCTCGCGTCCGCAGAGCAGCCACGCCTCGATCGCCGGCACGGCGAGCCCGATGGCGCGCAGCGGACCGCGCCGGCCGTGCGCCGGCGGGAGGTTCTTCAGCGTGCGCCGGAACGCCGCCCGGAGCCGGCAGATGCGGCACAGCGGGTGGTGGTAGCCCGGCGCCTCGTGCTCCGCAGTGTGCACCGGGGAATCGTCGGAGTCGCACACGACGACCAGGCCGTGCGCATCGGTGTTGAAGTGCAGGTGGCGCAGGATCGGCGGCAGCACCTGCTCGACCGACGGCCAGCCGCGCGCGCGCAGCGAGGGCGTGATCAGCGCGAAATCGCGGCCGAGCACGTAGCCGACGAGGACCTTGAGCGCCGCCTCGTCCGCGGGCGACTCGCTGAGGATCGCGAGCTTCATGCCTCGTCCGGCGTGCCGCCGAGGATGCCGCTATACCAAAGGTCGCCGAGGCTGGATTCCCCAGGAGTTCGCGCAGGTCCTGGCGCTCGGACAGGCGCTCGAAGGTCGCGGCGCGCCCGTGCTTGTTCGCCAGCACCACCTCCTCCGGGTGCTCCTTGAACAGGTCGAGCAGGTAGGGCGAGTGCGTCGTGGTGATCACCTGCACCGGCGCGCGCGTCTCGCCGAAATCCTGCGGGTAACTCAGGCGGTAAAGCGCGTCGCGGACCTCGCGCAGCAGCCGCGGATGCACGCCGCGGTCGGCCTCCTCGAGGCAGACGACCGCCGGCGGCTGGGGTGTGAACGCCAGCGTCAGCACGGCGAGCAGGTAGAGCGTGCCCTGCGAGAGCGCGTCGGCCGGCACGGCATCGCCGTTCACGCGCGCGAGCAGCTCGACGCTGGCCGCGTCGGGGTGGCGGAACTCGAGGCCCTTGAACTCGGGCACGATGCGGCGGAACTCCGCCTCGAGCCGCTCGAGCGTCTCGGGCGTGTGCTGGCGCCAATCGGCGAGCACGGCGGCGAGATTGCCGGCGTTGGAGGCGAGCTCGCGGCCCTCGTCGTCTTTCGCCGGCACGGCCATGGCGTAGTGGTCGAAGAGGAAGCCGCGCATGGTCAGCAGGCGCGCGCGCAGCCGCTCCCAGAGCCGCTCGCCCTCGTCGCCCGGCGGATGCCGCACCACCAGCGTGTCGCAGACCAGCTCGTCGCGCGCGCAGGCGGAGACGACGCGCAGCCCGTCGAACGGCGGCCGGAAGCGGAACTCGATCTCCGGGCCGCCGGCGCGCGTATGCGCGAGCTCGTGCGTGTGCGCCGCCGGAAGCGCGGCGAGCGAGCGCAGGCGCATCAACGCCTGGATCAGGCTGGTCTTGCCCGAGCCGTTGGGCCCGATGACCAGGTTGAACCGCTCGAGGTTCGCGGTCGCCGACCGCAGCGCCTTGAAGTTCTTGAAGTGGACGGAGGCGATCACGCGGCCCAAGCTAGCCCATCCGGTCCCGGGCTCCAGCTTGGAGTGCGGACGAAAAGGGCCGTCGCGGACGACGGCCCTCGGGGAACGGGACAGCGCGGGCGGCGCGTCAGTGGTGGGCGTGGGCGGAGTTACCGGCGGCGCGGGCCTTCTGGTATTCCTCCACGTGCTTCTTCTCCTGGTCGCCGGGCATCTCCTCGTAGTGGCTGAACTTCTCGGCGTGCATGCCGCGGCCGCCGGTGAGCGAGCGCAGCACGGTGCCGTAGTGGTAGAGCTGCGCGGCGGGCACGGAGGCCTTGATGATCTGGAGGCGGCCCGCGACGTCCATGCCGAGGATCTTGCCGCGGCGGCCGGACAAATCGCCGACCACGCGACCGACGAACTCCTCGGGCACCTTGATCTCCAGCTCGTGGATCGGCTCGAGCAGCACCGGCCGCGCCTGCGCGAAGGCCTCGCGGAAGGCGAAGTAGCCCGCGATCTGGAATGCGATGTCCTTCGAGTCCACGGGGTGCATCTTGCCGCCGTAGAAATCGATCTTCACGTCGGTCACGCGGTAGCCCGCGTGGATGCCCTCGCTGGCGGCGGTCTTCATGCCCTTCTCGACCGAGGGAACGAACACGCGGTCGACGTCCTGGCCGACGAGCGACTCCTCGAACTCGATGCCGCTGTCGCGCGGGCCGGGCTCGATGCGCATCCAGACCTCGGCGAACTGGCCGGCGCCGCCGGTCTGCTTCTTGTGGCGGTAGCGCGCCTCGCCCTTGCCCCGGATGGTTTCGCGGTAGCGGATGCGCGGCGGCTCGAGCGAGACGTCGACCTTGTAGCGGCGCTTCAGGCGCTCGAAGAGCACCTCGAGGTGCAGCTCGCCCTGGGCCGAGATGATGAACTGGTGCAGCTCGGGATCGGTGTGATACTCGAACGCGCGGTCCTCCTCGTGCAACGCGGCGAGGCCGGCGGCGAGTTTTTCCTCATCGCCGGGGGAGTTGAGTTTCAACGCCGCCTGCGTGTAGGGCGTCGGGTAGGTCACCTTCGGCAGCGCGACGGCGTGGCGCACGTCGCAAAGCGTGTTGCCGGTGTGCGTGTCCTTCAGCTTCACTGCCGCGCCGATGTCGCCGGCGGTGAGCTGGTCGACGGGCGTGCGATTCTTGCCGTTGAGGCGGTAGAGCTGGCCGATGCGCTCGGCGACGCGCCGCTCGCTGTTGTGCAGCTCGGAGCCGCCCTTGATCGTGCCGGAGTAGACGCGGAAGATCGACAGGTCGCCGCTCTGCGGGTCGGTGAGCGTCTTGAAGACGTAGGCCACGGGCTCGGTCCCGTCGAGGCGCACGAGACAGGGCGAGCCGGTGTTGGTCGCGACCGCGCCGACGGTCTGGCGGTCGTCGGGCGACGAGCCGTATTTCGCGATGAAGTCCATCAGGCGCGCGACGCCGACGTTGGTCTCGGCCGACGTGACGAGCAGCGGGATGAACACCTGTTTCTGGATCGCGGGATGGATGCCGTTGCGCAGGACGTCCTCGGAGAGGCCGCCGTCGTTGAAGAACTTTTCCAGCAGCGTGTCGTCGCTCTCGGCGATGTGCTCGATCAGCTCCTTGTGGAGCGTGTCGACCTTCTCCTTCCAGACGCCCGCGGCCGGCTCCTCGGTGTATTTGCCGGACTTGTCGGCAGCGTAGCTGCAGACCTCGCTGCGGAGCACGTCGAGCACCTGGTGAAAGCCCGGGCCCGCGTCCATCGGCACCTGCATCGGGAAAACGCCCTGGCCGAAGTGCTCGCGGATCTCGGCGAGGACGGTGTCGAAGTCGTATTTCTCCTTGTCGAAGCCGTTGACGACGATGAGGCGCGGGATGCCGAACTGGCCGGCGTAATCCCACATGAGGTCCGCGCCGACGCCGACGCCGCTGCCGGCGTTCACCACCAGGAGCGCGAAATCGGAGACGTGCAGCGCATGGATCGCCTCGCCGGCGAAGTCGAGGTAGCCGGGCGTGTCGATGAAATTGAAACGCCGCCCCTGCCATTCGCAGTTGAGCGGCGTGCCGTGAATCGAGATGTGCCGCTGTTGTTCGCCCACGTGGTAGTCGGACACCGTGGTGCCTTGGGCCACGCTGCCGAGCCGTTGAATCGCACCGCCGCAGAGCAGCATGGCCTCGGCAAGGGTCGTCTTGCCGGCTGTAGCATGCCCCACGATGGCGAAGTTCCTGATGTCTCCAGGACGAGTGCCATTCATAAGGTTGGGTCTCCTTTTTTGAGGCCGACCCGGGCGGGTCGCGCCGTTGGGTTGAGGGAGCCACAAACTAGCCGGACGCTCCGCCGGGTAAAGCGCCAAGCCGCCGCGGAAATTGGCGGGAGGTGCGCGCCGATTACCGGGCGCCGAGCCGCGCCTTCACCGTGCGCCGGTCGAGGTCGAGCCGGCGCGCGGTCTCCTCGATGTTGCCGCCGGCCTGGGCGTGCACGTGGCGCGTGTAGCGCGCGAGCAGCTCCTCCGCGGTGAGACGGCCGCGCGCGATGATCGCGTTCCAGTCCTCGCTCGCCGGCTGCGCCAGCGGGCCGGCCGGCGCATACGTGCCGCGCAGGATCAGGTTGCGCACGCACTGCTCGAGCTCGCGGGTGTTGCCCGGCCAGGCATAGCCGGGCCCGAGGTGGCGCTCGATCCAGGCGGCGATCGCCGGCGTCACCTCGTCGGCGTGGGCCTCGCCGACCTGGCGCGCCACGAGGAAGCGCACGAGCGGCGCCAGCTCCTCCGGCGCCTCCTGCAGCTGCTCGTGCAGCGACGGGGTGCGGATCTGGTCCGAGCACAGCCGGTAATAGAAATCCTCGCGGAACTCGCCCGCGCGGATCGCCGCGGTGAGGTCGCGATTGGTGGCCGCGATGATCTTGCCGCGGAACTGCCGGACCTTCGTCTCGCCCAGCCGCTGGAAGGTCCGCACCTGCAGCACGCGCAGCAGCTTCACCTGCAACGCCGGCGCGACCTCGCCGATCTCGTCGAGGAACACCGTGCCTTCCGCCGGACAGGTCTCGAGCCAGCCGGCGTGGTCGGCCAGCGCGCCGGTGAACGCGCCCTTGCGGTGGCCGAAGAGCTCGGACTCCACCAGCGTGGGCGAGAGCGCGGAGAGGTTGAGCGGGTAGAACGACTCCACGAAGTCGCTCGCGAAGGCCGAGAGCTTCGGGTCGAACGGGATGTAGCGCGCCAGCGAGATTGCGCGGGCGACGAGCTCCTTGCCCGTGCCCGACGGACCGGTGATGAGCGTCGTGAAGTCGTGCATCCGCGCCCAGAACACGCGGCGATACAACTCGAGGTCGCGCGTGAAGACCGACTCCCAGATCGCCGCCCGCAGCCGCACCGACGCGGGCGAGCCGCCGACGAGCGAGCGGTGGATGTGGTGGAACGCGCGCCGGATCTGGAACAGGCAGGCGAAGAGGTGCGCGACCGGATTCTCGGCCAGGGTCGGCACGCCGGCGAGGCCGAGCAACCGCTCGCACTCGCGCTGGAAATCCGCGTAGAAACCGATGCGCCGGCCGGCCGCGCCGTTGCCCTCGAGCGAGGCGCGGATCACCTCGTCGAACCGCGCGCTAAAACGCAGGTAGAGGCCGAACAAGACCAGGTTCGCATACAGCCGCGCATCGTCCGCCGCGACGCGCGCCTCCCGCGGCCAGCGCGCGGCTACCGTTTCGATCAACTGCGCCGTGCGCTGCTCGATCAGGACGAGGTTGGGATGCGGCTGCGGCGACGGCGCGAGACGGTTCCACTCGGAGCCGCTCGCCACGAAATCCCGCCCGAGCGCCCGCCGCTCCCACTCGATGCGCTCGGCCGTGAACGGATTGCCGAAGCTCAGGCTCTGCACTGCCCGGGCGAACTCCCGCTGCTCGGCTGTGAATGGACGGTATTCTGGCATCTGGTGATATCCAGTTAGCAATTTTTGCCAGACAAAGTCAACGACCGCTCTACCGGAGAAATCGTAATCATTTGATTACCAACATCACCGACCGATGAGGCGGCACTTGGCACGGCCGAGGCGTTAAGGAGCAGCAACTCCCTCACCCGCCATGACCACCCGCCTCCCCACCCTCCTCGCTCTCGCGACCCTGACCATCGCCCCGGCCTTTGCGGCCGACACCGCGACCCCGACAAGCCGTCCGACTCCGCGTTGGGGACTGCGCGACGCGCCGCGTCTGCTGACTCCGACGGGACTCGTCGCCATCGCCCGCGATGAGGTCCGCTGCGGTGTCGTCAACTTCCGCCAGGACCTGCGCGACCTCCGCGCCGGCGAACCCGAGGCGCTGATCAAGGCCGGCTTCACCGGCGCGCGCCTCGCCGGCGTCGACGGTGGCACGATCGCGCTCACGCGCTTCACCTACCACGTGATCGTCTCCGATCCGCTGGCACCGAAGCCGCGGCTCGACGAGGCGATCCCGGCGCAGCTCGCCGCGACCCCCGACCGCACCTTCCGCTGCGCCGTGAAGGCCACTGCGCGCCATGCGGTCACCGGCACGAATGTCGCCGACGCCGTGCGCGGCGACTTCACCAGTCAGGCGCTCGACCTCGTCCCGGCAACGCTCCGCTCGATCCGGCACGTCGTCACGCGCCCCTTCGCCGCGCCGGACGTAGCCGCCAAGTCCTGATCAACGCCCCCGAATCCTTTTCCCGTCTCCCTCCCGCCATGAACTCCACCCTCCCTCCCGTCCTTCCGCCCCGCAGCTCGAAACCGGCCAAGGGCTATTTCTCGCCGCGCGCCGTTCGCACCGCGTCGTTTTACATCACCTCCCTCTGCATCGTGGCCAGCGCCGTGACCTGCATCCTGGCGATCTGGAATTTCACCCGGCACGACTCGCTCTGGCGCCTGATCGCTTCGTTCGTCGTGGTCGCCGCCGGCACCGGCCTGTTCTCGGCCGTGAACACCGCCTTCGGCGAGGAACGCGATAACTGAGCCCGGCGCGCCATGAAGATCGTCCTCTTCGCCTTGTCCGCCGGCGCCGTCGCCGCCCTGACCTACCTCGTCACGACGCTCGTGCAGGTCGTCTTCCACCGCTGGTTCGGCCACGAGGACCGGCTGCACGCGGTGTTCGTCAACCACGCGCGCGGCCATCACGCCGACTACCGCGCCGGCCGCCTGCGGAGCGAGCGCTACATCGAGGCGGAGCGTCACGTGATGTGGTATTACGCCCTGCCGCTGGTGCCGCTCACGGCGCTCGTCGCCTGGCTGCTGCCGTGGTCGCTCGTCGCCGTCCACGTCGTCGCCCTCGGCGCGACCATCGCGTGGCACCTCCACCTGCACGCGCAATACCACCTGTTCGACTCGCCGTGGGCGCGCTTCGCGTGGTTCCGCCGCAAGCGCGAGCTGCACCTGCGCCACCACGTCCGCCAGGACGCCAACTACGCCATCGTCGCGTTCTTCTGGGACCGCCTCCTAGGCACGCTCGACCGCCAGCCGGCCGAAATGCGCCGCCGCTGACCCACCCCTCACTCGCCATCTTTCTCCAATGAAAACCCTCCGTTCCCTCACCCTTCTCGTCGGTGCCGCGCTGCTCCTCGCCGCGCACGCCCTCGCGGGCGGCACACTCATGCCCGTCGGCTCGCCCCACGCGCCAATCCAGATCCGCAGTCATCAGGTGAACGTCGTCATCAACAACGGTTTTGCCCGCACCGAGGTGCTGCAGACGTTCTTCAACCCGAACGCGCAGGACCTCGAGGCCATCTACGCGTTCCCCGTGCCGAAGAGCGCCTCGCTCTCCGAGGTGACAATCGTCACCGGCGAACGCACGCTCCATGGCGAAGTCCTTCCAAAGAAGGATGCCCAGGCCGCCTACGAGGACGAGAAGGCGAAAGGCAACGACTCTGGCCTCGCCACGAAGAACAGCTACCAGACCTACGAGTTCCGCGTCGCGCCGGTGCGCGCCAACGCCGAGGTGAAGCTGCGCTTCGTCTACTACCAGCCGCTCGAGATCGACACCGGTGTCGGCCGCTTCGTCTATCCGCTCGAGGACGGCGGCACCGACGACGTCGCGAAGTCGTTCTGGACCGCCAACCCGAAGGTCGAGGGCGAGCTGCTCGTCAACGTCGAGTTGAAGTCCGCCGTGCCCGTCGCCGACGTGCGCGTGCCCGGCTTCGAGAACGCACTGCAGACGCAGAAGCTCGGCGAGGGCCACTACAAGGTCGCGCTCAGCCGCCAGGGCGCGTCGCTCGACCGCGACTTCGTCTTCTATTACCGCCTCGCCACCGACCTGCCCGGCCGCGTCGAGGTCATCCCGTATCGCGCTGCCGCCGACAAGCCCGGCACGTTCATGATGGTCGTCACGCCCGGCGTCGACCTGCAGCCGATCAAGCACGGCGCCGACTACGTCTTCGTGCTCGACCGCTCCGGCTCGATGCAGGGCAAGCTCGGCACGCTCGCCCGCGGCGTCACGCAGGCGCTCGGGCAAATGAAGCCCGAGGACCGATTTCGCATCGTCGTCTTCAACAACCGAGCCGAAGAACTCGTCCCCTGGACCGCAGCGACTCGAGAAGCTGTTCAACAAGCTGCCGACAAAGTGGCAGCCGTGGGCTCAACTGGCGGCACCGATCTTTACGCCGGTATTAAGGAAGGTCTTCGGGGACTTGATGCCGACCGAGCCACCAGCCTCGTCCTCGTCACCGACGGCGTGGCCAACCAGGGCATCGTCGAACCCGCCGCCTTCGCCCAACTGGTCTCGCAATACGACATCCGCGTCTTCGGCTTCCTCATGGGCAACAGCGCCAACTGGCCGCTCCTGCGACTCCTTACCGACGCGACCGGCGGCTTCTACGCGGGCGTGTCCAACGACGACGACATCGTCGGCCAGCTCCTTCTGGCAAAATCCAAGATAGCCTTCGAGGCGATGCACGGCGCCAGCGTGAAGTTCTCCGGCGCGCGCGTCGCCGACCTCACCGGCGACCAGCCGAAGAAAATCTACCGCGGCCAGCAGCTCGTGCTCTTCGGCCGCTACGAATCGCACGGCCCCGCCACCGTCACGCTCCGCGCCAAGCTCACCGGCGAGGACAAGACCTACACCGCGTCGTTCGACTTCCCCGAGGTCGACACCGACAATCCCGAGATCGAACGCCTCTGGGCCATGGCCCAGATCGAGCAGATCGAACAAAAGGAAATGCTCGGCGCGACGCCGCCCACGGAAGCGCAGGACGCCATCACGGCCCTCGGCGTCAGCCACCAGCTCGTGACCGACCACACCGCGATGGTCGTGATGAGCGACGAGAGCTTCGCCGCCCGCGGCATCGAGCGCCGCAACCAGCAGCGCACCGCCCTCGAGCACGCCGCCCAGGCCGTCCGCGCCAACGCGCCGGTGAAGAGCTACCGCGTCGACGCGGCGCAGCCGATGTTCAACCAGCCGGCACCGCACATCAGCCGCGGCGGCAGCGGCGGCGGCGCCATCGACCGCGGCCTGCTCGCGCTCGTCGCCGCGCTCGGTCTGCTGGCCGCCTGGCGCTACTTCCGCCGCGCGTCGCGCGACCTCGAGGCCGCCGACCGCCGGCAGAATTGTCATCGCTCCGAAGCCGCGGCGGCCCACCGCGACCCGCAGCCATGACTACGACCACGGACGGCGCGGCCCGATGCCGAACCTTGGCGGGAGAAAACACGTCCGCCGCGCCGTCCGTGGCTCGCCGCGCCCTCGTGCGTCGACTCGCCCCGCTGATCGTTCCGCTCCTCGCCCTCGTCCTCCACGCCACGCCGCATGCCGCCGCTCTCCTCCAGTTCGATCGCGCCGCTCTCGCCCACGGGCAGCTCTGGCGCCTCCTCACCGGCCATCTCGTGCACTTCAGCACCGAGCACCTGCTCTGGGACATCGGTGCCTTCACACTGCTCGGCCTGCTGCTGCCGCCGCTCCCGCTGCGCCACTGGGTCTCGCTCCTCGGCGGCGCCGCGCTCGTCATCTCCGCCGGCGTCTGGCTGCTGCAGCCGCAGTTCGTCCTCTACCGCGGCCTGAGCGGCATCGATTGCGCGCTGTTCGGCGCCGTCCTCGTCACGCGCCTGCGCGTCGCCCGTCGCGAGCGCGACCGCGCGGCGCGCGCCGGGATCGCGCTCGTGAACCTCGGCTTTCTGGGCAAATGCGCCTACGAGCTGCGGACCGCCGCGGCCGTCTTCGTCGCCGGGACCGATTTCACTCCGGTGCCTCTCGCCCACCTGCTGGGCGCGGCCGCCGGGGCGCTGCTCGCGACTTCACCGTTGAGCCCGGCCGCGGAAACCGATTGCTAAGGATCGGGCCGGCCGGCGTCGCCAGGACGCACTCTCAACACCCCATGCTCCTCAACTTCGCGCTCGTTTTCCTCATCTTCGGCGCCGGAAAAAGAAACTGAACCCCTACCTCGGCGCCGCGCTCTACGGCGGCATCAAGGGCGGGCTCGCGGTCTTCGTGACGGCCAGCCTGGCCGCCGGCGCGATCAACTTCGCGCTCTACGCCGCGCTCGCCGCCGGCCTCCTGCTCCTGCTGGCGCGCATCGACCGGAAGGAGGCGGGCGAAAACACAATCAGCGACTACGCGCTGCGCCGGAAGACGTCGTTCAAGTGGGAATACGTCCCGCTCTCGGCCATCGTCGTGCTCCTCATCTTCGGTGAGCTGCTGGCGACGCTGTTCATCGCGCCCGCAGCCTGAGTCCGCGGGCAACCAGATGAGCTACGGCCGCATTGTTCTCGGTGCCCTGTTCATTGTCCTAGTCGGGTGCGCCCGAAACCAAGCCGTCCCACCAGGCTCCGAAATGTGGAGCATCGATTATCTGCGCAGGCATCCTCCGCAAACCGCGGGCGAGCCGATCGCCTACCAGCGATGGATAAACTCAATGATGTCCGGCACCTGCTACGTGCACGGCGCCCAAATGCCGAGGGAATGGGTGCCGTTCTACAACGACATGAGCGCGGAAAGCAGAATACCGGAGAACGTGCGGACGACCCTTTTCCCTTTTTCTCTCCACGTTTGGTATTTTGGCGGTGAGAAGCTGCCGCCCGGAAAGGCGGAGATTTTCATTTGTCCGGCATGCGACGAAGCACGTCGCGTGTGGCTGCAGCGCCATCGGGAGCCGAACCGGCCGTAGGAGCTGCGCCGCTCGCGGGACGCTCGGACGGCTTTGCGTCCGACTCAGCCCTTTTCCTTCATCACGAACACGCCGTCCCAGCCGGGGCCGGGCGGGTGTTCGCTCATGTAGCGGCAGCGCTCGATCATGATCAGCGAGGGGTTGCTCTCGATCGCGAGCGACTTGTCCGGCTGGTGCGGTTCGAGACGCGCGCTCTGCTCGAACAACGCGATCGCCCCGGCCCAATCCTGCGCGTGATAGCGCTCGACCGCCCGGGCGTGGAGGGCGAGGCATTCGAGGGTGCGCGCGGACACGTCGGTCCGGAAGCCGACGATCTCGTGCACCCCGACGGGCAGCGAACGTCCCTTGACGACGATCTTGTCCAGGAAGCGGAAGACGATGCGGTCGCCGCCGTGCTTCTCGCACTCGGCGCGGGTCGAGTCGGTGACCATCGTGTAGACGCCCATGAGCTTCGCGCCGGACTCCATGCGCGCGGCGAGGTTCACGTTGTCGCCCATCATGGTGTAACTGAAGCGCGTGCGGCTGCCCATGTTGCCGATGATGGCAGGACCGGAATTCAGGCCGAGGCGCGCGCGCAGGTTGTGCACCACCGGCGGCCACTTTTCCCCTTCCCCGCGCCATTTCTGCCGGAGCTCCTCGATTTTATGCTGCACCCGGACCGACGCCACGCAGGCCCGGTAGGCGTGGTCGGACAGCGGCAGCGGCGCGCCGAACATCGCGACGACGGCGTCGCCGATGTATTTGTCGAGCGTGCCGCCCTCCTCCTGCACGATGTCGGTGCAGGCGGTGAGGTATTCGTTCATCAGCTCGACCAGCCGCGCCGGCGTCATCTTTTCCGAAAAGGTGGAGAAGGACTGGATGTCGGAGAAATACGCGGTGATCGCCTCCTCGTGTCCGCCGAGCTCGGGCTCCTTGCCGGACTCGATCAGGCTGTTGACGACCGTGGGCGCGAGGTAGGCGGAGAACATGCCCTTGATGCGGCCCTTCTGCTTCTCCTCGACGATCAGCTGCCAGGCGATGCCGGCAAAGGCCATGGTGAAGGCGCCGCTCAGCGGTGCGGTCACGGGCAGGACCAGGTGCGAGCTCTTGAAGAGCAGGAACGCCGCGACCGCATAGCCGCCGAGCACGACCAACGCCGCGAGCTTGGACCAGAGGCCCTTCGTCCCACCGATCACGGACAGGGCCGTGACGATGCAGCCGAGCGCGAGGGTCGCGACGTAGAGCGTCCAGACCGGAAGGCGGTGCAGATACTGGCCGCTGACGATGGTCTTGAGCAGGTTGCCGTGCACGCCGACCTTCGGCACGGGCTGCGCGTCGAACGGCGTGGCCGCCAGGTCCTGGAGCAGCGGATCGACCGGACCGATGAGCACCACGGCGCCCTGGAACTGCTTGAAGAACTCCTTCGCCGCCGCCTGCGCCTTCTCGTCCGGATCCGCCAGCATCCGCGCGTAGTTGTAGACGATGGAGAAGCTCGTGCGCGGGTTCTTGTCCGAGAGCCAGGCCGAGAACCAGTTGATCTCGAGAAACTGCTTCTGCGCGAGCGGGACGTGCGCGAGCGTGCGCCCGTCCGGGGCGGTCACGTCGAGGAATCCGTCGGTGACGTGCACGGCGTCCGGCTTGAGGTCCCAGTAGAGCAGCGCGAGCGCCAGCGCCATGTGGTCGTAGCGCCGGGCGTCGGTCGGCGCGAAGAGCGCCACCCAGCGCGTGCCGCCCTCGAGGGTGTCGATCAGGCCGACGTTCGCCGGCGTCCAGAGCCGGCCGTTACCGATATTGAACTCCGGCAGTTCGGGCAGCGAAGCGAGCTCCGCGGGCGTCAGCCCGTCCGCCACGATCGGCAGGAAGCGCGCCTCGCGCCCCTTCGCGCCGCGGAAATCCTGCGAGGCGTAGGACGCGGCCGTGACCATCGGCGGCGCCTTGCGGAGGAAGCGCGCCAGCTCGACGTTGGCCTGCACCCAGCGCGCGCGGTCGTAGGACTCGGACACGCCCATCTCGGAAAAGACGATGTCGACGCCGATCGCCTTGGCGCCGCCCGCCTCGAGCAGCGCCCGCCCGACCTGCGCGAAATACGAGCGCGGCCACGGGAAGTTGCCCAGCTCCTCGATCGCCTGGGAATCGATGTCGACGTAGATCACCGGCACGGGGGCCGCCAGCTCGCCGCGAAACCGGAACCGCCAGTCGAGCGTGAGATCCTCCGCCACGCGCAGGTAGCCGAGCTGGGCGGCCAGCGCCCAGAGCAGCGGGATCGGCAGCAGGACCAGGAAGCGCCAGTCGAACTTCAGCTTGGGGTGAGCCACGGGCCGGAGCGTAGCCGGGCGCCGCGACGTGGGAAGGGAAAACAAAAGCGCCCGGCGGTGCGGCCGGGCGCGCGAAGATCGGACTCGTCGGCCGAGATCAGCCGCCGGCGCCCGGCGTCAGCGACGGGTTCGTCGTGGTCGCGCCGGGCGTGTTCGCCGCCGGCTTGTTGTCGGTCGGGGTGGAATCGGTGGACTTCTTGGTCTCGCTGGGCGTGTCGGACTTCTTCTCCTCGGTCGTGGTGTTGCCGCTGCCCGTGTTCTGGGGCGTGGAGTTGTTCGTGTTGGTGTCCGTGTTCGCGGCCTGCTGCTGGTCGTTGGTCGTGATGGTGACGTTCTTGGAGGCCTCGGTGATCGCCGCCGTGACCGCCTGGGTGATCTGCGCGGAGGCTTCGGCGGAGATCGTCGTCGTGGCCGCGGGGACCTCGACCTTCGTGACCTGCACGCTGCCGGTGCTCGGATCGACGGTCGCCTCGGCGGTGACGACGAGTTCCTGGTCCTTCGGCACCTCGACGTTGGAGGGCGCCTGCACGGTGCCCTCGAAGGCCACCTTGCCGTCCGCGGTGGAGAGCTGGAAGGTGAAGGTCTTCCCGTCGCCGGACGGGCGGAACACGATGCGGAAGGTCGTGCCGCGGATGCCGGCCGCGCCCACCGGCGTCGTGATGTTGAAGCTGGAGCCCTTGTCCTTGTTCAGGTGCTTCACGTCGCCGACCATTTCGCCGTAGGCGAGATTCAGCGAGGTCTTCGAGACCGTGGGTTCGGATTCGAGCTTGGACACGACGATGTCCTCGCCGAGCGGGTCCATCTTGAATTCCTCGATCTTCAGCTTGCTGTCGCCGCCGAGCTTCACCGAGGCGCCGTTGGCAAAAACCAGGACCACGAGGGCGCCCTTGGACGTCGTGACGGTATCGGTCTCGATCAGCGTATCGCCGAGCTTGAGCTCCGCGCTCCGGCCATCGGCTGTCAGGCGGTGGACGGCGCCCTCGATCTTGCCGACCTTGATCGCACCCGCCTTGGTCGGGACGCTCACCCCCGCGGCGGATTGCGCGGTGGCCTGCAACGACAAACCAATGGCAAAAAGCGCAACAAAGACAAAACGGAGGACCGAGGATTTCATAGTGGCCAGGGTTGAGAGGCGCTCAGCGACCCGCGGACAGGCGGGCGCGCAGAGATTTCGCCTGCGCATAAGTCGGGTCAAGAGCTAAACAGGTTTCCACCTCCGCGAGCGCCTCCGCCTTTCGGTCAGGTTGCGTGCTGAGGTGATACGCGTAGTAGTAGCGCCATTCGGCCGTGTGCGGCGCGAGGGAAACCGCCCGGCGGAAAGACGACTCGGCCTCGGTGCGCCGGTCCTGCAGGTCGAGCGCCACCGCCTGGCGAATCCACGCCTCCGCCGCGATCGGACAGAGCGCGATCGCGCGCGCGGCGGCGGCCTCGGCGCGCCGGCCGATCGCCGCGGCGTTGCCGTGGGTGACATGCCACGCGAGCGCCGTCGCGTAGGCGAGATCGCTCCAGGCCCGCCCGTTTTCCGGGTCGACCTTCACCGCCTGTTGAAAATTCAGCAGCGCCGGCGGGACCGCGGCGTCCAGCGTCGCGCGTCCCGCGGCCACGCGGTCGATGCCGCGCCGCGACTCGAAGCGCAGCGCCTCGCTCCGGTAAAGCGCCTCGCCGCGCCCGGCACACGCCGCGAGCACGCCGAGGAAAGGCACCGCGCCGAGCGCCAGCGCCAGGCGCGAGACCCGCGGAGCGGCGGCGGTCTCCGGGCGGCGCAGCAGCAAGGCGACGACCACCGCCGCCGCGTAGGCGAGCGCCGGGATCTTCGTGTGGAAGTCGACCGCCAGGTGCACCGCGAACGCCACGGCGCCCAGCCACCAGGCCAGCCGCCAGCGCCAGCTCTCGAGCGCGCCGGCCGCGGGGACGGCCGCGCGCCGCCGCTCCCGCACCGCGCGCCAGCCCAATGCCAGCAGCGCCGCGCCGGCCCCCGCCCACAGCGCGAAACCCGCCACGCCGTAGTCGGCGAGCGTGTTGAGATAATCGTTGTGCGCCCATTCCGGCTCGTTGCCGAAGCCCGCCGGACGGAATTGATCGAACACGACGTTGTAGGATGCCGCGCCCGTGCCGCCCCACGGCGCGCTCTGCCAGATCCGCCAGCCCACGCGCCAGATGATCGGCCGGCTGGACTCGAACTCGCCGCTCAGGAACGGCGCGATGCGCTCGCGGGCGTAGTCGCTGTGGAAGTAAAGCGCGGCGAGACCGGCCGCGAGGCAGGCCACCACGCCCAACGCCCCCAGCGCGCCGCGGCGCGCCGTGCGGCTGGTCAGCACCGGCCAGAGCGCCAGCGCCGCCGCCGCGCCGATCCACCCGCCGCGGCTGCCGGTCAGGACCAGGCCGAAAACGAACACCGCCGCGAGCCAGCCGCAGAGAATTTTCCCGGCCAGCGGCAGCGCGCGCGAGCCGAACCAGACGAGGCAGAGCGGCAGCACGAGCTCCAGCAACGCCGCGAGGCTGTTGGGAATGCCGAACATCCCGGCGGAGCGTCCGACGAACTGCTCGGCCTGCGTGCGGCCCAGCATCATCCACTTCGGGTCGACGAAACGCTGATACGCCGCCATCGCCACGCCCGCGAGCGCCAGCCCGACCAGGGTGCCAGCCAGGGTCCAGGTCTGCGCGCGCGTGCGCGCGAAGTGCAGCGCCAGCGCGAACCACAGCCACATCTGGAACCAGAGCAGCCACTCGCGCCACGCCAGCCAGCGCGCCGGCGCGATCCAGATCACGCTGGCGAGCGCGAAGAGCAGGAAGGGGACGGGCAGCAGCGCCCGGGCGTCGAGGGCGCGCGGACGCAGCACCAGCAGCGCCGCGCCGAGGGCTGCGAGGAGCCAGACCGCCCGCGCGGACCAGACCATCGTCTCCGCCAGGTAGCCGCCGAGGCCCAGCGTCGTCCCCGCCAGCGTGACGGCGAGCCCGAGCGTCAGCACCCATTCGCCGATCGCCGCCACGCGGGCGGGCGCGTCAGCGGGAGCGGCGGGCGCGGTGGCGGGGAGAACGGACATCGGTCACGTTCAACCGGAATGCCGCGCCCCGGGCTACACGAAAGTGCAGGCCACCCGTCCGCGGCCGGCGACGCAGCCGAGGCCGGTTTCGCCCCGCACGCCGGGCGACGGCCGAAAAAACGCCCGGCTCGCTTGCGCGGGCCGGGCGTTGTTGGTGTGCGTTCTACCCCAAAATCACTTGATGAAGAGCATCTCTTCGTAGGTCGGCAGCGGCCAGGACTCGTCGGGGCACACGGCCTCGAGGGCGTCCACGGCCTTGCGGATCGCGAGGAGCTGCGGGAGGACCTCGTGGCACATGTGCGCGGCCTCGGCTTCGAGACCGGACACGTGGTCGGCGCGGATCTCCTCGAGCTTGGCCAGCTCGGCGGTGAGCTTGTCGACCAGGCCCGTGACCTTGTCGAGCAGGCCGGTGTCGGCCTTGGCGCCGGCGGCGCGGAGGGCCGCGACGTTCTGCGCGAGCTCGGTCTGGTAGCGGATCGCGGTCGGGAGGAACTTCGTGTTCACCATCTCGGTGACGACGTTGGCCTCGACGGCGATGGCCTTGACGTATTGCTCGAAGGCGATGTCGCGGCGGGCCTCGAGTTCGCGCTTGGTGAGGATGCCGTAAGCCTCGTAGGCAGCGACCGTGGACTTCGCGGCGAGCACCGGGATGGCGTCGACGGAAGTGCGCAGGTTCGGGAGGCCGCGCTTCTCGGCTTCCTTGTGCCATTCCTCGGAGTAGCCGTTGCCGTTGAAGATGACGGCGCTGTGCTCGCGGGCGATCTCGGTCAGGATGTCCTGCACGGCGTCCTCGAACTTCTTCGACTTGGGCGCCTTCTCGAGCTTGGTGGCGATGTAGTCGAGCGACTCGGCCATGATCGTGTTCAGCGCCGCGAGCGGGGCGGCGATGGACTGGTTGGCGGCGACGGCGCGGTATTCGAATTTGTTGCCGGTGAAGGCGAACGGCGAGGTGCGGTTGCGGTCGCCCGCGTCCTTCATGAGGAGCGGCAGCGTGTCGACGCCGAGGTGCATCGTGCCGGCGGACTTCGAGGACTTGGCCTTGCCCTTCTTGAGCTGCTCGAACACGTCGGCGAGCTGCTCGCCGAGGAAGATCGAGATGATGGCCGGCGGGGCCTCGTTGGCGCCGAGGCGGTGGTCGTTGGAAGCGGAGGCGACCATCGCGCGGAGGAGGGCGCCGTGCTTGTGGACGGCGCGGACGACGGCGGCGCAGAACACGAGGAACTGCATGTTCTGGTGCGGCGTGTGGCCCGGCTCGAGCAGGTTGCCCTGCGCGGAGTTGCCGAGCGACCAGTTGAGGTGCTTGCCGGAGCCGTTGACGCCCGCGAAGGGCTTCTCGTGCAGGAGGCACTCGAGGCCGTATTTGCGCGCGACGCGCCGGAGCGTGATCATCACCTGCTGCTGGTGGTCGGCGGCGATGTTCGCGTTCTCGTAAATGGGCGCGATCTCGTATTGCGACGGCGCGACCTCGTTGTGGCGGGTCTTGACCGGCACGCCGAGCTTGTAGAGCTCCGCCTCGCACTCGTGCATGAACGCGAGGACGCGGTCCGGGATGACGCCGAAGTATTGGTCCTCGAACTCCTGGCCCTTGGGCGGGCGGGCGCCGAACAGCGTGCGGCCGGCCGTGAGCAGGTCGGGGCGGCTGAGGTAGAAATTGCGGTCGATCAGGAAGTATTCCTGCTCCGGGCCGGCGGTGGCCGTGATCATCGGAATGTTCTGGTGGCCGAAAAGCTTGAGGATGCGGCGCGCCTGCTCGTCGAGCGCCTTCATCGAGCGGAGAACCGGGGTCTTGAGGTCGAGGGCCTCGCCCGTCCAGGAGACGAACGCGGTCGGAATGCAGAGCGTGACGCCGTTGGCGTTCTCGACGAGGTAGCAGGGGCTGGTGACGTCCCAGGCGGTGTAGCCGCGGGCCTCGAAGGTGGCGCGGATGCCGCCGGAGGGGAACGACGAGGCGTCGGGCTCGCCCTGGGCGAGCTGCTTGCCGGAGAACTCGGCGATGGCGCCGCCGCGGCCGTCGGGCTCGAGGAAGCTGTCGTGCTTTTCCGCGGTGATGCCGGTGAGCGGCTGGAAAACGTGCGCGTAGTGCGTGGCGTGGTGCTCGAGCGCCCAGTCCTTGATCGCGGTGGCGACGATATCGAGCACGCCCTGCTCGAGGGTGGCGCCGGTGTCGATGGTCTTCTTCAGCGACTTGTAGGCGGCCTTCGGGAGGCGCTGCTGCATGATTTTGTCGTTGAAGACATTCTTGCCGAAGAGGCCGGCAGAGTGGCTTTCATTGAAAGCCACGGTCTTCGTCGTGCGGTAGTTGTTGGCCGCAGAGATCGCCGCGAGGCGGGAGGGACTAACGCTCATAGTGGGTGTGAGAACGCAGGGTAGTTTTGTTGGGTGAACGCCCGTCAAAATGGGGACGAGTGCTCGCGCGTGATTAAAGCCGGTTCCATGCCAGCCACGCCAGCCGGTTGAAGAAAAATGCCCAGGTGACACGCACGCCCGACGGGGGCCGGCCGGAGGGCTCCGCGCCCTGCGGGCGTCAGCTCTTCAGCGCCGACTTCGGCACGCGCTTCACCGTGACGAAATTCGCCCGGAACAGCTCGTCCATCAGCTGGCGGACACCCGGCGGCACGCGCTGGACCAGGTCGTCGAGCGGGGGAGCGGCGACTTGTCGTCGGGCTCGGGCGCCGTGGCGCGGGCCGCGGCCGGGGGCGAAACGGGCCCTTGCTCGCGTTGCTCGGCCAGGAACGACGCCTCCTCGCCCTCGCTGGGACCGACCGGGGCGCCCTCGTCGACGGGGGCGCCGGGGTTCTCGGTCAGGACGCTGCTGGCGGGCGCGTCCTCCTCCCCACCCGCGCTCTCCGTCCGCGGCGCAGGGCGTTCCGCCGCGCCGGCGCCGCTAGCCCACGGCCTCAGTCGTTTTTTTACCGGGTCGTCCGGCAGGCTCTCGGCGAGAGTGGCGATTTCCTTGATCAGGCTGTCGATGGCGCGCGCGCGGCTGGCCTCGACGGCCTTGAGCAGCGCGACCTCGAAATTGATCTTCTCGGACAGGCCGTGCTTCACGCCGCCCTCGCCTTCGCGGAGCGCGTCGAGCAGGCGGGTGAGCTGCTCGGTGGACATCGGCGTGCCGAGCGTCTCGCTCGTGCCGCCCTTGGCGATCGCGTCGAGCAGCGCCGTGCGCAAGTGCGCCTGCAGGTCCACCAGCATGCGGTAGAGATCGCGGCCGTTCTCGTCGCACTCGTCGACGATGCGGACAATCTTCTTGTGGTCGCCCGCGGCCAGCGCCCCGGCGAGGTCGGCGATCGTCGCCGCGGAGACCAGGCCGTAGACGTCGAGCACGTCGGCCTCGCCGATTTCCGTGCCGCAGAACGAGATCATCTGGTCGAAGATCGACTGCGCGTCGCGCATGCCGCCGTCGGCCATGCGGGCGATGCTGTGCAGTGCCTCGTCGCTGACCTTGATCTTCTCCGCGCCGGCGATTTTCTTGAGGCGCTGCACGATCAGTTCGGTCGGGATCGGCTTCAGGTCGAAGCGCTGGCAGCGCGAGATGATCGTCGGGAGGACCTTCTGGACGTCGGTCGTGGCGAAGATGAACTTCACGTGCTCCGGCGGCTCCTCGAGGGTCTTCAGCAGCGCGTTGAACGCCGCGGCCGAGAGCATGTGCACCTCGTCGATGATGTAGACCTTGAACTTCCCCTGCGCCGGTGCGTAGCGGACGGTGTCGCGCAACTCGCGGACCTGCTCGACGCCGTTGTTGGACGCACCGTCGATCTCGATCACGTCGAGGCAGGAGCCCTCGGCGATGGACTTGGCGATCGGGTCCTCGGGGTCGAAATCGGCCTTCGGGCCGTTGGTGACGTTGAGGGCCTTGGCGAAAATGCGCGCGGTGCTGGTCTTGCCCGTGCCGCGCGGGCCGACGAACAGGTAGGCGTGCGCGATGCGCTGCCGGGCGATGGCGTTGCGCAGCGTCCGGACGACGTGCTCCTGGCCGACGACATCGTCGAAGGTTTGGGGCCGCCACTTGCGGGCGATGACTTGGTAGGCGCCGGACATCGGAAAGCTGAGAGTTGAGCGCCGGGAGTTGAGAGAAAAGCAAAAAACCGCGGCCGTGCGCGCTCGCGTCAAACGGCTTCCTCACGCTCTAATGTGGCGGCAACAGATTGGTTTCCCCGCCTGAAAACCGCGCCCTGCATCGCCTCCGTCCACCCCACCCCATGAAAATCGGCCGCTTCACCTCCGGCTCCGGCACCGTCCGCATCGGCTGTCTCGTCGCGGACGAGTCCGCGGTCGCGGATCTCTCCGCCGCCGGCCTCGCCTCGCTGCAAACCGTCCTCGACGCCCACGATCCGAGCGCGACCGTGCGCGGCGCCCTCGACCGAAACCCGCCGCGCCTCCCGGCCGGCTCCGTGCGCTGGCTCGCGCCGGTCGAGCGGCAGGAAGTCTGGGCCGCGGGCGTCACCTATCTCCGCAGCAAGGCCGCGCGCATGGAGGAATCCGACTTCAGCGCCTCGGCCTACGATCGCGTCTACGCGGCCGAGCGGCCGGAGCTGTTCTTCAAGGCCGTGGCGGAACGGGTCGTGGCCTCCGGCGACGCGGTCGGCATCCGCCGGGACGCCCGCTGGAACGTGCCCGAGCCGGAGCTCGCGCTGGTGCTCAACTCGCGCGGCGCGGTGGTCGGCTGCACGCTGGGCAACGACATGAGTTCGCGCGACATCGAGGGCGAAAACACGCTCTACCTGCCCCAGGCCAAGGTCTACGACCGCTCGTGCGCACTCGGGCCGTTCATCGCGCTCGATGTGAGCGAGGAAGAGCTGCGCCGGCGCCGGATCCGGCTCGAGATCACGCGGGCCGGCGCGGGCGTGTTCGCCGGCGAGACGTCGCTCGGCCAGCTGAAGCGCAGCTTCGCCGAGCTCGCCGGCTGGCTCGGGCGGAGCCAGACCTTCGCGCACGGCGCCGTGCTGCTCACCGGCACCGGCATCGTGCCGCCGGATGCGTTCACCCTGGCGGCGGGCGACGAGGTGGCGATCTCGCTCGAGCGTTTCGGAACCCTGCGCAACGCGGTTGTCGTCGTGTAGGCCTCGCGCCGTCGGGCCAAAATCCCCGCGCCCAAAAATAAAAGTGGCCAGGCACTCCACGGCACTGGGAGAACGTCGTCACCGTTGCTACCTTCCGGTCCTGGCGGGGTTCACGCGCCTGCCCATGCATGGCACCTGGCCAAGGCGGACCGTAGGTCGCACGACCCGTCGCGCAACCAATAAATCTCCGGGTCGGAAAACAATCGCGCCCGTCACGGGGACGGGCGCAACCGGCTACTCCTTGCCCGGATCGGCGGGCGGGGCCTTGCCGTCCGGCGGGGGACGCGGGTGCCCCTCGCCCTCGGGCGGGGGCGGCGGGGCGCGGCGCTCGCCCTTTTCGTTGCGCCGCTGCTCCATCAGGCGCCGGGCGCGTTCGCGCATCTCGGCGTTGAGCTTCTCAAATTTCGCGCGCTGCTCGGGCGTCAGCACCTCGGCGATGTCCTTTTCCATCCGCTCGAGGATGCGGCGGGTTTCCTGGAAGCCCTGCTGGCGCAGGCGGTTCAGCTCGTCGACGTCGCGGCGCACGATCGGCTTCAGGCGCTCGATCTGGTCGGACGTGAGGTCGAGGTGCTTCTCGAGCATCTTCAGGCGGGCCGGGCCCCAGTTGTCGGGCGCGAGGCGCTTCCGGAGCATGCTCTTGCCGACCTCGAGCGTCACGAAGCCCCCGGCCACCGCGCCCGCGAGGAAGATGCCGGTCAGCAGCAGGACGAGTTTCCAGGGCTTGTCGGTCATGACTGCGCGAGGACTTCGGTGACGGTGTCGCCGGCGATGGCTTCGGTCTCCTGCTCGGTCTGGAACGCCGAGTAGCCGAACGCCGCGGCGACCACGCTGAGGGCGCAGGCGGCGAAGAGGCCGCGCAGCGCGAACTTCTCGAGCACGGCGCGCGGGAGGATGGCGGCGGGGGCCGCGAGGCCGAGCGCGGCCACGCGCGTGGCAAAGCCATACGGCGCCTGCGCGTCACGATCGCCGGGAGCCTGGCGCGCGGCGGCGGCGAGGCGCAGCCATTGCTGGTAATGCGGGTTCATGACTTCTCCTGGTTTCTGAGTTCTTGAAAGAGTTTCTGCAACTTCCGACGCGCGCGGAAGGCGCGGACCTTGATCATCGACTGGCCCCAGCCGGTGAGCGCGGAGATCTCGGCGACCGACTTCTGCTCGAGGTCGAGCATCTGGATCACGGTGCGGTCGGCGGGCGCGAGCTGGCCGAGGAGCCGGGTGACGAGCTCGCGGGCCGCCATCGCATCGCTGGGGGCCTCGGCGGTGTGGTCGCTCAGGACGTTGTCGAGCACCTCGGCCTCGTTCTCGGAGAGGTCCGCCCACCGGAACTCCGGGCGGCGCTTCTGCGCGCGGAGCTGGTCGATGCACGTGGTCACGGCGATGCGCGACACCCAGTGGGTGAACGGCACGTTGCCCTGATACTGTGCGAGGCGGGTGAACATTTTCAGGAAGATGTCCTGCGCGAGGTCCTCTTCGGCCACCCGGCGCGGCAGGTGGGAACGGACGATGCGGATAACCAGCGGATAGAGGTGTTCGACCAGCGCCCGCGCCGCCGCTTGGTCGCGCGCGCGGACGCGTTCGAGGCAACCGGCCAGGTCGAACGTTTCGTCAGCCATGAGGAGCATGAGAGCGGGAGGAGCACGTCGATGGAGACGCATCCCCCAGCCCGGCAGTTACGTTTTTCACCTGGCGCACGGCGCGGAAGTCAGGCCCGGTCGACCTTGCGGAACATCCAGATTCCGAGGGTTTGGAAGCCGAGGTTGGGCAGCCACATGAGGAGGTCGGGGCGGAACGCCGGCTTGTTGTCGAACCAGCCGAACACGACGGTCGCGAAGTAGTAGGCCATCGCCAGCGCGACGGCGACGCCGAGGTTGGCCGTGGTTTCCTTGCGCGAGACCTTGATGCCGAGCGGAATCGCCAGCAGCGCGAACGACAGCACCGAGAAGGCGGTGGAGCACTTCTCGTGGAACGCGATCTGCACCTTCATCCGCTGGCGCTCGCGCTCGGCCGCCGGCACCGCCGGGTCGGGCCGGCCGAGCCGCTCCCACTCCGCGAGCAGCTGCGACCAAGTCAGCCAGCGCGGCTTCGGCTTGGTGGTGCGCACGCCGGTCACGCGATCGAGCGGCAGGTAGAACGTCGCCCGCTCCATCGCGGGCGCGCCGCTGATCGCGGCGAAATTCTCCGGGTCCTTCTCGTCGCGCACCTCCACCTGCGCGCGCTGGACGACGAGCACGAGATTGTTGGCCTTCTCGTCGTAGGTCAGGTGGCCCTCGTCGGCGCGGGCGAAGCGCCGCACGCGCCCCTGCGGATCGACTTCCCAGAGCCAGAAATCCTTGAGCGTGTTGTCGCCCTTCTTGTCGCCCACGTAGAGCACGATGCCGCGGAAGTCGCGGATGAAGGTCTTGGGCACGATGAAGCTCAGGGGGTTCTGCCGCACCGCCTGATCCAGCTCCTGCTGGTAGGCCACGCGCGCCGTGGGCATGAAATAGAAGTTCACCGCCAGGCTGGCCGCGACGCCCAGCAGGGCGAAGAAGAAGATCGGCGCCGAGATGCCGGCCACGCTCACGCCGGAGGCGCGGATCGCGGTGATCTCGCGGTCGGACGACATCCGGCCGAGCACCAGCAGCACGCCGGTGAGGATGCCGCCGGGCAGCGCATACGACACCACGATCGGCACCAGCAGCCCGATCAGCCGGAGGAAGGTCTCAAGCTCGAGCTGCCCCGACAGCACGTAGCCGAGCAGGTCCTTCAGCGCATTGCCCAGCAGCAGGACGAAGGTGAACAGGCCCACGGCCGCCAGGCACGTCGCCGCGACGTTGGCGAAGATATGGCGGTGCAGGAGTTTCATCAGAGGCGAGTTGAGAGTTGAGGGTTGAGCGTTGAGAGTTCAACCACAAGGTCACAGTTCCCCGGCCGTTCGGCCGACCTGGCCGCTCTCACCTCTCAGCTCTCCACTCTCCACTTGGCTTTCGTCCCCGCCAAACCCGCCCTCTACGGCGAAACCCTCGCCTCGCTCACCGCCGCCCTCACCGCGGCCGGCCAGCCGGCCTTTCGCGCGCGCCAGATCCTCGACTGGCTCTACAAGAAGCGCGTCCGCACCTGGGACGAGATGACCAACCTCCCGAAGGACCTCCGCGCCTGGCTCGACGCCACCTACGACCTCGCGCCGACCGCCTTCGTCCTCGACCGCCAGTCCGGCGACGAAACCGACAAGCTCCTGCTCGAGCTCCGCGACAAGTCCCTGATCGAGACCGTCATCATCCGCGCGCCCATGACCGGGGTCGGCGTCGACAAATCGCGCAAGACGATCTGCATCTCCACCCAGGTCGGCTGCGCCATGGGCTGCAAGTTCTGCGCCTCCGGCCTCGAGGGCCTGAAACGCAACCTCACCGCCGGCGAGATCGTCCACCAGCTCATCCAGGTCTGCCGCCAGGAGGACGCCCACACGCCCCGCGCCCGCGCCGAGCTGGCGTCGTTCGACAACATCGTCGTCATGGGCATGGGCGAGCCGCTGCACAACTACGACGCCATCGTCCGCGCCCTGACCATCGTGAACGCCGAATGGGGCCTCGGCTTCGGCGCCCGCCGCATCACCCTCTCCACCTCCGGCCTCGTCCCGAAAATCCTCCAGCTCGCCGACGAGCCCCTCGGCATCCGCCTCGCGATTTCCCTCCACGGCGCCACCGACGCCGTCCGCGAGCAGATCATGCCGGTGAACAAGCGCTACCCGCTCGCCGAGCTCCTGCCGGCGGTGAAGGCGTTCTCCGAGAAGCACGGCCGCATGGTCACGCTCGAGTTCATCCTCATCGAGGAGATCAACGACTCGCTCGAACAGGCCGAGAAGCTCCGCGACATCGCGCGCGACCTCCACGCGCACGTGAACCTCATCCCCTACAACACCGTGGTCGGCCTGCCGTGGAAACGCCCGTCGCTCACGCGCCAGGAGCGCTTCGCCGACATCCTGCGCGCCGCCGACGTCTCCGTCACGCTGCGCCGCGAAAAGGGCCACGACATCGCCGCCGCCTGCGGCCAGCTCCGCCTCCAGACCGAGAAGGAACGCAACGCCGGAGTGCCGGCCGCCGGATAGACCCGCGCCGTCCCGGTGAACCGTCAAACCCGCCCCGTTCCGGCCTGGTGACGCGTTCCGCTCTCGACACGCATCCTCAAATCCGGATGCATTGATGCACGATGTCCATCGACCGTCCCATCTCCGAACTCTTCGCCCGTCGCAAAACGGTGCGTTCGCTCGAATTCTTCCCGCCGAAGGACGAGGCGCAGATGGAGATGCTGCACAATTCCGCCAGCGCCCTGCAGCGGATCGCGCCGGACTTCGTGTCGATCACCTACGGCGCCGGCGGCACCACCCGCGAGCGCACCGCCCGCGCCGCCGCGCTGCTGAAAAAGGATTTCGGCTTCACGGTCATGCCCCACCTCACCTGCGTCGGCCACTCGCGCGCGGAGCTGAACGACATCGCCGACCGGCTCCACGCCGACGGTTTCCGCAATATCATGACGCTGCGCGGCGATCTTCCGAAGGACCCGGGGTTCCAGCCGGCCGCCGACGGCCTGCGCTACGCCGCCGAACTCGTCGCACTGCTCAAGGCGCGTCATCCCGACTTCTGCCTCGGCGTCGCCGGCTACCCGGAAAAGCACCCACAGGCCCCGACGCTCGGCGCGGACCTCGACAACCTGAAGCGCAAAGTCGACGCCGGCGCCGATTTCATCACCACGCAGCTGTTCTTCGACAACGCGCTCTATTACCGCTTCGTCGAACAGTGCCGCGAGCGCGACATCAACGTCCCGATCATCCCCGGCATCATGCCCGTGCTGTCGCTGAAGCAGATCAAGCGCTTCACCGAGATGTGCGGCGCCCACCTGCCCGCGAAACTCGTCACGCGCCTCGAGGCCGCGGCGGAGAATCCCGACGTCGTCGAGATCATCGGCCTCGACTGGGCGTTCACACAAATCCGCGGCCTCCTCGCCAACGGCGCTCCCGGCTATCACCTCTACATCATGAACCGCGCGAAAAGCGCGCTGGCGCTGGCCGCGGGCCTGGCCGCCTAGTCAGGAAATCTCTCCGACCAAATCGCTCCACTCGCCCCTCAGACCAAGTGTCTGCAGGTATGTCTGCATGTGTAGGCAGGCTTCGGCATCGATCGTTGCACCGCTTCGCCACAAGGCCTCGCACTCCGGACAGACAACCACCGATTCCGCCGTGCGAACAACCCGCATCCTAATCGGATAATCCTGCTCGCAGCGCGGGCAGAGCATCGAGTGCGCGGCCGTAATCACCCGCCCGCGAACACCGCGCGGAAGCCCGCCTCGGTGAGGATCGCCGCGATCTTCTCGCGCTGGTCGCCTTGGATCTCGATGTCGCCGTCCTTCACCGTGCCGCCGCAGCCGCAGGCGGAGCGCATCTTTTTGCAGAGCGATTCCTTCTCCGGCAGGCCGATGCCGACGAAGCCGGTCACGAGCGTCACCGTCTTGCCGCCGCGGCCGGCGGTCGTGCGCTTGATGTCGACGCGCCCGCGGTTCTTCGCCGGCGCCGCCGGCTTGGCACCGGTCGGGGCGGTTGCCCCCAACCGCCCTTGGCTCGCGGCACCCGACGCCGTTTGCGGCGCGCTCGGCAAGCCTGCCCCGCTCAGCGCGCCGAACGGATTCTGCCCGAGAGATTGACCGCCGTCCGTGGGAACTTTGCCGCCGTTGCTCATGGAAAACGCTCTCAGTGCCGGTGTCCGCCGCCGCCGCAACCTCCGGGCGGACTCGCCGGCTTGGCAAAACCGCTCTCGCCGCCCAGCCAGAGCAGCGCCTTGGCATAGCTACGGCCTTCGAGGAAATGCACCAGCTGCGGGTGCAGTTCCCCGCGGTGCGCGGCGAGGAGTTGCTCTAATCGCGTCAGGGCGGTCGAAATCCCCGCTCCATCCGCGTTTTTCACTGCGGAATCGAAGGTTTCGAGCGCACTTTTGATTTCTTGAGCGACCATCGCGGCGGCGGAGCGTGTTTAAGTTTTCGTTATGAGCAAGCCCCGGCGCATAAAAGCCGATTTTTCCTCGGCGTTCCGGCGCCTAAACGGTTGAATCGCACCGCCGCCGGTGTTCCGTTGGCCCTCCCTCGGCTGGATCGGCCCCTCTGGCCGGCGCGGCCGGGCTCCCCTCTTCCGACCCATGAATCCCGTCAATTTCTCCGAACGCGCGAACGTCGCCGTCGTCGAGGAACAGTATCAGCGCTGGCTCGAAAACCCCGAGTCCGTCGACGCCTCGTGGCGCGCCTTCTTCCAAGGCTTCACGCTGGGCGCCGACGGCCGCTCCCTCGCGGGCGGCGCCGCGCCCTCGGCCGCGACCGGCTCCGAGAGCTGCATCCCCAAGCAGTCGCAGGTCGACAGCCTGATCTATCACTACCGCGCCATCGGCCACATCGACGCCGACATCAACCCGCTCGCCGGCGCGCCCAAGCCCTCCCCGCGCCTGGCGCTGGCGGCGTTCGGCCTCGACGAGTCGGACCTCGACCGGACCTTTGAGGCGGGCCACTACCTCGGCGGCGGCCAGATGAAGCTGCGCGACATCCTCGCGGCGCTGCGCGAAACCTACTGCGGCAAGATCGGCGTCGAATACGTCCATATCCAGGACACCGAGGTCCGCCGCTGGCTGCAGGACCGCATCGAGCCGACGAAGCTCAAACCGACGTTCACCAAGCCGCAGAAGGTCCGCATCCTCCGTCGCGTCCACAAGGCGGAGCTGTTCGAGAAATTCCTCCACACGAAATACGTCGGCCAGAAACGCTTCTCCCTCGAGGGCGGCGAGACGATCATCGCCGCGCTCGACGCGGTCATCGACGCCTGCCCCGAGCTCGGGGTGAAGGAGATCGTCATGGGCATGGCCCACCGCGGCCGCCTCAACGTCCTCTGCTCCACGCTGCGCAAGTCCTTCGACGAGCTCTTCGAGAAGTTCTCCGAAAACTACATCCCCGACACCGTGGCGGGCGACGGCGACGTGAAGTATCACCTCGGCTACGAGGCCATCCTCACCACCACCTCCGGCAAGAAGGTCGAGGTCCGCCTCGCGCCCAACCCCTCGCACCTCGAGATCGTCAACCCCGTCGTCGAGGGCAAGGCCCGCGCCCGCCAGCGCATCCGCAACGACATGGAGTCGCGCATCAGCGTCATGCCGCTGCTCATCCACGGCGACGCCGCCGTCGCCGGCCAGGGCATCGTCGCGGAGACGCTCAACTTCTCCCAGCTGCCCGGCTACACCACCGGCGGCACGCTGCACTTCGTCATCAACAACCAGATCGGCTTCACCACCGACCCGCACGACTCGCGCTCGACGAAATACTGCACCGACGTCGCGAAGATGATCGAGGCGCCGATCTTCCACGTGAACGGCGACGACCCCCAGGCGGTCTGCATGGTCGCCCAGCTCGCGCTCGAATTCCGCGCCAAGTGGAAGCGCGACGTGTTCGTCGACATGTATTGCTACCGCAAGCATGGCCACAACGAGACCGACGAGCCGTCCTTCACCCAGCCCAAGCTCTACCAGACCATCGCCGCGCACCCGCTCGTCTCCGCGATCTACACCAAGCAGCTCGTCGACGAGGGCTCCGTGACGCTCGCCGAGGGCGACAAGATCAAGGCCGAATACACCGCCGCCCTCGAGGAGCACCTCGAGAAGGCCAAGGCCCGCGAAGCGGCCCGCACCGCCAAGCGCAAGGAGGACCCGAACGCCGTGTTCAAGGGCTCCACCGCGGAATTCCAGCCGAGCTACTCGTTCGCCAAGGTCGAGACCAAGGTCAGCGCCAAGCTGCTCGACCAAGTCTTCGCCGGACTCACGCGCATCCCGGAAGGCTTCAAGATTCACCCGAAGATCAAGCGCTTCGTCGACGCCCGCGCCGAGGCCCACAAGAACGGCGGCCCGTTCGACTGGGGCATGGGCGAGGCGCTCGCGTTCGGCACGCTGATGCTCGAAGGCACGCCCGTCCGCCTCAGCGGCCAGGACTGCGAGCGCGGCACGTTCAGCCACCGCCACGCCGTGTGGAGCGACATCGAGAGCGGCACGAAATACTCGCCGCTCAAGAACCTCGATCCGAAACAGGCGCGCTTCTGCGTCTACAACTCGCTCCTCTCCGAAAACGCCGTGCTCGGCTTCGACTACGGCTACTCGCTCGACTACCCGGAGATGCTCTGCCTCTGGGAAGCGCAGTTCGGCGACTTCGCCAACGGCGCGCAGGTCGTCATCGACCAGTTCCTCGTCTCCGGCGAATCGAAGTGGCAGCGCAACAGCGGCATCGTGCTCCTCCTCCCCCACGGCTACGAGGGCCAGGGCCCCGAGCACTCCAGCGCGCGCCTCGAGCGCTTCCTTCAGGCCTGCGCCGAGGACAACATCCAGGTCGCCAACTGCACCACGCCCGCGCAGTTCTTCCACCTCCTGCGCCGCCAGATGCGCCGCGACTTCCTCAAGCCGCTCATCGTCATGTCGCCGAAGTCGCTCCTGCGCCACCCGGCCGCCGTCTCGCAGCTCGCCGACTTCACCTCGGGCGCGTTCGAGGAAATCATCGACGACACCGCCGCCAAGGCCGACCGCGTGATCCTCTGCTCCGGCAAGGTCTACTACGACCTCGTCGACTACCGCGCGAAGAACAACGCCGCCAACACCGCCATCGTCCGCGTCGAACAGCTCTACCCGCTCCACGCGAAGCGCCTCGCCGAGCTCGCGAAGAAATACGCCAGCGCGAAACTCGTCTGGTGCCAGGAGGAGCCCGAGAACATGGGCGCTGCCCGCTGGATCGCCCCGCAGCTCGAAGCCGCCTTCGGCCGCAAGCCCGCCTACGCCGGCCGCCCGGCCGCCGCCTCGCCCGCCGTCGGCATGCTCGCGAAACACCGCACGCAACTCGCCTCGTTCCTCAAGGACGCCTTCACCCTCTGATCTGGAGGGGCGCGGCTCGCCCGCGCTCGCCAAACCTACTCGCTACCCGTTACTCACTACTCGCTACTTCTCCTACCATGTCCATCGAAGTCAAAATTCCCCCGATGGGTGAATCCATCTCGTCCGGCATCCTCGCCAAGTGGCACGTCGCCCACGGCGACGTCGTGAAGAAGGACCAGGTCCTCTTCGAACTCGAGACGGACAAGATCACCTCCGAAGGCACGGCCGAAGCCGCCGGCAAGATCTCCCTCGCGGTCGCCGCCGGCACCGAAGTGAAGATCGGCGCCGTCGTCGCCACGATCGACACCTCCGTCACCGGTGACGCTGCGGCTGCAGCGTCACCCTCCGTAGCCTTGGCGAAGGAAGGCGCTCCCGCCGCGGCGAAGTCCGACGCGCAGTCGCCCGCCGTCCGCCGCCTCGCCGCCGAGACCGGCATCGATCCCGCCAGCGTCGCCGGCACCGGCAAGGCCGGCCGCGTCACCAAGGGCGACATGCTCGCCGCCGCGGAGAGCACCGCTCCCGCCGCCCCGGCCGCCCCCGCCCCGAAGCCCGCCGCCGCTCCGGCTCCGGCTGCTCCGGCCGCTCCGGTCAGCCGCGGCGAAAAGCAGACGCGCGTGAAGATGACCAAGCTCCGCCAGACGATCGCCAACCGCCTCGTCGCCGCGCAGCACAACGCCGCCATGCTCACGACCTTCAACGAGGCCGACATGTCCGCGGTCATGGGCCTGCGCGCGAAATACCAGGACGACTTCGTGAAGAAGCACGGCGTGAAGCTCGGCTTCATGTCCTTCTTCGTAAAGGCCGTGGTCAACGCCCTCAAGGAAGTCCCCGGCATCAACGCCCAGATCGACGGCGACCACATCATCCAGAATCACTACTACGACATCGGCGTCGCCGTCTCGACCGACAAGGGCCTCATGGTCCCGGTCATCCGCGACTGCGACAAGAAGTCGATGGCCGAGATCGAGAAGGACATCGCCGACGCCGCCAAGCGCGCCCGCGACGGCAAGATCACGCTCGCCGACCTCGAGGGCGGCGTCTTCACGATCACCAACGGCGGCATCTTCGGCTCGCTCCTCGCCACTCCGATCATCAACGCCCCGCAGAGCGCCATCCTCGGCATGCACGCCATCAAGGAGCGCCCGATCGCGTTGAACGGCCAGGTCGTCATCCGCCCGATGATGTATCTCGCGCTGAGCTACGATCACCGCCTCGTCGACGGCAAGGAATCGGTCACCTTCCTCGTGGCGGTGAAGAACGCCCTCGAAGATCCCGCCCGCCTCGTGCTGGGCGCGTGATCGCGCCCAGCAGCTGAGAGCCGAGAGCTAAGAGTCTAGAGACCCGAAACTCCGCACCTCAGCTGCCTCTCTCAGCTCTAAGCTCTAGACTCCCAGCTCCTCTCCCATGTCCTCCTTCGATCTCATCGTCATCGGCGCCGGCCCCGGCGGCTACGTGTGCGCGTTCCGCGCCGCGCAGCTCGGCCTCAAGGTCGCGCTCGTCGACAAGCGCACCGCCCTCGGCGGCACCTGCCTCAACGTCGGCTGCATTCCCAGCAAGGCGCTCCTCCATGCCACCGAGCACGTCGCCTGGGCGAAGAACCACGCCGCCGAGTCCGGCATCAAGTTCGGCAGCGTCGAGGTCGACCTCGCGCAGCTGATGAAGAAGAAGGACGCCGTCGTGACCAAGCTCACCGGCGGCGTCGCGATGCTCGCCAAGGGCCGCAAGGTCACCGTCGTCACCGGCACTGCGTCGTTCACCTCGCCGACCGAAGTCGAAGTGAAGGGCGAAAAGGAGACCACGAAGCTCACCGCGAAACACTTCGTCATCGCCACCGGCTCCGCGCCGGTCGAGCTGCCGTTCATGAAGTTCGACGGTCAGACCGTCGTCTCCAGCGACCACGCCATCGCATTCACCGAGGTCCCGAAGAAACTCGTCGTGGTCGGCGGCGGCGTCATCGGCGTCGAGCTCGGCTCCGTCTGGGCCCGCCTCGGCGCCGAAGTCACCGTGGTCGAGTTCCTGCCGAAGATCATCGCCACCTTCGACGACGATATCGTCCGCCAGTTCACGCGCCTGATGCAGAAGCAGGGCCTCAAGATCGAGGTCGGCGCCAAGGTCACCGGCTACGCCAAGGGCGTGCTCACCGCCGAGCGCGACGGCACGAAGCTCGAGTTCCCCGCCGACAAGGTGCTCGTCGCCGTTGGCCGCCGCCCGTTCACCGACGGCCTCGGCCTCGACCAGGCCGGCGTCGAACTCGACGAGAAGAAGCGCGTCAAGGTCGACGCCCATCTCCGCACCAACGTCGCCCACATCTGGGCGATCGGCGACGTCGTCGCCGGCCCGATGCTCGCGCACAAGGCCGAGGAGGACGGCGTCGCCGTCGCCGAGTGGATCGCCGGCAAGGCCGGCCACATCAACTGGGACCTCGTCCCCGGCATCGTCTACACGAACCCCGAGGTCGCCTCCGTCGGCCTCGGCGAGGACGACGCGAAGAAGCGCGGCCTCGCGATCAACGTCGGCAAGTTCAACTTCGCCGCCAACGGCCGCGCCATCGCCGCCGACGCGACGGACGGCTTCGTGAAGATTATCGCCGACGCCAAGACCGACAAGATCCTCGGCGCGCAGATCCTCGGCCACGGCGCCGGCGAGCTCATCAGCGAGATCGTCGCGCACATGGAATACGGCGGCAGCGCCGAGGACCTCGGCCGCACCATCCACGGCCACCCGACGATGAGCGAAGCGGTCAAGGAAGCCGCTCTCGCGGTCAGCAAGAGCGCCATCCACGCAATGTGAAGGAGCGCCGGCTTCCCGCCGGCCCGGCACATGGCGATGTGACAATGTCGGGCGGGGCCGCCGAACCCCGCCTTGCAACGTTTCGCCGTCCCAATGTAGGGCGGGGTCTCCCGACCCCGCCTTTTCCGCGACCTGATGCGAGGTTCGCGGCGGGGTCAGGAGACCCCGCCCTACATCGCTCGCGCCTCGCTCGCATGCTCCTTCCGTCGAGCACTCGCCTCGGCGTTTTGCGTCCTAGCACCCGCGCTTATCGTTGCGTTCTAGTCCCGCTCCAGCATTGCCGCCGCGACCCTCCGCGCGGCGTTCTTGTCTCCCGCCATGTCCACCTCGGCCGCCCGCCATCGCCGCGCCCTGTTCATCATGCTCGCGTCCGCCGCGTTCTTCGTGGCGAACGTCCTGCTGGTGCGCGCGCTGGGCGCGCTCGGCTCCGCCAACGTCTGGCTCATCGCTGTCGCCCGCTTCGTCGTCGGGCTCGCGATGATCGTCGTGGTCTACCGGCGCGAGTTCCAGCCGACGCACCTCTGGCGCAACCGCAAGCTCATCGACCGCGGCGTGGTCGGCGGCGCCGGCGTCTACCTCACCTACCTCACGGTCGTGAAGCTCGGCGCGGGACGCGCGATCTTCATCGGCAACACTTACGTGATCTGGGCCGCCTTCCTCGCCGCCTGGTGGCTGAAGGAGCGTCTCCGCCCCGCGATTCTCACCGGCGGCGCCGCGGCGCTGGTCGGGCTCGCGCTGCTCACGAACGTCTTCTCCTCGGCCCGACCGCCCGGCGTCTACGACGCCCTCGCGGTGCTCGCGGCCCTGATGTCGGCGCACGTGGTCGTCACCATCCGCCAGCTGCACGACACCGAGCACACCTCGACCATCTTCGCCGCGCAATGCACCTACGGCCTGCTGCTCTGCACCGGGCCGGCCATCATCACGTTCGAGCCGCTGACACCCCTCGCTTGGGGCGTGCTGCTCGTCGCCAGCCTCTGCGCCGGCGCCGGCCAGCTCACGATGACCCGCGCGTTCCGCGACCTCCCCGCGGCCGAGGGTTCGCTCATCCAGATGCTCGTGCCGCTCGGCGTCTCGCTCGGCGGCGCGGCCTTCTTCCACGAACATTTCTCGCTCCACGAAATCCTCGGCGCCGTGCTCATCCTCGCCGGCTGCGCCTTCATCGCGCTCCGCCGCGACGCATCGCCTGCCCCGCCGGAAAACGAGTAGGCGGCGCGGCGCCCCGGTCGGTGGCGGCTCCGCCAACAGGCCTCGCCCGCTCCCCGTGAGGCAACGCGCGACGTCCGAGCGCATCTGTGCCCGTCCGCGTTTCCGCACTCTGTCGCCCCCCGCGCCGCGTTTTCTTTTCGTGTCTTTCGCGGGTTTCGTGGTCTCCTCTGCCCTCCGATGAAGAAACTCATCCTCTGGGACATCGACGGCACGCTCATCCGCACCAACCGCGCGGGCATCATCGCGCTCGTGCGGGCGTTCGTGCAGCTGCACGGCCGCGAGCCGGACATGACCAAGGTCGAGGTCGCCGGCCGCACCGATCGCTGGATCATCCGTCGCATGCTGGAGGAGCACGGCATCGAGCCGACCCCGGAGAGCATCCACGCCATCCTCGAGGGCTACCTGCAGCTCCTCCACGCTGAAATCTCCACGCGCGAAGGTCGCGTGCTGCCCGGCATCATCGAGCTGCTCGAGACGCTGCACCGTCGCGACGACGTCGTGCAGGCGCTCCTCACCGGCAACGTCGAGCGCGGCGCGCGCATCAAGCTCGAGCACTATCGCGTCTGGCACTACTTCGAGTTCGGCGCCTTCGGCGACGACAGCGCGCTGCGCAACGACCTCGGCCCGCATGCGCTGCGCCGCGCCCGGGAGCGCCACGCGATCGATTTCGCCGCCGACCGCACTTTCGTCATCGGCGACACGCCGCACGACATCGAGTGCGGCAAGGTCATCGGCGCGCGCACCATCGGCGTCGCCACCGGCATGTTCTCCGTCGCGGAACTCGCCGCGCACGCGCCGACGGCCGTGTTCGCGGACTTCGCCGACACCGCGGCCTTCCTCCGCACGCTGGACGCGTGAGCAGGACCGGCTTCAGCCGGTCCAGTTGGATTCTCGTTCCCCGCGTCGACTGCCGCGCGGGCGCCGGTTCAGTCCGGCTGAAGCCGGACCTACCCTGCTCGCCGCGCCCTCCTCACCCCTTCCGGAAATCGATCCGCGTCACGCGACCCTGCTGGAATTCCACCCGCAGCGCCTCGTCGTCGCGGTAGCCGCCGGTCTCAGTGCTCACGCCCACGCTGGTCGCCGAGTGCCGGCCGTAGCTGCCGATGCCGAAGCCGAAACTGAAGCGCGGTGCGTTCCGCCGATAAACCCACACGTCCGTGCTGCCGCCCTGGTCGACCCGCGTGAAGCGCCGCGCGGGCTCTCCGAGCGCGATCAGCACCATCGGCTCCGTATAGCCGATGTCGATGCGGCCCGCGCGCACGTTCTGCTGCACGTCCGGCGGGAACTGGGCGAACGCCGCCTGGTTTTGCGCGACACGCTCCCCGGGCGTCGACGCACAGCCGGCCAGGCACACGAGGGGAATCATCAACCATAAGACGCGGGTTTTCATGGCGGGATTTTGTTTGCTGGCGAAAAGAGTGGCCGGAATAACGACACCCGCAAACTCCCCGCGTTCACCGCGGACCACCTTTCCCATGAAAAAATTCTCGATCGCCATCGGCTCCGACCACGCCGGCTTCGCCTACAAGGAGAAGATCAAGGCCATGCTGCTCGCGGAGGGACATGTCGTCCGCGACTACGGCACCTATTCCGATGCGCCGTGCGACTATCCGGACTTCATCCGCCCCGTCGCCGAGGCCGTCGCCCGCGGCGAGTTCGAGCGCGGCATCGTGCTCGGCGGCTCCGGCAACGGCGAAGCGATCACCGCCAACCGCGTGAAGGGCATCCGCTGCGGCCTCTGCTGGAACGAGCAAGTCGCCGTCTGGAACCGCTCCCACAACGACGGCAACGTCCTCTCCCTTGGCCAGCGCACCATCACCGACGAGGAAGCGCTCAAGATCGTCCGCGTCTGGCTCGACACCGCCTTCGAAGGCGGCCGCCACCTCGCCCGCATCGCCAAGATCGACGCCTGAGCGGAGCAGGTTAGCGTCACTCGAACTGCCCGCCAAGGGCGAGCATCGTGCCGGGCGGGGTCGCCGAACCCCGCCCTTTCTGCAGCTTGGACCGAACGTCACTGGTTAGTTGCGCCTGCAACATTTAGTTTGACATCGAAACATTAACCTGCAGTCTTCTGTGCCATGGGAACACGCCACCGCGGCACAATCGAGGAGATCAACGCCCTGAACGCCTTCATCAAGCTTCAGCGCGCTGCCGAGTCCGTCTCCGCCCGCGTGCATGCCGTGCTGCCCGAGGGCCTCACGGTCACCCAGTTCGGGGTCCTCGAGGCGATCTACCACATCGGCCCCCTCTGCCAGGGTGAACTGGCCGAAAAGCTCCTCCGCTCCGGCGGCAACCTGACCCTCGTGGTCGACAATCTCGAGAAAGCCGGCCTCGTCGCCCGCGAACGCGACCCGGCCGACCGCCGCTTCGTGGTCGTGAAGCTCACCGCCAAGGGCGAAAAGTTCATCGCCGAGCTCTTCCCCAAGGTCGTCGCCAACGTCTCCCGCGAAATGAACCGCCTCTCCTCCACCGAGCTCCTCGACCTCGGCCGCCTGTGCAAAAAGATCGGTCTGCCGCCGGCCTGATTTTTGTTTTCCCCAATACTTTAACATCAAACCACAATGAACCTACTCGGCCTCCATCACATCACCGCCATCGCCGCTGATCCGAAGACCAATCTGGACTTCTACACCCGCGTCCTCGGGCTGCGTTTCGTCAAGAAGTCGGTCAATCAGGACGATCCCGGCACCTACCACCTCTACTACGGCGACAACGTCGGCTCTCCGGGCACGGCGCTGACGTTCTTCCCGTGGCAGGGCCTGCGGCGCGGTCGTCCGGGCACCGGCCAGGCCTACGCAACGGCCTTCTCCATCCCGGCGGGCTCCCTCGCCTACTGGCAGAAGCGTCTCGCCGACCTGCAGGTCCCGACCGAGCCGGTCACCTCACGCTTCGGCGACCAGGTGCTCGCCTTCGCCGATCCCGACGGCATGCGCCTCGAACTCGTCGCCACCGCCGAGGTCGACTCGCGCGCGCCCGCGCCCGCGAAGGACGTCCCGGCTGCGCACGGCATCCGCGGCTTCCACAGCAGCACGCTCGCCCTGACCGATGCGCGGCCAACCGCCACGCTGCTCACCCAGCTCATGGGCTATCGCCTGCAAGCCGAGGAGGGCCACCGCGCGCGCTACACCGTCGCCGGCGGCGGTCCGGGCACCTACGTCGACCTGTTCACCGATCCGAAGCTCCCGCGCGGGCTCAACGGCGCCGGCACGGTCCACCACATCGCGTTCCGCGTCGCCGACGACGCGCAGCATCTCGCCGCGCACGAACAGCTCGTCGCCGCCGGCGCGCACGTGAGCCCGGTGATCGACCGCGCCTACTTCAAGTCGATCTACTACCGCGAGCCGGCCGGCGTGCTCTTCGAGATCGCGACCGATCAACCGGGCTTCGCGATCGACGAATCGGTCGAGACGCTCGGCCAGAAGCTCTCGCTTCCGCCGCGCCTCGAGCCGCATCGCGCCGAGATCGAGGCCGCGCTGCCGAAGCTCGGCTAAGTCCACCGCTGCAGGGCGGGGTCGCCGAACCCCGCCTTGGAGCGTTTCGCAGTCCCAATGTAGGGCGGGGTCTCCCGACCCCGCCGTTCAGCGCCCTCGTCATCTCCTTCGCGGCGGGGTCCGGCGACCCCGCCCTACATTTCCGCACCATCCGCCTCGCGCCTCCCGCGCCTCCGTCCTCCCATGTCCACGCTCTCCTACCAACACGTCTTCGAACCCGGTCGCGATCCCGCGGCCGCCCCGCTGCTCCTGCTCCACGGCACCGGCGGCGACGAACACGACCTCCTCCCCGTCGGCCGCCAGCTCGCGCCGGGCGCCGCGCTGCTCAGCCCGCGCGGCGATGTGCTCGAACGCGGCGCGCCGCGCTTCTTCCGCCGCTTCGCCGAGGGCGTGTTCGACCTCGCCGACGTCGAGCGGCGCACCCACGCCCTCGCCGACTTCATCGCCGCCGCGGCGCAGCACTACGGTTTCGACGCCTCGCGCCTCACCGCGCTGGGTTTCTCCAACGGCGCCAACATCGCCGCCTCGCTCCTGCTCCTCCGCCCGGAGTCGCTCGCCGCCGCCGTCCTCCTGCGCCCGATGGTCGTGCTCGAACCCGCCGCCGTGCCCTCGCTCGCCGGCAAGCGCGTGCTGATCTCCTCCGGCAACGTCGATCCGATCGTGCCGCCCGATCACCCGACGCGGCTCGCCGCGCAGCTGCGCCACGCCGGCGCCGACGTCACCCTGCGCACGCACGCCGCCAGCCACGGCCTCGTGCCGGGCGACTTCGCCGCGACGAAGGAGTTTCTCGCTTCGTAACTCCTCTTCCTCCGATGGAGGCGGGAGGCATCAGCCCCGTGAATTTCCGGCTTCGTCGCATGTGCCGCGCGGGGCTGATGGCCCCGCCTGCATCTTCCGCTCAGCTCCGCCCGCAGCGCGAGAAACCGCATTAGACAAATCGCCGCGCGTCCGCACACTCGACGCCTATGACGATGCCCTATCGCCGGGTCGGCACGACCGGTCTCAAAGTCTCCGCGCTGTCCTTCGGCGCCTGGGTCACCTTCGGCAACCAAGTCGGCGCCGACACCGCGCGCGACCTCATGCACACCGCCTACGACGCGGGCGTGAACTTCTTCGACAACGCCGAGGGCTACGCCGACGGCCAGGCCGAGGTCGTCATGGGCGAGATCCTCAAAAAATCCGGCTGGCGCCGCGGCAGCTACGTCCTCTCGACCAAGATCTATTTCGGCGCCGAGCACGACGGCCCCAACGAGATGGGCCTCTCGCGCAAGCACCTCATCGAGGGCTGCGAGGCCTCGCTCCGCCGCCTCCAGCACGACCACGTCGACCTCCTCTTCTGCCACCGCCCCGATCCCGAGACGCCGATGCTGGAGACCGTGCGCGCGATGCACGACCTCATCACGCAGGGCAAGGTCCTCTACTGGGGCACCAGCGAGTGGAGCGCCGAGCAGATCAACGAGGCCTTCGCCGTCTGCGACAAGTTCGGCTTCCACGCCCCCGTCGTCGAGCAGCCGCAATACAATCTCTTCCACCGCTCGCGCTTCGAGAGGGAACTCACGCCGCTCTGCAAGGCGCGCGGCTACGGCACCACCATCTGGTCGCCCCTCGCCAGCGGCCTCCTCACCGGCAAATACAACGAGGGCGTCCCCGCCGACTCGCGCCTCCACATGGAGAGCCTCGAGTGGCTGCGCAAGCGCCTCACCGGCTTCGGCTCCGAGCGCAAGATCGAGGCGGTGAAGAAATTCGCCGCCATCGCCCAGCGCATCGGCGCGCCGCTCCCGCAGGTCGCCATCGCCTGGTGCCTGAAAAACCCCCACGTCAGCACCGTCATCCTCGGCGCCTCCCGCCCCGAGCAGCTGCGCGAGAACTTCGGCGCCCTCGCCACCCTCGACAAGATGAGCGCCCAGGTCATGGCCGAGCTCGACGCCATCTCCCGCACCGTCGCCGAGTGACGCGCGCCCGCCGTCCTCCGTCTTTCGCCCTCCGCCCTCAGTCCTCCGCTCTCCGTCCCCGCTCGCGCCATGCGTCTCACCTACTACGGCCACTCCACCTTCCTGCTCGAGACGGGCCTGGCGCGCTTCGTCTTCGATCCGTTCTTCGACGACAACCCCGCCAGCCCGGTCAAGGCCCGCGACATCACCTGCGACTACGTCCTCGTCTCGCACGGCCACTCCGACCACTGCTGCGACGCCCTCGCCATCGCCCAGCGCACGGGCGCGACCATCGTCGCCAATTACGAGATCGCCGAATACTTCGCGAAAAAGGGCGCGCGGACCATCGACCTCAACCCCGGCGGCGGCATCAACCTCCCCTGCGGCCGCCTCAAGCTCACGCCCGCGCTCCACACCTCCAGCATCGAGCTCGAGCCCGAGCCGCCCTACGGCGGCGTCGCCTGCGGCTTCCTCCTCTCCGTCGACGGCAAGCAGGTCTACCACGCCGGCGACACCGCGCTGTTCTCCGACCTGGCGCTCATCGGCCGCAGCGGCCTCGACCTCGCGCTGATCCCCATCGGCGACCACTACACCATGGGACCCGACGACGCGCTCCTCTCGCTCGGCTACCTGCGCCCGAAGCTGACCGTGCCGATGCACTACAACACCTGGCCGAAAATCGCCCAGGACGGCGACGCCTTCGCGCGCCGCGCCGCGCTCGCCAACTACCCCGTCCGCGCCCTCAAGCCCGGCGAGTCGCTCGAGTTCTGAGGCCGGTCGTCGCGCTCGCGCCCGACCGCCCTTCGCGCATTCATTTTCTGGAGGCGGGGCCATCAGCCCCGCGGAGCATGGCTTCGATCGCGAGATCCCGCGGGGCTGATGGCCCCGCCTCCACGGACAACGCCACCCCGCACCCCTTCATCCCTCCCTGATTAGCCCGCGTGCGCCACCCCGCGCCCATTCTGATGACGCGGCTGAGCCCTAAATTTTCCTCGCCGCCCGCCCCTCCCGCCGCACCGTCCTTTTGTCATAAGCGCAATGACGTTCCCCGCGACCCCCACGCCGTTCCAACGCCGCGATCTCCGCCTCGCCGACCTCGAACGCGACCGCTCCGGCTCGCTCCTCCAGCTCTACGCCTGGATGCAGCTCGCACGCACCGGCGACAACCGCATCCTCGACCTCTTCCGCCAGGGCCTCATCCGCGGCACCGTCACCGGCGGCCAGGGCAACGAGTCGCTCATCTGCCCGCTCGCCCTCCTCGCCGACAAGTCCGTCGACGTCGTCTCCTTTTCCCACCGCGGCTTCGGCGGCCACCTGATCTGGAGCGGCCACCTCGGCGACCACCTCGCGCAATACTTCGCCAACTCCGGCAGCCCCACCAAGGCCCGCGAGGGCAACATCCATCACGGCGACCCCGCCGCGCGCAGCCTGCCGATGATCTCCCATCTCGGCATCATGCTCTCGAACGTCATCGGCGCCGTCGATTCCCAGCGCCGCGCCGGCCGGCCCGCCGTCGGCTTCGCCTTCTTCGGCGACGGCTCGAGCTCCACCGGCGACGTCCACGAGTCGCTCAACCTCGCCTCCGTCCTCGGCGTCCCGGTCGTCTTCGTCATCGAGAACAACAAATACGCCTACTCCACGCCGGTCTGCGAACAGTTCGTCTCGCCCAATCTCTTCGAACGCGCCCGCGGCTACGGCATGGAGGGCTTCGCCCTGGACTGCCACGACCCCGAGCACGTCCTCCGCACGCTCGGCGCCGCCATTGACCGCGCCCGCACCACCGCGCGCCCGGTCCTGGTCGAGGCCCACACCTTCCGCCTGCGCGGCCACGCCGCCTACGACACCTGCGACTACATGAAGCCCGGCGAAGCCGAGGCCATCCTCGCCGAGGATCCGCTCCCGCGCTGGCGCGCCACGCTCGCCGCCGCCGGCCTCGGCGCGCAGCTCGACGCCATCGACGCGCAGGTCCGCGACTTCGTCGAATCCTCGATCAAGGCCGCCATGGCCCTCCCGCCCATCACGCCGGAAGGCATGCTCGAAGAACTCTTCGCCCCGGAAGCGCCCGCCTTGCCGTGGCTTCCCTCTCTCAACTCTCAACCCTCAACGCTCAACTCCTCCGAGCTCTCAACTCTCAACTCTCAACCCTCAACGGGCGAAGCCCTGACCCTGGCCCAGGCCATCAACCGCGCTCTCCGCAAGATCCTCGCCGAGCGCCCCGAGTCGCTCGTGCTCGGCCAGGACATCGGCACCTACGGCGGCGCGTTCAAGGTCACCGAAGGCCTGCTCAAGGATTTCGGCCGCCCGCGCGTCCTCAGCACACCGCTCTGCGAATCCGCCTCCACCGGCTACGCCATCGGCCTCGCCAGCATCGGCCACCGCCCGATCGAGGAATTCCAGTTCGCCGACTTCGCCACCGACGCCACGACCCAGCTCGTGCTCAACGCCGCGACCTATCACTTCCGCGCCGGCCAGAAAGTCCCGCTCGTGCTCCGCTTCCCCTGCGGCGGCGGCCTCACCTTCGGCTCTTTCCACTCCCAGGAACTCGAGTCCGCCCTCCTCTCCTTCCCCGGCCTCAAGGCGCTCTACCCCTCGACCCCGCAGGACGCCTTCAACGCCCTCCTCGCCGCCTACGAGGACGACAATCCCGTCATCGTTTTCGAACACAAGGGCCTCTACCGCCGCGGCAAGCACCCCGTGCAGTGGGACCCGAATTACCGCGCCGTCTGGCAACCGCGCCACGTGCGCACCGGCGACTTCGCCACCATCGTCACCTACGGCGAGATGGTCCTGCACTGCGCCGACGCCTGCCAATACTTTCAGGACGAATACGAGACCACCTTCGACCTCTTCGACCTGCGCGCGCTCTCGCCGCTCAAGCTCGACGCGATCAAGGCCTCCGTCGCGCGCACCGGTCGCCTCGTCATCGTCCACGAGGGCCGCAAGACGCACGGCTTCGGCGCCGAGCTCGTCGCCCGCCTGACCGAGGAACACTGGGGCCAGCTCAAGGCCGCCCCGCTCCGCATCGCCGCGATGGATATTCCGGTCCCCTTCGCCCCCGAACTCGAAGCCGCCTACCGCCCGAGCAAGGACAAGATCATCGACGCCATCGCCGCGTGGATGGGATGAGGAGATTTTCGATTTAGGATTCTCGATTTTCGATTCCCCGCAGGTAGGGCGAGTCGTCCCCGACGCGCCGCCTCACGCGCCTACCTCGCCCGCCAGATGGTCGCCGTCGTCCCGGCGGCGACGAGCGCGCAGTCCTCAACGGATTGATTTGCCACCCCGCGCCCCTGTTCGTCGGCCGCACAGTCGGCTTGCCGTCCCCCTCATCGCCTCCCAGCCTCGCCCCCACGGGCCAACCCCCAGTGAGGTTTTTCACTGAATCTGCATAAGACTGCTAGGAATTTCCCATGCCCGGACGAATCATCGCACTCTACGTCATTCTAGGTCTGCGCTTCCTCACCGGCGGGATCGCAATGGTGAAAAGCTTTCCTCCCGCCTCTGCTGCCTCAGCGTTTACTAGCAGCGTCGCAACGTTCGAGTTTGCCGCCTGCTTGTTCATGCTAATCGCACTTTTTCAAAGAAAGAGCTGGGTTGTGTGGGTATTCCGCGGATACATCGCGATCGTGATACCATTCAGTTTGATCCTGATGTGGTTCGCCGCGCTCGCCAAAGAGAGGAATGGGGAGGATTTTGCCTGGAATGCTTTCGCGGGTGGAGTGATGGCGGCGATCGGATTTGCTTGGTTTGCGTGGTATGTCGGCCGAGGACCCACCCGTGAGTTCCTTCACGCCCAAGTGGCCGGCAAACAAGAGCCGCAGCTCACCGCAAAGCGAGAAGAGCATGCCCAGTAGTCCTCACAGCCAACTCCGGGGCGCTAGCGCTCCCCTGCGTGGCCGACCTCAAGCGTTGGACGAATGAACTGGTCTCGAACACTCCTCATTCTGGCGCTCACGTCGTCCGCATGCGCTGCTGAGCCGAAAGAAGTCGCTGAGGCCGCCATGCGTGCTTGGGTTTCCCACGACGCGAAGAAACTCTATCCACTTTCGCACCCCGACTTGATTTTGCGCATGAGAAGCGCGCGGCTCATTCAATTCTACCTGGAGCGCCACGCGGAGAAGCGCGCAGTTCCGAAGTCTGGCTCGGACGCCGATGTCGTGGCGCTAATGTGCGAAGCACTAGCGGCGATTGTCCCACCGCGCGATGGTCGGTTCGTTTACGAGGATCGTTACGTTGCGACGAAAGAAACCGGAGATCTCGCAATCGTTACCTTTGAAAGCTCTGTCACCCCTGCGGGTAGCGCGGCGAAAGCTCGAAGTTCGCCGACCGAGTTCGCGCTGAAGAGGGAAGAGGGAAAGTGGCTTTTCCTATGGTCACCGTCCGTGAGCATTCACGTGGATCTAGCGTGGGATCCGAGACCATGAAGAAGAGACTGCCCAGCCACCCGAGCCCACTCCAGGAAGCTGACGCTACCCGAATAAAATGAACCTCTGGACCAAGCGACTTCTCATCCTTCTTTCCGTCGGCGGCGGCTATTGTGGCCTCGTTTTTATGTTCCTGCTTTTTCCGCAAGTGAATGGGCGGATTTTCGGCTACCTGCTGGTGTCGGCGATGATGGCCACCTTTGCGTTCGGAATCTTCAGTGGCCTCAGATTCATCGAGGATGAAGCGAAGGGCTTGAGGCTGCTGCGCTGGTTCTTCGCCATTCAGATACCCATCGTATCATCGCCGGTGTTCGCCTATCAGCTCAGCTCGGGCGCCGCCGCGAACCTGAGCTTCATTGGCTCAAATCTGGCGGCGTTTGGGCGCTTCGGCAGCGAGATGGGCGTGTGGATTCTGCAGGACCGTCCCTGGGGATTGGGACTGAACGTTTTCGCCCTGGTGATGTTCATCTGGACCGGCCGCCTCCTGCAAAACCAAGAGATTGGCCAGCCATCGTCACCGGGCCACCCGCAGGAGAGCCTTTCACTGAAGAGCACGATCCCAACCAACACCTGAGGGCTCGCCTGCCCACGGCCGGGCCCTAGCGTCCGTCCCGCCCACCATGACCCCCATCTCTGGATCCTGCCTCTGCGGCCAGGTGACCTATGAGGTCACCGGGACTCCGCTCCGCTTTCTCTATTGCCACTGCCGCTCCTGCCAGAAATCGAGCGGCTCCCTGCATGCCGCAAACCTGGCGTTCCCCGGGGACTCCGTCCGCTGGACGCAGGGCGAGGATCTCGTCGCGCTCTTCGTCGACACGCAGGAGAACCCGGGATTCCCGCGGGGCTTTTGCCGGAACTGCGGCTCGCCCGTGCCGAAGCGGAGCCGCAACGGACAGTTCTGGGTCGTGCCGAGCGGATCGCTGGATGCTGACCCGGACCTCCGGCCGCAGGCCAACATCTACTGGGCCGAGCGCGCGCCCTGGTGCGTGCCGGTGGACCAGATCCCCCGGCACGAAGGACCGCTGGTCCAGCCCGAGAGCGGCAATCCCCGCTGACGTCGCGCTTCATCCCGCCCCAGCCCGATGAAGATCGCTTTGCTCGCCGACATCCACGGCAACTCCGTCGCGCTGGACGCCGTGCTCGCCGACATCGCGCGGAGCGGCGGCGTCGACGGCTATTGGCTCCTCGGCGACCTGGTGGCGCTCGGCCCCGATCCGGCCGTTGTCCTGACCCGGGTCACGGCGCTGCCGCACGCGCAGTTCATCCGCGGCAACACGGATCGTTACGTGAGCGAGGGCGATCGCCCGCCGCCCACGCCGGCGGAGGTCGCGCGGGACCCCGCGCTGCTCCCGCGTCTCGTCGAGGTCGAGCGGACCTTCACTTGGACGCAGGGCGTCCTCGCCGCCAGCGGCTGGAGCGACTGGCTCCGGCAACTGCCCCTGGAATTCCGGACCACCCTGCCCGACGGCACGCGCCTGCTCGCCGTTCACGCGAGCCCCGGCCGGGACGACGGCGACGGATTCCAACCTCCGGCCGACGATGCCGCGTTCGCGGCCCTGCTCTCCGGTTGCGACGCCGACACGATCTGCGTGGGGCACACGCATCTGCCGCTGCAGCGCACCGTGGGAGCGAACACGGTCTTCAACCCCGGCGCCGTCAGCCTCTCGCGCACGGCGGACCGGCACGCGCACTACGCGATCCTGGAGGCGTCGGCCGCCGGCCACGCCTTCGTCCGCCGTTCGGTGTCCTACGACGTCGACCGCGTCGTCGCGCAGCTCGAAACCCGGTCGCACCCCGGCCGCGCCTTCATCATCCGGCATCTCCGCGCAAGCGGATAGACACCCGCACGACGTCGGCCCAGAGCGCCAGCGCGTCGCATCCCCGCGCAAAACGGGAGATTGATTTCCCCGACGGGTTGCGCGACCGTGCCGGCGTGAAGCCTGCCGCCGCCATCATCGCCGAGATCAAGGCTCTCCCGCCAGCGGAGCTCGCCGAGGTCTCCGCGTTCATGCTGGAAGCCGAGCACGCCGATCCGGCACTTCAGGTCGCTTTGCAACGCCAGGCGAGTTCATCCACGGGCCAAGTGGTCAGCCGTCCCTACGAGCAGGTGCAAGCCGCCGTCCGGACCGCGCTGAACGCGGCTCGATGAGGATCGTTCTTCACCCCGAAGCCGAGCGCGAGTTCACCGCCGCCGCGCTGCGTTATGAGCGGGAGCGCGCCGGACTCGGCGGCGATTTCATTGCCGCGGTGGACCACGCCGTCGCTGAACTCCGCGCCCACCCCCATCGTTGGCGCGTGATCAAGTCGGACGTGCGCCGCGGCCTGCTTCCCAGATTTCCTTACGCGTTCTACTATTGGGAAAAGATCGCGGGCGAGGAGCTGGAAATCCTCTCGATCAGCCACAGCAAGCGCCACCCGCTCCATTGGGCATCGCGCCACGAGACCTGAGTTCGCCTCGCCGCGCCCATCGATGCCCAGTCCTGAATCCTTCAAGCGCGAACACGTCAGGAGCGAGCCCGCTTCGACGGCCCGCTCGATGGCTTGGTCGTCCGGCATCGTTGCTTAGTCGCCCGACTTCGCCGTTTCGCTTTCCCGGTCCGTTCGCGCCCAAGCGTTATCCCCGGCACCCCGGCCTTGCCACGCCTACCGCGCTTCGCAAGCTCCCGTGCCCGGGCCAACCCGCGGTGAGGTTTTTCATCGTCTCCCTATCCCTTCGTCGAAGTCTTCCGCTCCCGCTATGCATGAACCTGCCTCTGCTGCCATCGCGCTGGTCAGCCTGCTGCCGATGCTCCTGGTCTTCCTTGTCGTTGCCATCGCGATCTTCGTCATGGCGCCGCGCAAGGGACGGTCGAGAGCCTGGGCCATTCTCGGCCTGCTGCCTCTGGTAAACGTGCTCGTCCTGATCTGGCTGGCCTCGCTCACGGACAAGGCCGTGCTCGACGCGCTCGCGGAACTCCGGCGCCGCAGCTCGTAACTCGCCGCGCGATCGGCGCCGTCTCGCTGCCGGCCGCGACGCCCGCGCTCGCACGCCCAAGTGCGCCGAAGGCATCCCGGTAGGGGCGGTTGCCCTCAACCGCCCTGATGCCCGCAACGTGGCCACGCCCTCGTTCCAGGACGGTTGGAGGCTACCGAGCGCAGCGACATCGGACATCGTCCCTACCTGAAGCAGCGCGCGTTTCTTCGGTAGGGGCGCTTGTCCCCAAGCGCCCTTTCGCTCGCGGCATGATGGCACGTTTGAGGGCGGTTGAGGACTACCGAGCGTAGCGACATCGGACACCGCCCCTACCGGATCGATGCATGAATGTGGAGGCGTCGTCCGGGACATCGCGACATCGCCCGGGTGATTCGCGGCGATTCGGGTTATTCGCGGGCAGTCCGGTTGGTTTTCGTGGTTTGGGTGCGTTTCGCGGGCGCCGCCACGGTCGAGGGCGGTTGAGGACAACCGCCCCTACCTTACGAACGCCCCCGTCGCGGACAGGGGCTCCTCAATTGCGCGGCGCCCGGGGTGCGATGCTTCCGGTCACCTCGCGCCTGCGGCGCCGCTCCGGGCACCGGAATCAACCACTTGCGCAATTGCTCGACCGCAGTGGGTCATTGCTTCTCGCGAGAGGGTCATTGCTTCACGCGCCGAGCTCATTGTTTTACACGCCGACCCGATTGTTTGAGCGGCCGAGCTCATTGCTTGAGGCGCTGAGGCGATTGTTTGACCGCCGTGCGTCATTGTTTCCCACGCCAACCCGATTGTTTTACACGCCGAGGCGATTGTTTACACGGACGACCCGATTGCTTGAGCCGCCGAGCTCATTGCTTGAGCCGCCAACTCAATTGTTTCGTTTCCCAACTCAATTGCTTCGCCTCCCGACTCAATTGCTTCGCCTCCCGACTCAATTGCTTCGTGGCCCGGCTCTATTGTTTCGGGGGACGAGTCTATTGTTTTGGGCTCCAACTCCGTTGTTTCGGCGGACGAGTTCCTTGTTTTGCCGGACGGCTCGATTGTTTGGTCGGACGACGTCGTTGCGGGGGGCACCGCGCGTGTTGCTCGGAGGCGCGAGCGTGTCGCTCGGGCGCTCTGCCTCGTTCTAGGGCGATTGAGGGCTACCGCCCTTACCTCAATCCGTGTTTCGCCGGTAGGGGCTCTTGTCCTCAAGCGCCCTTTCGTTCGCGGCGCGATGCCACGTGCAAGGGCGGTTGAGGACTACCGAGCGTAGCGACATCGGACACCGCCCCTACCGGTCATGGACGCTTGCGCGGGCGGCGTCCGGGACATCGCGCCATCGCGCGGGTGATTCGCGGCGATTCGCGTCATTCGCGGGCGAAGCGGCCTCCCCTTTTCGTGTGTTTGGTGTGTTTCGTGGGCCCTTCCTCATTCGAGGGCGGCTGAGGGCTACCGAGCGCAGCGACATCGGACACGGCCCCTACCCTGGAACGATGGCGGGGCGTTTTCCTCCGTGCCTTCCGGGCGCGGCGCGGTCACAACTCTCCGCGATGGCCCACTCTTCCAACGACCCGCTGCATGGTGTCACGCTCGAGAAGTTGCTCACGGAGCTCGTCGCCGCGTTCGGTTGGGCGGAGCTGGGGCGGCGGGTGCCGGTGCGGTGCTTCCTCTTCGACCCGAGCATCAAGTCGAGCCTCACGTTCCTGCGGAAAACGCCGTGGGCACGCGCGAAGGTCGAGGCGATCTACGTCGAGTGGAAGCGCGGGACGCCGGGTTGAGGGAGGACCGCCTTAATCGGTCGAGGCGCTTGTCCCCAAACACCCTGCGCGCGCGGCAGGCCCGACGCACGGCGCCGGGTGACGCGGGCGGCAAACCGAGGGCCGTTGGGGACTACCGAGCGAAGCGACATCGGACACGGCCCCTACCGGGTGCTTGTCTCGTGGTAGGGGCGCTTGCCCTCAAGCGCCCTGCGCCCGCGGCACGCCAGTGCGCGCGGACCGGGTGCGCGCCGGCTCGCTTTCCGGGGGTTCCGGTGTTGCGTGAGGATCGCTTGCTCGCTTTTCACCGCTCCCGTCGTCTCTCCCGTCGCTCGCGCGCCGTCTCAGCCGTGATCGGGATCGCGGCCGTGTTGTGGATGGTGTGGCAATTTGCCTTCCAGACCGCCGTCGGGCCGCCGCCCTCGCCGGTCGTCGCGTTGCCCGCGGAACGCCTGGCGTTCGCCTCGCTGGCGCCGGACGAGGAGATCGTCGTCATTCTCATTTCGCACCGCCGGCAACCGGTGGAACTGCGCTTTCGCGGCCAGGCCGGCGGCCCGCAGCTGATCGTCTCCGACGTGGTGTGGACGGAGAGCGACCGCGCGTGGAAGATGGCGCGCGTGCGCGCCGTGCGGCCGCTGGCGGCGGCGGAGGCGACCGGCCTCGATGCCGTCGTGGCGCACCTGCGCGCCGCGAAAGGTCCCGACCGGATGCACGCCGCCACCTACGAGATCGAGCACCGGCGCAACGAGAGCACGGTGGGCCAGGAGACGCTGTTCCAGACCGCGCTCGTGAGCGACTGGACCGCGGAGAAACGCTTCCCGCGCGAGGCGCCCGACGCCCGCCGCGATCTCGAGGCGGCGGCCGCGCGCGCGGGTGTCAGCCGCGAGGAACTCGAACGCTGGGTGACGTTCGAGTCGCTCGTGCCGCCGGACGACCCCGAGCCGGACGCGTGAGAACGCGCGCGCGATACGATCGGCCGTAACGCGTCGAACGGTAGGGGCGCTTGTCCCCAAGCGCCCTGCGCGCGCGGCATAACCCGCGCACGGCTCACACGGTGACGCGGGCGGCAAACCCAGGGCCGTTGGGGACAACGGCCCCTACCTTCGGAACGTGTTTCGTGGTAGGGGCGCTTGTCCTCAAGCGCCCTTCACGCGACGCGACTCGTCACGGCCAGAGCCAGAAGAACACGGCGGCGGAGCCGGCCGCGTAAAGCGCGGCGTCGAGGAGATACTTCGCCGAACCCGACCAGGGGCGCATCATCCAGATCGACTCGGTGACCGTCCCGAAGCCGTGGGCGATGAAGGTGACGGCGCCGACCAGCTTCGCGGCGGCGCGGGCGTGGTTGTGATCGAGACCGAAAACGCGACCGGCGAGGTAGCCGGCGACCGCGGCCACCACGAGGCTCCAGAGAAACCATTGGCCGAGGTATTTTCCCATGTTGGGCTGGCCGTTGGGGCCGATGGTGAGGTGCGCGACCGGGCCTTCCTGATACTTCTGCTTCATCGCCTCGCTGCCCATGTCCTTCATGTCGGCGCAATGCGGCAGGACGTAGCGGCCGGGGGCGGGCCGGCCCGCGCGGATCGCATCGCGCACGGCGTCCTCGTTGGCGAGCGCGCCGTAGTCGCCGGCGTGCCATTTGAAAACCATGTGGATGAGCGAGCTGATGACGAACACGACCACCGCGCTGAGCAGGATCGGCAACCAGAGGGAGAACAGGGCGTTCATGGGGGTAAGGTTGGGGGTGAGACCGACGCTGGGGAACGCGCCATCCCTCGCAGAAGCGCCGCCCGGACGAAAGCGGGAAAATGGCGCGGCGCCCGCGCGCGACACCACGCGGCGGCGCGCGCGCGGCCGAACATCCGACGCGCCGCGGGCGTCCGCGCGCCTGCGTCATCACTGAAATTTCAATCGCTCTCCGCTTGCCGCGGGCGGCGCGCGGCGGAGAGATCGTGGCATGCGTTCTCTGGTCGTCGGCGGTTCATTCCTGGTGTTGGCGTTGTCCGTCGCGGCGGCGCCGCGCGTCTTCGAGGTCGGGCCCGGGCGTCCGCTCGCGAGCCTCGAGACCGCGCGCGACGCCGTGCGCGCCGCGCGGGCGGCGGGTGAGCTGCCCGCGGGTGCGGTCGTGCGCGTCGCGGCCGGGCTCTACCCGCTCGAGCGGACGCTCACGCTCGATGCGCGCGACGCCGGCACGGCCGCGGCGCCCGTGCGCTGGGAGGCGCAGCCCGGCGCCGTGCTGTCGGGCGGCCGGACGGTGACCGCCGCGCCGCTGACCGACGCCGCGCTGCTCGCGCGCCTGCCGGCGGCGGTGCGCGGGCAGGTGCGCGTGATCGACCTGCGCGCGCAGGGCATCGCGGACTTCGGCCGGATCGCCCAGCGCGGCAATCCCGGCCTCGAACTCTTCTTCCGCGGCCGGCGCCAGCCGCTCGCCGCCTACCCCAACGAGGGCTGGCTCCTCATCGCCGACGTGCCGCAGACCGGCGCGAAGCGCTTCAACGAAGGCCTCGCGCGCGAGAAGCGCTTCGACGGCGTGCCGGCGGGGCGGCACTACGGCCGCATCGCCTACGACGGCGACCGGCCGTCGCACTGGTCCGCCGACAACGAGATCTACGCCCACGGCTACTGGACCTGGGACTGGAGCGACACCTACCAGCGCGTGCAGGCGATCGACGCCGCGAAGCGCGAGGTGACGTTCGCCGAGCCGCACCACTCCTACGGCTACACGAAGCACCAGCGCTACCGTTTCCTCAACGTGCTCGAGGAGCTCGACGCCCCCGGCGAGTGGGTGCTCGATCGCGCGCGCGGCCGGATCTACTTCCTCCCGCCGGCGGAGCCGCGCGCCGGCGACCTCGTCGTCTCCCTGCTCGAGGCGCCGCTCGTGCATCTCGACGGCGCGAGTCACGTCGTCTTCGCCGGCTTCACGCTCGAAACCAGCCGCGGCACGGGTGTGCTCGTGAGCGGCGGCGAGGGCTGCACGCTCGCCGGCCTTACCCTGCGCAATCTCGGCGGCGAAGCGGTGACGATCGACGGCGGCCACCGGCACACCGTGCAAAGCTGCGACTTCTTCGAGCTCGCCAACGGCGCCGTGCGCGTCACCGGCGGCGACCGCCGCACGCTCGAGCCCTCGGGCCACCGCGTGCTCAACAACCACATCCATCATGCCAGCCAGTGGCTGCGCACCGGCCAATACGGCGTGATGATCGACGGCGTCGGCCACCGCGTGGCGCACAATCTCGTCCACGACCTGCCCTTCGAGGCGTTCTATCTGCGCGGCAACGACCACGTGCTCGAGTTCAACGAGGTCCATCGCGTCTGCCTCGAGACCGGCGACGCCGGCGGCATCCACACCGGCCGCGACTACACCTGGCGCGGCAACGTCATCCGCTACAATTACTGGCACGACCTCAAGGGGCCCGGCCTGCACGGCGTCACCGCGGTCTACCTCGACGATTTCTCCAGCGGGTTCACCGTGCACGGAAACATCTTCTACCGCGCCGGCCGCGGCGTGCAGGTCGGCGGCGGGCGCGACAATCGCGTCACGAACAACCTCTTCGTCGAGTGCCAGCCCGCGGTGCATCTCGACGCGCGCGGGCTCGGCTGGGCCAGCAACTACTTCAACGGCGAGTATCCGTGGCTGTTCGACCGTTTCCGCGAGATCGGCGGCGACCGGCCGCCCTACGCCACGCGTTATCCGGCGCTCGTGACGCTGCTCGCCGACCAGCCCGCCGTGCCGAAGGGCAACGTCTTCCGCGCGAACCTGTCGTGGGGCGGCCGCTGGATGGACGTCTACGACTACTGGGCGTTCGACTTCCACGGCGTGACGACGCTGCGCGACAACTGGATCGCCGACGCGGCGTTCATCCGGCGCCGCGCGCAAAAGGAGGATTTCTGGGATCCCTACTACCTGAACATCGACGGCGAGGCCGGCTACCGCACCTGGCGGCGCGACGAGCCCGAGACGCAGCGCGAGTTCGCCGGCAACCGCCTCGCGGCGGAGGCGCCCGGCGCCTTCGACCCGCGCACGCTGCGCTTCACGCCCCGCGACGCGGCGGCGCTGCGCACGCTCGGCTTCGAACCGATCCCGGTCGAGCAAATCGGCCTGCAGGTCGACGCCTGGCGCAAGACGGTGCCGGAGCGCGTGCCGTAAGCGAGCCGGCTCCGGGGCCCGAGGTCACGCGTTCCACGACTGCGCCTCGCCGAGATTGTATCCCATGTAGCAGGCGCGTCATGCCAGCCTGCTACCAACACGGGATCGACGACGCACCCGCAAGGCCTAAGCCGTTGTCGGCGTCGGATGAAATCTCCAAGAAATCGTAAATGTCTGACTTTTCGTCGACGCGCCCTTTTCTACCCCGGCGCCGCCCCTCATCAACGACGCCGTGTTCAGCTTCTGCATGGCAAAAAAAGACAACGCTTGGATCGCGACCGACCGTCGCGAACGTCTCAAACTCATCGCCACCGTTCTCGTGTCCGTCGGTGCGCTGGCCGCGGGCTTCGGGTTGCTGATCTTCGGGCTCGTCGGCCACTGAAGCCGCCCTCGGGCGGACGGATTTGCCCGCGAAAATGTGCATTCCTTGCCGAAGTTGCGCATCGGTTTGCGCTCCGACCGGGAAAAGCTTTTCACCCCTGCGGACGTGCGCTGATTTGCCGTCATGCGCCTCCCGCTGTCGTCATCCCACACCGAGAACGCCTGGATCGCCAACGATCGCCGCGAGCGGCTGAAATTCGCCGCCGCCACCCTGGCCCTGTTCGGATCGGCCTTCGGCGGGCTCCTCTTCGTCGCCTACACGCTCTACGCCAGCTGAGGCACCCCGGATTTGCCCTTGGCGCGGGCCGGGGCCCGCAGTAATAGATTTGCGCGCCGCACGCGCGGCGCACGACTGGCCCGCCGCCTTTTCACGCGGACGGCGCCGCGCAGCCGGGTTCACCACCTCCGCCCATGAACTCGCCGGCTCCCTCCTCGCTCGCGTCCGACAACTCCGTCGCCGCCATCCAGCGCGACATCGCCGACAAGCTGTTCTGCATGCTCGCGCGCTTCCCCGAGGTCGCGACGCCGCACGACCGCTACCTCGCCGTCGCCTACGCCGTGCGCGACCGCCTGCTCCGCAACTGGGTCGCCACGGCGCACTCCTACTTCGAGCACGCCAGCCGCACCGCCGTCTACCTGTCGGCGGAGTTCCTCATCGGCCCCCAGCTGGGCAAGAACCTGCTCAACCTCGGCCTCACCGAGCCGTTCGTCGCCGCCATCCGCGGACTCGGTTGGGATCCCGACGAGATCTTCGCCCAGGAGGCGGAGCCCGGCCTGGGCAACGGCGGGCTCGGCCGCCTCGCCGCCTGCTACCTCGACTCGATGGCCACGCTCGAACTGCCGTCGATCGGCTACGGCATCCGCTACGAGTTCGGCATCTTCGACCAGGAAATCCGCAATGGCTGGCAGGTCGAGCGCAGCGACCGCTGGCTGCGCCTCGGCTACCCGTGGGAGATCGCGCGCCCCGAAATCGCCTTCCCGCTCAAGCTCGGCGGCCGCACCGAGGCCTACCACGACCGCCACGGCGCCTACCGCGTGCGCTGGATCCCCGAGCGCGTGATCGTCGGCACGCCCTGCGACACCCTGGTGCAGGGCTACGGAGTGAAAACCGTCAACCTCCTCCGCCTCTGGAAGGCCGAGGCGCACGAGTCGTTCGATTTCCAGGCCTTCAACTCGGGCGACTACTACGGCGCCGTGCTCGACAAGATCGCCTCCGAGAACCTCACCAAGGTCCTCTACCCGAACGACGAGGTCGCCGCCGGCAAGCAGCTCCGGCTCGAGCAGCAATACTTCTTCGTCTCCTGCTCGCTGCAGGACATGATCCGCATCCACCGGCAGCGCGACCCCTCCCTCGCCAACTTCCCCCACAAATACGCCGTCCAGCTCAACGACACGCATCCCGCCCTCGCCGTGGCCGAGCTGATGCGCCTGCTCGTCGACGAGCACGAGCTGGGCTGGGACGAGGCCTGGGCGATCACGCGCCGCACCTTCGCCTACACCAACCACACCCTGCTGCCCGAGGCGCTCGAGCGCTGGCCGCTGCCGCTCTTCGCCCGCCTCCTCCCGCGCCACCTCGAGCTCATCCTCGAGATCAACCGGCGCTTCCTCGACGAGGTGCGCGCGCGGTTCCCCGGCGACGACGCGCGCGTCCGCCGCCTCTCGCTCATCGACGAGACCGGCGAGCGCTCCGTCCGCATGGCGCACCTCGCCTGCGTCGGCGCGCACGCGATCAACGGCGTCGCCACGCTCCACTCGCGCCTCCTCGCCGCGACCGTGCTGCGCGACTTCCACGACCTCTGGCCGGAGAAATTCTCCAACCAGACCAACGGCGTCACGCCCCGTCGCTTCCTCGCCCTCGCCAATCCCGGGCTCGACGCGCTCATCTCGCGCCGCATCGGCCGTGGCTGGCTGCGCGACCTCGCCCGGCTGCGCGAGCTGGAGCCGTTCGCCGACGACGCCGAGTTCCGCGCCGACTGGCAGCGCGTCAAGCTCGCCAACAAGGCCGCGCTCGCCCGCCTCCTCGCGCGCGAGACCGGCATCGCACCCGGCCCCGTCTCGCTCTTCGACGTGCAGGCCAAGCGCATCCACGAATACAAGCGCCAGCACCTGAACGCGCTCCACGTCGCCGCGCTCTGCCTGCGCCTGCAGCGCCAGCCGGAGCTCGACCTGCCGCCGCGCACCGTGATCTTCGCCGGCAAGGCCGCGCCGGGCTACCGCTTCGCCAAGCTCATCATCCGTTTCATCAACGCCCTCGCCGAGACGATCGACGCCGACCCCGCGACGCGCGACCGCCTGCGCGTGGTCTTCTTCCCCAACTTCAACGTCAAGTCCGCCCAGTCGATCTACCCCGCCGCGGACCTCTCCGAGCAGATTTCCACCGCCGGCAAGGAAGCCTCCGGCACCGGCAACATGAAGTTCGCCCTCAACGGCGCGCTCACCATCGGCACGCTCGACGGCGCCAACATCGAGATCCGCGAGCAGGTCGGCGCGGAGAATTTCTTCCTCTTCGGCCTCGACGCCGCCGCGGTCGCCGCGCGCCACGCCGCCGGCTACCGCCCGGGCGACGTCCTGGCGCAGGACGCCGAGCTGCGCGAGGTGCTGGAGCGGATCGCCGCCGGCTACTTCTCCCACGGGGACCGCGCGCTCTTCGCCCCGCTGGTCGAGAACCTCCGCGACCACGACCCCTACCTCGTGCTGGCCGACTTCCGCGCCTACGCCGATTGCCAGCTCCGCGTCGGCGAGGCCTACCGCGACACCGAGAACTGGACGCGCCGCTCGATCCTGAGCGTCGCGCGCATGGGCTACTTCTCCTCCGACCGCGCCATCGCCGGCTACGCCCGCGACGTCTGGCGGATCGACCCCGTGCCCGTCGCCTGAGTCCGCACCGGCCCCGCGCCGGCCCGCGGGAGCGGCCTCGACATTCCCGGGGCAGGACGCACACTCGCGTCCATACCCCCTCGCACGGCGCGTCCGTCGCATGATCCTCCCTGCTCACCTGCCGAAAATGCTCGGTCGTTTCCTGGAGCAACTCCGCTCGCGCGCGGCGTGGATTGCGGTCGGTTACGCGTTGTTCGCGACGCTCTGGATCCTGTTCTCCGACCAGGCGCTCAGCCTGCTGTTCAACAATCCCGAGGACTTCGTGCGCTGGAGCGTCTACAAGGGCATCGCCTTCGTCGTCCTCACCTCCGGCCTGCTGCTGTTGCTGATGCACCGCGCGTTCGGCGCCATGGAGGCGGGCTACGCCTTCCTCCAGGCCCAGCAGGGGGAGATCCAGCGCCTCAACCAGCTCTACAACGCCCACCGCCAGATCAACCAGGCCATCGCCCGCGTGTCCGGCCGCGAGGAAATGCTCCGCCGCATCTGCGCCGTGCTGGTGGAGCACGGCGGCTTCCGCCTCGCCTGGGTCGGCTGGCACGACCCCGCCACGCAGCAGCTCGACACCATCGCCACCGCCGGCGCGGGCGGGGACTACATCCGCTCCCTCGCCCTCTTCGCCGACAAGCGCCCCGAGGGCCAGGGCCCCACCGGCCGCGCCTTCCGCAACGGCCGGCCCTATGTCTGCAACGACGTCGCGTTCGACCCGATCATGGAGCCGTGGCGCGGCGACCTGCTGGCGCACGGCCTGCCCGCGATGGTCGCGTTGCCCCTGCGCCAGGGCGGCCACTCTGTCGGCGTGATCAACGTCTTCGCCAGCCGCGCCGGCTACTTCCAGGAGCGCGAACTCGAGCTGCTCACCGAGGCGGCCGACGATCTCTCCTTCGCCCTGGAGAGCTACGCCCGCGAGGAGGAGCGACGCCGCGCCGAGGCCCGCGCCCACGGCGAGCGCACGTTCTCGGACACCATGATCGACAGCATGCCGGGCGTGCTGTATTTCTACGACACCAACGGGCGGTTTCTCCGCTGGAACAAGAATTTCGAGCGGGTCTCCGGCTACGGCCCCGACGAGATCGCCCGCCTGCACCCGCTGGATTTCTTCGCCCCGGAGGAACGGGCTGCGGTCGAGGCGCGCATCGCCGAGGTCTTCACCACCGGCGAGTCCTCCGTCGAGGCGTCCTTCCGCGCCAAGGACGGCCGCCGCACGCCCTATTTCTTCACCGGCCGCCGCGTCGAGTTCGAGGGCCGCACCTGCCTCGTCGGCGCCGGCATCGACATCTCCGAGCGGCGCCGCGCCGAGCTCGTCCTCGGGGAAACCCAGGAGCGCCTCCGCGTCGTGGTGGAGAACCTCCGCGAGGGCCTCGTCATCGCCGAGCCCGGCGGCGACTTCCTCCACTGGAACCCCGCCGCGCTGCGCCTGCTCGGCTTCGACGACGCCGACGAGGGCCGCCGCTGGCAGCGCCGCTTCTCCGAGGTGTTCGAGCTGCACACGCTCGACGGCGCGCCGCTGCCGCCGGAGGACTGGCCGCTCGTGCGCGTCCGCCGCGGCGAGACGCTCGACAACGTCGAGGTGCGCGTCCGCCGCCGCGCCGGCGACTGGGAACGCATCCTCAGCTACACCGGCTCGCAGGTGACCTACGCCGGCGGCCGCACCCTGGCCTTCCTCACCCTCCAGGACATCACCGCCCGCAAGCGCACCGAGCGCCTCCTGCGCGACACCAACGAGAACCTCGAGCGCGCCGTCGCCGCGCGCACCGCCGAGCTGCAGTCCGCCCTCGAGCGCGCCGAGGCCGCCGACCGGATCAAGTCCGCGTTCCTCGCCACCATGTCCCACGAGCTGCGCACGCCGCTGAACTCCATCATCGGCTTCACCGGCATCGTGCTCCAGGGCCTCGCCGGCCCGCTCAATCCCGAGCAGACCAAGCAGCTCGGCATGGTCCGCACCAGCGCCCGCCACCTCCTCGAGCTCATCAACGACGTGCTCGACATCTCCAAGATCGAGTCCGGCCAGCTGGAGGTGCGCGCCGAGCCCTTCGACCTCGACGACGCCCTCGCCCGCATCGGCGGCCTCGTCCGCCCGCTGGCGGAGAAGCGCGGCCTCGCGCTCGAGCTCCGCGCCACGCCCCCGCTCGGCCACGTCACCGGCGACCGCCGCCGCGTCGAGCAGATCCTGCTCAACCTCCTCAACAACGCCGTGAAGTTCACCGAACGCGGCCGCGTCACGCTCGAGGCCGCGCGCCTGCCCTCCGGCGCCGTGCGGCTCCGCGTCACCGACACCGGCATCGGCATCAAGCCCGCCGACCTCGCCTCGCTCTTCCAGCCCTTCCGCCAGATCGACAGCGGCCTCGCCCGCCAGCACGAGGGCACCGGCCTCGGCCTCGCCATCTGCCGGCGCCTCGCCGAGCTCATGGGCGGCGACATCGCGGCCGCCAGCGAATGGGGCCAGGGCAGCGTCTTCACCGTCCACCTTCCCTCCCGCCCGTCCCGCCGCCATGAACCGCACCATCCTGCTCATCGAGGACAACGAACAGAACCGCTACCTCGCCACCTTCCTCCTCGAGCAGCGCGGCCACCGCGTCGTCGCGGCCGTGGACGGCGCCGCCGGCATCGCCGCCGCTGCCACGCTCCAGCCCGACCTCATCCTCCTCGACATCCAGCTGCCGCGCATGGACGGCTACGCCGTCGCCCGCGCGCTCCGCGCCATCGAGTCCCTCCGCGCCACGCCCATCATCGCCGTCACCTCCTACGCCATGGTCGGCGACCGCGAGAAGTCCCTCGCCGCCGGTTGCACCGGCTACATCGAGAAACCCATCAACCCGGAGACCTTCATCTCCGAGATCGAGCGCATCGCCTTCGCCGCGCCCCCCGCCCCATGAACCGCGTCCTCGTCGTCGACGACAAAGAGCAGAACGTCTACTACCTCCAGGCCCTCCTCTCCGGCCACGGCGACACGGTCGACACCGCCCGCCACGGCGCCGAGGCGCTGGTCAAGGCCCGGCTCAATCCGCCCGACCTCATCGTCTCCGACCTGCTCATGCCCGTGATGGACGGCTACACGCTGCTCCGGCACTGGAAGGCCGACGCGCGCCTGCGCCGCATCCCCTTCGTCGTCTACACCGCCACCTACACCGAGGAGGAGGACGAGCGCCTCGCTCTCAGCCTTGGCGCCGACGCCTTCATTCTCAAGCCCGCCGAGCCCGAGGATTTCCTCGCCCGCATCGCCGAAGTGCGCGCCCGCGTCGCCACGCACGCGCCCCACGTCCCCAGCTCGCGCCCGCCGACGAGAACCAGCTGCTCAAGACCTACAGCGAGACGCTCATCCGCAAGCTCGAGGAAAAGACCCTCCAGCTCCAGGAGACCAACCGCGCGCTCGAGCAGGACATCGCCGAGCGCAAGGCCGTCGAGGCCGCGCTCCGCGAGCGCGAAGCCGAGTTCCGCCTCCTCACCGAGACCATCCCCCACATCGTCTGGATCGCGCGGGCCGACGGCGCGCACACGCACTTCAACCGCCGCTGGCTCGAGTTCACCGGCCTCTCCCACGACGCCAGCCTCGGCGAAGGCTGGCTGCACGCGTTCCACCCCGACGACCACGCGCGCACGCTGGCCCGCTGGCAGCAGGCGATCGCCACCGGCGAGCCCTACGAGATCGAATACCGCCTCCGCCGCGCCGACGGCACCTACCACTGGATGCTCGGCCGCGCCATCCCGCTGCGCGACATCACCGGCACCATCGTCCGCTGGTTCGGCACCTGCACCGACATCGACGAGATGAAGCGCGCGCAAAGCCGCATCGCCGAGCAGGCCGCGCTCCTCGACCAGACCCAGGACGCCATCATCGTCCGCGACCTCCAGCACCGCATCGTTTACTGGAACAAGGGCGCCGAGCACCTCTACGGCTGGACCGCCGAGGAGGTGTCCGGCCGCTCGATCAACGACCTGCTCTACCGCGACCTCGGCCAGCTCACCAACGCCACCGAGTCGCTCGTCCGCCACGGCCAGTGGAGCGGCGAGCTGCGCCACTTCACCAAAGCCGGCCGCGAGGTCACCATCGAGAGCCGCTGGCGCCTCCTGCGCGACGCGCACGGCCACCCCACCTCCGTCCTCGCCGTCAACACCGACGTCACCGAGCGCAAGCTCATCGAGGCGCAATTCCTCCGCGCCCAGCGGGTCGAGAGCATCGGCACGCTCGCCGGCGGCATCGCCCACGACCTCAACAATCTGCTTTCCCCCATCGTCATGTCCGTCGGCCTCCTGCGCGAGGGCGCGCTCACTCCGGCCGACCGCAAGCTCGTCGACGCCATCGAGACCAGCGCCAACCGCGGCACGGAACTGGTGAAGCAGGTCCTCTCCTTCGCCCGCGGCGTCGAGGGCGCGCGCATCCCGGTGCTCCCCGGCCACCTCGTCCGCGAGATCGAGTCCCTCGTCCGCAACACCTTTCCCAAGAACATCACCTTCAGCGCCGAGATCGCTCCCGGCACCCACTACGTCCACGGCGATCCCACCCAGCTCAACCAGGTCCTGCTCAACCTCTGCGTCAACGCCCGCGACGCCATGCCGGGTGGCGGCCGCATCACCGTCCGCGCCGGCAACACCGAGATCGACGCGTCCTGCGCCGACGCCCACCCGTCGCTCGCCCTCGGCTCCTACGTCGAGCTCGAGGTCAGCGACACCGGCTGCGGCATCCCGCGCGAGGTCATCGACCGGATCTTCGAGCCGTTCTTCACCACCAAGGAGCCCGGCAAGGGCACCGGCCTCGGCCTCTCCACCGTCCTCGGCATCGTGCGCAGCCACGGCGGCTCCGTGCAGGTGAACAGCGAGCCGGGCCGGGGCACCACCTTCCGCATCCTCCTACCCGCCCAGCGCGGCGCCGCCCCGGTCGCCCCGCGCGACCATGGCGCCCCGCAATACCCGCAGGGCCGCGGCCAGACCGTCCTCGTGGTCGACGACGACGCCATGGTCCTCTCCGTCACCCGCCAGACGCTCTCCACCTACAACTACCGCGTGCTCGCCGCCGAGGACGGCGCCCAGGCCATGGCCGTCTTCGCCACCGAGCGCGACCGGATCGAGCTCGTCCTCACCGACCTCATGATGCCGGTCATGGACGGGCTCGCGCTGATCGCCGCCATCCACCGCCTCAAGCCCGACACGCGCATCGTCGCCATGACCGGCCTGCAGGACAACGTGAACGGCGCCCGCATCATGAAGGCCGGCATCGAACACGTTCTCGCCAAGCCCTACACCGGCGCCGACCTCCTCCAGCTCGTCGCGCGCGTCCTGGCCGAACCGGCCGGCCGCGCGCCCGCGGACTGAGCGCGGCCCGGCGCGGCGGCGCCGGCGTCACGGCGCGGGCTCGGTGCTCTTTTTCTCCGGTCGCAGCCCGTCCGCCCGGGCGTGCGCACGCAGCAGCACCGACAGCGCCGTCGCCGCCTCCGCCTCGTCGTAGCACACCGCATCCGGATTCACCGGCTCCAGGAGGTCGCGGTCGCTCAGGTAGCGCGCGCGCACCAGGCACTTCAGGCCGGGATTGAGCCCGCGCGCAGCCGCCACGATCGAGTAGGCGATCGCGGCGTCCGGCAGCGTGACCACCAGGTAGCTCGCCGTCCGGATGCCCGCCTCCTCGAGGATCTGGCTGTTCGTCGCGTCGCCGAAGAGCGCCCGCTTCCCCTGCCCCTGCAACGCCAGCACGGTGTCGACGCTGAGCTCGATCACCACGTGCGAGAGTCCGATCTCCTCGACCCGGTGCTCGATCGAGCGGCCGACCGGCCCGTAGCCGACGATCACGACCTCCGCCGGACGGTGTGGCTTTTTCAAGTGCCGCAGGTTGGCCGACGCGCCCTTTTCCGCCGCGCGCCGCTCCAGCCAGGTGCGCAGCTTCGGCCAGCGGTTCACCAGGCCCTCGACGCGCTGGAACTGCCCGTAAAGCCACGGATTGATGCTGATCGACACGATCGCCGCCGCGACGATCGCGTGGTGCCCCGCGCCCGGCAGGATGCCGAGCTTCTTCGCCGCCTCCGCGACGATGAACGAGAATTCGCCGATCTGGGCCAGGCCGCCCGCGACCACCAGGCCGGTGCGCAGCGTGTGCTTCCCCACCAGCACGATCCCGAGCGCCACCAGCGGCTTCACGATCAGGATGACCGCCAGCGTGCCCACGATCAGCCACGGCGCGTCGAAGATCGCGTGCCAGTCGAAGAGCATGCCCACCGAGACGAAGAACAGCACCGCAAACGCATCCCGCATCGGCAGCGCGTCCGCCGCGGCCTGATGGCTCAGCTTCGACTGCGACACCACCATGCCCGCCAGGAACGCCCCCAACGCCATCGAGGCGCCGAACGCCAGGTAGCCCGCCGTCGCCACCGCCATCGCGATCACCAGCACCGTCAGCGTGAACAGCTCGCGCGAACGCAGGCTCGCCACCCGGGTCATCAGCCACGGCACCACCCGCACGCCCGCCACCGCCATGATGGCGCCCAGGCCCGCCAGCTTGCCGATCGCGATCGCGGCGCTCACCAGCACCGCCTGCAGGTCGAACGCCGTCCCCGGCGACGGCGCCATCGCCGGCAGCAGCACGAGGATGATCACCGTGATGATGTCCTCCACCACGAGCCAGCCGACCGCCACGCGCCCCTCCGTCGTCTCGACGACGCCCGCGTCCATCAGCACGCGCAGCAGCACCACCGTGCTGGCCACCGAGATGGCGATGCCCAGCACGATGCCGGCGTTCCAGCTCCAGCCGAGCCAGACCGCCACCAGCGCGCCGCACAGCGTCGCCGCCGCGCTCTGCCCCAGCGCCCCCGGCACGGCGATGGAACGCACCGCCAGCAGGTCGCCAATGTGGAAATGCAGGCCGACGCCGAACATCAGCAGGATCACGCCGATCTCCGCCAGCTGCATCGCCAGGCCCACGTCCCCGGTGAAGCCCGGCGTGTGCGGCCCGATGATCATGCCCGCCACCAGGTAGCCGACGATCGGCGAGATGCCCACGCGCTTGGCCAGCAAGCCGCAGAAGAGCGCGGCGGTCAGTCCGAAGGCGATGGTGGTGATCAGGGAGATGTCGTGCATTCGTGCGACGGCAGTCGAATCTGCGCTCCGCCGGTGACAACAGCAAACCTCCGGCAAATCCACGCCGCCTTTGTGGGGCGCGGTCCGACACCCGGAGGCCTTCCCGGCCTTCCGGGCCTCCGACCGCGCGTATTTCCTCAAGCCCCGCGCCCCGGTGCCGATCCCACCCACCATGCTGAGCAAACTCACCGCGAACGAAAATGCCTGGCTGGCCGCCGACAACCTGGAGCGGCTCAAGAACGCCCTCACGGCCCTCGGCCTCGGCGCCGCGCTCCTCATCGGCCTCGCCGGCCTGGTGATCGGCCTGCTGCAGGCCTGATCGTCCCGCCCCCGCCCGGGCGGCCGCCGCGGCGTTCCGCGGCAATCCATGCACGGTCGCGCGGAATGGGTGCGCAGTCTTTATGATTGTCTCCGCTCATATAATTGCCGTTGCTTCCTGCCGGTGCGTGTCTCGTTGGACATCGTCAATGCCCGGAGGGAGCGGCTGCGGCAGCTGATCCGCGTCGACGGCTTTCTGCCCGTGGCCGAGATCTGCCGCCGCCTCGAGATCTCCGCGGCCACCGCGCGCCGCGACCTGGCCGTCATCGCCGGCGAGGGGCACATCACCCGCACCCGCGGCGGCGCCCTGGCGGACTACAACGCCTCCTTCGACTCGCTGGCCCAGCGCTCCCACCGCGCCCGCCGCCCCAAGGAGCGCATCGCCCTCGCCGCCCTCGCCCTGCTGCCGGCCAAGGGCACGGTCTTCCTCGACGCCGGCACCACCATCCTCGCCGTCGCGCGCGCCCTCGGCCGCCAGCGCGACCGCACCGCCGGGCTGACCTTCGTCACCAACAACCTTTCCGTCGCCACCGTGCTCGGCACGCACGAGGACATCGATCTCCACGTCCTCGGCGGCACCTTCCTGCGCCGCCAGGCCGCGCTCCTCGGCGGCGACGCCGTCCGCGCGCTGCACAACTGGCACTTCGACCTCGCCCTGCTCGGCGGCGAAGGCATGGACGCCGACGGCATCACCAATTCCCACCCCGAGATCGCCGCCTTCCAGAAGACCGTCTGCGAGCGCACGCCGCGCACCCTCTTCTGCCTCGATGCCACCAAGCTCGGGCGCACCACGCCGCACCGCGTCGCCCGCTGGGGCGAGTTCGCCGGCCTCGTCACCGACGCCACCGCGAAGCAGGTCGCGGCCGCCGGCATCAGGATCCCTTCCCGTCAGCTGCTCCACGCCAGTTGAAGTCATGAACCCGACCTCACCCCACCCGGCACCTCCTGGAGCAACTACGGATGAATCTGGCTGAACTGGTCCGCCTCGCCGGCGTCGTCGGCGCGGGCGGTGGCGGCTTCCCCGCCCACGTCAAACTCAGCGCACGCGCCGACACCGTCATCGCCAACGGCGCCGAGTGCGAGCCGCTGCTGCACAAGGACGCCGCGGTCATGGAACACCGCGCCCGCGACGTCGTGCGCGGCGTCGAACTCGCGATGGACGCCGTCGGCGCCACCACCGGCGTCGTCGCCGTCAAGGCGAAGAACCGGCACGCCGTCGAAACCGTCGCCGCTGCGTGCGCCGGCACGCGCGTCGTGGTCAAGTTGCTCGGCGACTACTATCCCGCCGGCGACGAATACGACCTCGTGCACGAGGTCACCGGCCGTCTCATCCCCGCGGCCGGCATCCCGATCCAGGCCGGCGTCGTCGTGAACAACGTCGAGACGCTGGCCAACATCGCCGCCGCCGCCGAAGGCCGCCCGGTCACGCTCAAATACCTCACCGTCGCCGGCGCCGTGCGCGAACCCGTCACGCTCGCCGTGCCCATCGGCACGAGCTTCGCCGACTGCCTCGCCGCCGCCGGCGGCGCCACCGTGCCCGATCCCGTGCTCTGCCTCGGCGGCATGATGATGGGCGAAACGACGACCAACCTCGACGTCCCCGTCACCAAAACCTCCACCGGCGTCATCGTCCTCTCCCGCGAACACCCGGTCGTGAAGCGCAAGCTCACGCCGCCCGCCGCGAAGGCACGCATCGGCAAATCCGCCTGCGACCAGTGCCGCTACTGCACGGAATACTGCCCGCGCTTCCTCCTCGGCTACGCCGTCGAGCCACACCTCGTCATGCGCGGCCTCGGCTTCAACGCCACCGGCCAACCGGACTGGAACGACTGGGCCGCGCTCTGCTGCGCGTGCGGACTCTGCACCCTCTACGCCTGTCCGGAGCAACTTTTCCCCAAGGAGGCCTGCGACGACGCCAAGACCGCCCTCCGCGCCGCCAACCGCAAGTGGTCGGGCCCCACGACACCGCGCCCGCACCCGATGCGCGAGGGCCGCCGCGTCCCGACCAAGGCGCTCCTCCGCAAACTCAGCCTCGAAGGCCTCGACGCCCCCGCCCATCTCCGCACCGAACCGCTCGCGCCCGCACGCGTCCGCCTCCGTCTGAAGCAAGGCGCCGGCGCGCCGGGCCAGCCGCTCGTCTCAGTCGGCGCGCGTGTCTCCGCCGGCGACGCCGTCGCGGAGCCACCCGCGGGCGCACTGGGCTCCCGCCTGCACGCGCCGTTCGCCGGCGTCGTCGAGGCCGTCACCGCCACCGAAATCCTCCTCTCCCGCTCCGCATGAAAGAGAAATCCATCGGCCTGCTCGAACTCTCGAGCGTCGCCACCGGCTTCCGCGCCGCCGACACGATGCTGAAGGGCGGCGACGTCCGCCTCCTTCTCAGCCGCTCCATCTGCTCCGGCAAATACATGGTCCTCATCGGCGGCGATCCGGCCTCGGTCGAGGCCGCCATCGCCGCCGGCGCCGAGGCGGCCAACGGCTTTCTCATCGACCGGACCGTCATCGCGAACATCCAGCCGGAGGTCCTCGAGGCCATCGGCCGCGCGCAGGTGCCGCAGCCCAACGGCGCGCTCGGCGTCCTCGAATCCTTCAGCGTCACCGCGCTCATCCGCGCCGCCGACACCGTCGCCAAGGCCGCCAACGTCACCCTGCTCGAGCTGCGCCTCGCCATGGCGCTCGGCGGCAAGGCCTACTGCACGCTCGCGGGCGACGTCGCCTCGGTCGACGCCGCGGTGAAGGCCGGCGCGCTCGTCCTGGCCGAGGCCGGCGTCCTGGTCGACGCCGTCGTCCTGCCGCGTCCGCACCCCGACGTCTACCGCGAGGTCGTATGAATCCTCTTCGCGCGCACCGATGCACCCTTTGTAGGGCGGGGTCTCCCGACCCCGCCGCGGTCAAGGCACGACGCGCGCAACCGGCGGGGTCAGGAGACCCCGCCCTACAGCGCTAGCACCGCCCACACGCGAATCTCTCCTCCCATTCCTCCGCCCGCGATATGATCGAAATCGCGCATATACGCACAGCAAAAGCCAACCTACGCCCAGCGGCCCGCGCCGAAATCTGGCAAACATTTCCCTGAAAGATGAGTTCCGCCCCAGCGTTGCCCCACCGGGCTGAGATCGAACACGTCGTCCGCCGCCTCGTTTACCAGCGGCTGAACCTGCCCATGCCCACCGCGGCCCGGGCGCCCCGCCCGCTCGTGGTCAATGTCAGCGCCCGCCACTGCCACCTGACGCCGGCGGCGGTCGAGACGCTCTTCGGCAAGGGCCACCGGCTCCAACCGAAGAAGATGCTCTACCAGGCCGGCCAGTTCGCCGCCGAGGAGAGCGTCACGCTCATCGGCCCGCGCAGCCGCGTCATCTCCAATCTCCGCATCCTCGGCCCCTGCCGCGACCTTAACCAGGTCGAACTGGCCTACACCGACGCCATCTCGCTCGGCTTCGAAATCCCGCTGCGCGCCTCGGGCGACATCCAGGGCACGCCGGGCTGCATGCTCATGGGGCCCGCCGGCTTCCTCGAGCTGCCACAGGGCGTCATCCGCGCGGCCCCGCACGTGCACATGCACCCGGACGACGCCGCGTTCCACGGCGTGAAGGCGGGCGATTTCATGAAGCTCCGCATCGGCGGCCCGGCGGGCGTGACCTTCGACCGCCTGCTCGTGCGCGTCTCGCCCGACTTCAAACTCGAGGTGCACATCGACACCGACGAGGGCAACGCCTGCGGCCTCGGGCCGGGCGTGCCGTGCGCGCTGATCCGCTGAGCCGTTTTCCCACCCATCGCATCATCCAACCCGAATCCCCATCCTCATGAGTGAATCCATCGGCATGGTAGAAACCAAAGGCTACGTCGGCTCCGTTGAAGCCAGCGACGCCATGGTGAAGGCGGCCGGCGTCACGCTGGCCAAGCAGATCCAGATCGGCGGCGGTCTGGTCACCGTCGTCGTCAAGGGCGACGTCGGCTCCGTCAAGGCCGCCGTCGAAGCCGGTTCCGACGCCGCCAAGCGCGTCGGCGAGCTCGTCTGCGCACACGTCATCGCGCGTCCGCACGCCGAACTGATCAAGCAGTTCGGTTTCTGAGCAGAGCACATCTCGGCTCTCAACTCTCATCTCCCAACTTTCACTCCCATGGCTCAAGAAGCACTCGGCATGATTGAAACCAAGGGTCTGTGCGCGCTCATCGAGGCCACGGACGCCGCCCTCAAGGCCGCCAACGTCACGATGACGGGCTACGAAACCATCGGCTCCGGCCACGTGGCCGCGTTCTTCCGCGGCGACGTCGCCGCGCTGAAGGCCGCCGTCGACTCCGGCGCCGAGGCGGCCAAGCGCGTCGGCGATGTCATCGCCGTCCAGGTCATCCCGCGCCCGCACGAGGACCTCGCCGGCCTCGGCAAGTGGCTCGCCTGATCCCCTTCCGGTGGACCGACGCGCCGCGCGTCCCGCGCGGTTCGTCGGACTGACTGGTCCGCTCCTTCCGTTTCGCCCGCGCCCCATGAACATCCTCGTCGCGAACCTCGGCTCCACCTCGTTCAAGTATCGCCTCTTCGGCCTCCAAGGCGAGACGGCCCGCCTGCTCGCCCGGGGCGGGTCCGAGCGCGTGACCGACCACCGCACCGCCATCGACCGGGCACTGGGCGAACTCGCCGACGCCGGCCTCGTGCGCGGCCCCGGCGACCTCGCCGCGATCGCGTTCAAGACCGTGCTCGGCGGCGACGTCACCGGCTGCCGGCTCGCCGACGAACGGGTCGAGGAGGCGCTCCGCGCCACCGCCGACGTCGCCCCGGCGCACAACCCCGTCTATGCGGAGGGTCTGCGCCTCTTCCGCGAGCGGCTGCCCAGCGTGCCGCGCGTCGCGCTGTTCGAGACGGCATTCTACCAATGGGTGTCCGACTACGCCCGCCGCTACGCCGTGCCCGAGGCCTGGTATCGCGCCGGCATCCGCCGCCACGGCTTCCACGGCGCGAGCCACAAGTTCGTCGCCGAGCGCTCGGCCGAGCTGCTCGGACGCGACGATGTCGCCGCCGCCGCCCGCCGCCTCTACCTCGACGGCCCGCGCGTCATCCCCGGCGCACCGGTCCGCGTGATCTCGTGCCACCTCGGCGGCTCGAGTTCGATAACCGGCATCTCCGACGGCGTCGCCATCGGCACCAGCATGGGCCTGAGCCCGCAGTCCGGCCTGCCGCAGAACAACCGCGTCGGCGACCTCGACTCCGCCGCCATCCCGACCGCCATGCGCCGCCTCGGCCTTTCCTTCGCGCAGGTCGAGCGCGCGCTCACCCAGGAGAGCGGCCTGCTCGGCCTCTCCGGTGTGAGCAACGACCTGCGCGACATCAAGGCCGCCGCCGACCGCGGCGACCCGCGCGCGCAGACTGCGCTGGACGTCTACGTGCACGCCATCCGCCACTGGGTCGGCGCCTTCTGGTTCGACCTCGGCGGCTGCGACGCCCTGGTGTTCACCGGCGGCATCGGGGAAAACCATCCCTGGCTCCGCGAGGCCGTGTGCGCGGGCCTCTCCGACCTCGGCCTCGATCTGGATTGCGAGCGCAACACCGCCAACACGCCCGAGTCCGACCTCGCCGCCGCCGAGTCGCGCACGCGCGTCTTCGCCATCCCGGCCAACGAGGAGCTCGTCGTCGCCCGCGAGGCCGCCCGCCTGCTCACGGGCCTGCACGTCGCGCGCTAGTTCTTCGGCTCCTGCCGGAACGGACCCTCAACACTCAACCCTCAACTCTCAACTAGCTAACCCATACCCACCATGGCCCAATCCGCCCTCGGTCTCCTCGAAACTCGCGGCATCACGGCGCTCGTCGCCGGCACCGATGCCATGCTCAAGTCAGCCAACGTCGCGCTCGTCGGCCCGATGAAACAGGTTGGCAACGCCCTCGTGACGGCCGTCGTCACCGGCGACGTCGCCGCCGTGAAGGCCGCCGTCGAATCCGGCGCCGCCGCCGCCAAGGCCTACGGCGAAGTCGTCAGCGTGCAGGTCATCCCGCGCCCGCACGACGAGATCGCCGTCGTGCTGCCGAAGCCCGCCGCGAAGAAGTAACCGGATCCGCTTTTCGCCGCGTGCGTCGCTTCACCGCCGCGCACGCTATTCTCCGCGAGCTGCTCTGAGCTTTCCGGGGCTCTCAGCTCTCAACACTCAACTCCTCCGCCCCCATGTTCCTCGCCCGCGTCATCGGCGCCGTGGTCTCCACCAAGAAGGATGAGACCATGCGCGGCCGCAAACTCCTGCTCCTGCGTCCGATGCTGGTCGACGAGGCCAAGCCCGCGCAGTTCCGCCCCGGAGCGAACACCATCGTCGCCGTCGACTCGCTCGGCGCCGGCGCGGGCGACCTCGTGCTGTTCTGCCAGGGCAGCTCCGCCCGGCAGGCCTCCGGCATGAAATCCCTCCCCATCGACGCCGCCGTCGTCGGCCTCGTCGACACCGTCGAAGTGCTCGGCAACCGCATCGCCTGACCATGTCCCTCGCCATTGATGAAGCGCTCGTGCGCAGCGTCGTTGAGGAAGTCGTGAAAACCTTCGGCCGCGCGCCCGCGGCCGCGCCTGCTCCCGCGAGCTTCGCCGCTCTCGCCATCGTGAGCAGCGGTCGCCGTCCCGGCGTGTTCGCCGACGCTCCGAGCGCCTGCGCCGCCGCCCACCAGGCCTTCCTGAAACTCTCCGCCGCCGGCATCGCCGGTCGCGCCAAAGTCATCGAGATCGTCAAGACGCTCTGCGCGCAAAAAGCGCAGGAGTGGGGCCAATTCGAATTCGCCGAGACCAAGATCGGCCGCCTGCCCGACAAGGTCGCGAAGCTCGAAATCGTGAAACTCGTTCCCGGCGTCGAGTGGCTCCGTCCCGACGCGCGCAGCGGCGATCACGGCATCACGCTCGAGGAATACACGCCCTATGGCGTCATCGCGGCGATCCTGCCGATGACGCACTCCATCCCAACGCTCTCCGGCAACATCATCAACATGGTGGCCGCGGGCAACGCGGTGGTCTTTAACCCGCACCCGGGCGGCGCCAAGTCCGCCGCGCTCGCGGTCGCGACCTACAACGAGGCGATCAAGGCCGCCCTCGGCATCGAGAATCTCGTCTGCACCATCGAGCAGCCGTCGCTCGAGTCCTTCGACGCGCTCTGCAAGGCGCCCGAGGTCCGCATGCTCTGCGTCACCGGCGGCCCGCAGGTCGTCGCCGCCGCAATGAAATCCGGCAAGCGCGCCGTCTGCGCCGGCCCGGGCAACCCGCCCGTCCTCGTCGACGGCACCGGCTGCGTCCAGCAGGCCGCGAAGAAGATCATCGAAGGCGCTGCCTTCGACAACAACCTGCTATGCATCGGTGAAAAGGAGGTCTTCGTCCTCGAGTCGTGCGCCGACGCCTTCCTCGCCGCCCTCTCGCGCCACGGCGCCCGCGCGCTGAACGGCAACCAACTCGACCGCCTCACGAAAGTCGCGTTTTCGCTGAAGCCCGACGCTGGCGGCTGCTCGCACGCGGTGCTCAACCGCGCCCTCGTCGGCGCCGACGCCGCCGTGCTCGCGAAGCACGCGGGCATCGATGTCGCCGCGGATACGCGGCTGCTCTTCGCCGAGACGGATGCGAACCATCCCTTCGTCTACGAGGAGCAGATGATGCCGATGCTGCCGATCGTTCGCGTGAAGAGCGTGGAGCAAGGCATCGCCGGCGCGGTGAAAGCCGAACACGGCTACAAGCACTCCGCGATCATCCACTCGCTCAACGTCGACCACATGACCGCCATGGCGCGCGCGCTCGACACGACTTTGTTCGTGAAGAACGGCGCCTGCACCGCCGGACTCGGCCTCGGCGGCGAGGGTTATCTCTCCTACTCGATCGCCACCACGACCGGCGAAGGCATCACGACGCCGCGCACGTTCACCCGCACGCGCCGCTGCGTGATGGTCGACAATCTCCGGATCTACTGAGCCGATGAACTACGCGCGCATCGACGGCACCATCGTGGCGGCGGCCTGCCATCCCAGCATGGCCGGCGCGCGCACCGTGATCTGCCAGCCGCTCGATTCCGAGGGCTGCGACGAAGGTGCGCCCATACTCGCCGTCGATCCGCTCGGCGCCGGCCTGCACCAGCGCGTGATCCTTTCCACCGACGGCTCGGCCACGCGCCAGCTCGTCAACGACCCGAAGACGCCGCTGCGCAACCTGATCATCGGCATCGTCGATGGAGGCCAGCCGGAGCGCGCAAAATAGCGCCCTCGCCTCCGACTACCCACTCCTCGCTACCCGTTACTCACCCAACCCATGCGCCTCGGCACCGTCATCGGCCGCGTCACGCTCACGCTCAAGGAGCCCGTTTATTCGGCGGGCAGCCTCCTGCTCGTGCAGCCGTTCACGCGCGACCAGTTCGCCGCCGCGGCGCGCGCCATGCCGAAGGCAACTCCGACGGCTCCGCTCGCTCCCGGCTCCTCGCTCGTCGTGTTCGACGAACTCGGCGCGAACATCGGCAGCGTGATCGGCTTCACCGAAGGCGCCGAAGCCTCGCAGCCCTTCCCTGGCGACGCCCCAGTCGACGCCTATTGTGCCTGCCTCGTCGACCAAGTCGATTACCAGCCCCCGCGCTGAGGTGGCGGTCTCTCAACTCTCGGCTCTCAACTCTCAACTTTCCGCTCTTTCCGTCCCATGCCTCAAGTCCTCACGCTCAGCGAAGTCGAAGCGCTCACCAAGTCCGGCCAGGCCATCCCGGCCGACGCCATGCTGACGCCCTCCGCGCGCGATTTCGTCAACGAACGCACCCGCTACGCCGGACGCACTTTCGCGCACGGTTCCGCCACCACCTCGTCGTCCTCCCGCTCCGCCACTGCCGCGAAGGCGCCGTCGATCCCGGACTACGAGTTCAAGTGGACGCCCGGCACCGACCCGAGGACGCCCGCGGAGATCGAGAAGTTCTTCCACTCGCCCGCCATTCAGGTGCTCAAGCAGCGCATGTGCGACATGGGCTCGCGCCTGTGGACGCGCGACTACACCGACGGCAACGGCGGCAACATCACCATCCGGGTCGGCGACAACCTCGCGCTCTGCACACCGACGCTCATCTGCAAGGGCTTCATGAAGCCCGAGGACATGTGCCTCGTCGACCTTGATGGCAACCAGCTCGCCGGCACGCGCGTCCGCACGAGCGAGGCGAAGACGCATTTCGGCATCATGAAGCGCCAGCCGGCCGCCAAGGCCTGCGTCCACGCGCATCCGCCGCACGCCACCGCCTTCGCCATCGCCAACGCCCAGATTCCCTCCTGCCTCATCCCCGAGGCGGAAGTGTTCCTCGGCAAGATCGGCGTCGCGAAATACCAGACGCCCGGCACCGCGGCCAACGCCGACGAAGTCGGCGAGGTCGGCAAAGATCACCAAGCCGTGCTCATGAAAAACCACGGCGTCATCGTCTGGGGCAAGGACGTCGAGGACGCCTACTGGAAGATGGAGAACATCGACTCCTACTGCCGCACGGTGTGGATCGCCGCCGGTCTCGGCACGGGGTTGCACCGCTTCAGCACGGGGCACCTCAAGGACCTCATCAATCTCCGCCAAAAGCTCGGCATGCCCGACCCGCGCGCCTCGCTCAAGGAGTGCGAGCTGTGCGACACCACCGATTTCCGTCCCGGCGCCGTCTGCGAAGCGCCCAGCGCCTCCCGCGAGCCCGCCCCGAACCCGGAAGTCGAAGCGCTCGTGCAGAAGCTCACGGACGAGATCGCCCGCAAGCTGGCCGGCGCCTGAGCGATTCGCCTGGCGCATTTCCGTTTGCGGCCACGCTTTCACCTGCGGCTCACGCGCGGCTACGATAACGGCGCGGTGCCGCCCCGCGTTGGCGCGAAGCGACAACGTGGCCGCACGCATCCCAGGTCGTCGCCGTTGTCCCCAGTGGCGCCACGTTCGCGGCCTGTGTCGCCATCGCGTCTTGTCGCCACCGGGACGCCAACGACCACCTCAGCAGACCAAAAATCCGGCTGCCATCCGGTAGGGGCGGTTGTCCCCAACCGCCCTTAAAGACGCTCGCACGCCGGAAGGGCCGTTGAGGGCAACGGCCCCTACCCTCGATCCCGTTTCCCCATCGATCCGCTCCGCGCGTCAGTGCGGCCGATCAGCTCTCCGCGCGCTGGCGCGCGTCGGCCTCGATGGCGGCGCGCAGCGTGTCGAGCGTGGCTTTCGCCTTCGCTTTGGCTGCCGGCAAATCGGCGGCGCCTTTCACCGGTTCGGTCGCGAAGAGGTAGAACTTGATCTTCGGCTCGGTGCCGCTGCCGCGCGCGGCGAACGAGTAGCCGTTCGCCAGCGTCACGAGGTAGAGGTCCTGCGCCGGGATCTGCTCGCCGTCCGCATCGAAGAATTTCTCGCGCCCGAAGTCCTGGAAGCGCGTCACGCCCACGCTGCCGAACGCCTTGGGCGGGTTCGCGCGGTAGGTGTCGAGGATGCGCTTGATCTTCGCCGCCCCGCTCGCGCCCTCGTAGTAGATGTTGATCACGCCCTCGAGGAAGAAGCCGCAGCGGAGGTAAATCTCGTCGAGATACTCCGGCACGGTGAGGCCGCGCGACTTCACCCAGGCGCAGAGCTCGGCGAACATCAGGCAGGCCGCGTTGCCGTCCTTGTCGCGGAGGGAGTCGTTGGGCAGGTAGCCGTAGCTCTCCTCGGTGCCGAAGAGGTAGAACGTGCTGTGCTGCTGGAGCAGCCGGGCGCGCTCGCGGAACGGCGTGGCGTCGTAGTCGAAACCCGCGCCCATCGCGGCGGCGAGCTTCCGCTCGTAGCCGTGCATCTTGGCGGCGATCCACTTGAAGCCGGTCAGGGTCTTGATGACCTTCACCCCGTGCTTCTCGCCGATCGCCACCTGCAGCGGCGTCGTGACGAAGGTCGTGATGATGCAGGCCGACGACGTGCCCGCGTCCGGAATCCAACCGAGCTCCTTGTATTTGCGGATGCGGTAATCGGCCAGCAGCGCGCCGACCTGGTTGCCGGAGAGGAGTTCGAGCTTGCCGGCGCGGTTGCGCACGGCGACGCCCATGCGGTCGCTGTCGGGATCGGTGGCGAGCACGGCGTCGTGCCCGCCCTTCTCCGCCAGCGCGACGGCCATGGCGAGCGCCTCGGCGTTCTCCGGGTTTGGCGACTTCACCGTGGGAAAACGCGCGTCGAACGCCGCCTGCTCGGGCACCTGCGTGACCTGCACGCCGGCCGCCGTCAGCGTCGGCATGGTGGAGACGCCGCCGACGCCGTGGATGTTCGTGTAGACGACGCGGAGGTTGGCCTTCCGCACGAGGTCGTGGTCGATCGCGGCCTGCGCGGCAACCTGGAGGTAGGCCGCGTCGGCGTCGCGGCCGAGCGTGGTGACCTTGGCAAGGTCGGCCGTGAGGAATTCGCCCACCGCGGACAGCGGCACGGCGTTGACCTCGGCGACGATGCCCTTGTCGTGCGGGGCGATGACCTGCGCGCCGTCGTCGAAGTAGGCCTTGAAGCCGTTGTCGTGGGGCGGATTGTGGCTCGCGGTGATGACGACGCCGCAATGCGTCTTCAGCCAGCGCACGGAGAAGCTCAGCTGCGGCGTGGAGCGCGGGCCGTCGAAGATGTAGGCCTCGCCGCCGAGGCGCGTCCAGGTCGACGCCGCGAGTTCGCAGAAGTGGCGCGAGAAGTGGCGGACGTCGTGCGCGATCACGATGCGCGGCCGGGCGGCGCTTTTTGCGCCGCGAGGTATTTGGCCACGTAGCGGTGCAGGCCGACGACGGCGCGCACGAGCGTGAAGTCGTTGAGCATGTTCGCGCCGACGCCGGCGTGCTCCGGCGAACCGGCGGCGGAGAGCGTGCCGGTCTCCGCCTTCGCCCCCACGGCGCCGATGGTGCGGCCGCGCATGCCGCCGGTGCCGAACTCGAGGTAGCGGTAGAAGCGGTCGTTCAGCTCGCTCCACTGCTCGCGCTCGATCAGCTCGGCCATGCTCTGCTGCGCCCACTCCGGCAGGCCGCCCTGCCACCAGGCGGTGAGGTTCTCGACAGTGCTGGGGAGGAGTTGGCCGGCCTGCGCGGCGGCCTGGACTTTGGCGGGGACGGGTTGGGTGCTCATGCGAGATAAAGGTTGTCGGTGATCGGGGCCGGGCGCTGCTGCCAGGAGGCCTTGACCGTGTCGGCGTCGTAGCCGAACAGCGGGGAGATTTCCAGCTTCGCCGCCGGCAGGCCGGTGGCATCGACGGGCACGCTCGCGCCGGCGGCCGCGAGCCAGCGCGCGAACTGCCGCTGCTGGTCCTCGCTGCAGGTCTGCGGCGAGTCCACGCCCTCGGCGTTCTTCACCGGGCTGAAGTCGTCGGCGCGGTTCGTCTCGATCACGATGGGGTTCCGGGCGAACGGCAGCGCGTCGAAGACGAACATCTCGAACTTCACGCCGTTGGGCTTCTCGGGCTTCACCGGTTTTCCCGCGGCGTCGACGGTGGGGATTTTCTTGTCGGCGCGGTGGAACGGCAGCGCCACGCCCGCGCCGCCCGCGGCCATGCGGCGCGCGAACTCGCGGTCGAGGATGTGGATCGCGATGCTGCCGGCGACGAAGCGCAGCGCGCCGTCCGGCCGCGTCTCGCGCTGCATCGCCATCGGCATGTCGCTGTATTCGACGACGACGAGGCGGCCGTCCTGCACGCAGAAGTGGCCCACCTTCTCCTCGGCGTAGGCCTTCGGCACCATCTTGCTCGACATCTCGGAGCGGGCGAGCAGGTGGAAGCCGATGAACTCGGGGTCGATGCAGCGCACAAGCGGGTTGTCGACCTGGAAGTAGCTGAGCGTATCGATGCCCTCGCGCGCCATCAGGTCGAGCGCGCCGCTGCGGTGCAGCGCGCGCAGCGAGCCGCCGTGGCCGTCGGGACTGAGCGCGATGCTGCTCCGGGTCTCGAGCAGGATTTTCCCGTCGAAATTCACCGCCGGCATCCGGCCCTGGCGGAAGAAGTGCACGTGCCCCGCGTCGAGTCCGAAGAACTGGTTCGCCACGAAGAACGCCTCGGTCTGCGCGTGGTTCGCGTGGCTGGTCATGATGAACCAGTGCAGCGGCCGGCCGTAACGCTTGCCCGCGGCCAGCAGCTTTTCGGCGAAGACCTGGAAGAGCGGCTTCCGCTTCACCGGCGTGACCGGGAACGTGCCCTTCGGGCCGTCGTAGCCGAGCCGCGTGCCCTGCCCGCCCGCGACGACGAAGGCCGCCACGCGTCCGGCGCGCAGCGCCGCCTCGCCCGCGGCGCGGGCCTGGGCCCACTTCGCGGCGTCGCCGCCGTGCGCGGGCAGCGGCTCGTAGGGCGCGGGCTCGAGCCCGGCGACGTTCGCGACCGCGGCCGACTTCTCGCGCACGAGCGAGCGGTGCAGCTGCGCGATCTCGGCGAGGTCGATCTCGGCGGCCTGGGCGGCGAGCGTGGCGCGCTCCGCGGCGTCGAGCTGCGGCCAGAAGGCGAAGACCTGGCCCTGGCCGGCGGCGTTGAATTGAGCGATGAGTTCGTCGGGGGTCATGGCGTGCGTTTGTCGTCGGGGAAGCGGAAGATGAACTCGCCCTCGCGCACGTAGCCGAGCTTCTTGCGGATGACCTCCTCGACCAGCGCCGGGTCGCTCTGCAGGCGCGCGAGGTAGCGCTGCTGCTCCGCGAGCTTCGCCTGCGCCTCCTCGAGCTTGCGCCGGTTGAGCGTCTCCTGCGTGCGCAGCAGCGAGAGGTCGCGGTAGAGTTCGAGGAAGAAAAGCCCCGACCAGATCGCCACGCCCGCGAATAGCGCGACGAAGACGGAGGTGATGACTTTGTTCCAGTTCAAGGGCCCAGAGCTAAGCGCGCGGGCGCGCGGAGCGGCAACGCTTTTTGAGCTTTGGTTAACAGCGAATTTTCGTGCGTTTTGAGGCTCCCCCGGAATACTCCCGGCGCAATGTATCAGAGCTACTACGGTCTGACGGAGATGCCGTTCCACATCACGCCAGACCCCAAGTTCCTCTACCTGAGCCCGCCCCACCAGGAAGCGCTGCGACACCTCAAATACGGCGTCACGGAGCGGAAGGGTTTCATCGTGCTCATCGGCGAGGTCGGCTGCGGCAAGACGACGCTCTGCCGGAAATTCCTCAGCGAACTCGATCCGCAGCACTACGACACCGCCCTCGTGCTCAACCCGCGCCTGACCGAGACGCAGATGCTGAAGGCGATCATGACCGAGCTGGGCGAGACCCACCTCGCCCGCAGCAAGAACGACCTCGTCTCGCAGATGAACCAGGTGCTGCTCGCGCGCATCGCCGCCGGCCGCGAGATCGTGCTCATCATCGACGAGGCCCAGAATCTCTCCTTCGAGGTCTTCGAGCAGGTGCGCCTGCTGTCGAATCTCGAAACCGACAAGCAGAAGCTCCTCCAGATCGTGCTCATGGGCCAGCCCGAGCTGAAGGAGAAGCTGGCGCAGGAGGAACTCCGCCAGCTGCGCCAGCGTATCCTCGTGCACTACGAGCTCCGCCCGCTCACGCGCCCGGAGATGGACCACTACATCCACCACCGCCTCAGCCTCGCCGGCGGCGCGGGCCGCCCGACCTTCACCCAGTGGGCGCTGCGGCACATTTACCGCCACAGCCGCGGGATTCCGCGCATCATCAATAATCTCTGTGACAAGGCCCTGCTCTCCGCTTTCATTCGCGACTCCGATGAAGTCACCTACTGGGACGCCCGCCGCGCCTCGCGCGACCTCGACCGACTGACCGACTGACGCGATGAGCCTGATCAACGACGCGCTCAAGAAAGCCCAGCGCCAGCGCACCGGCGACAGCCCGCAATCGCAGCCGCCGATGCCCGGCGGCCCGAGCGCGCCCCGCCGCGCCCGCGGCGACGGCGGCCTCAACCCGCAGCTGCTCCTGCTCGGCGCGGGGGCGCTGCTCGGCGTGCTCATCGCGACCGGGGCGGTGTTTTTCTTCCGCCGCGATCGCAAACCCGAGCCGATCGCGACGGTCGCAACGCCCCCGCGTCCGTCCGACCGCCCGGAGGCCAAGCCGGCGGAAACGCCGGCGAGCGCCGCCCCCGCCGAGACCGCACCGGCCACCGCCGCTTCGCCCGCCCGTGCCTCGGCGGCCGCCCCCGTCGCCACCGAACCGACCGTCGTCGTGAAGCCCGAGCCGGTCGTGATCGCTCCCGTCCTTCCGCCGGCGGCCGGCACGGCCACCGACGCTCCGGCGGCCTCCGTCGCCAGCGGCCCGGCCGCGCCCTCGTTGCGCATGATCGAGGCCATCGAGGCCTTCCGCGTCGCCGGCATTCGCGCCGGCGCCGGCACCGACGCCAAGGTCCTCATGAACGACCGCGTCTACCGCATCGGCGACACCGTCGATCACGCCCTCGGCATCAAGCTCACCGGCGTCACCGCCAACTCGCTCACCTTCCGCGACGCCGCCGGCGCGACCTACACGCGCAATTTCTGAACGGAGCCCCGCACCGCCGGTCCCCGCCGCGCTGCGCCCTGATCCTCAATACGCCGACTTCGGCGGCGCGAACACCTGCCGCAGCGTCCGCAGCGTGATCTGGACGTCGAGCCAGATGGACCATTCGGCGATGTATTGCAGGTCGCGGCGCACCCGCTCGTCGAGCTGCTCCGGCGTCGTGATCTCGCCGCGAAACCCCTCGCTCTGCGCCAGCCCGGTGATGCCGGGCTTCACGAAATGCCGGGTCCGGTAGGCGCGGGCGCGCCGTTCGAACTCCTCGTCGAGCAACGGCATCACCGGCCGCGGCCCCACGATGCTCATGTCGCCGATCAGGACGTTCCAGAACTGCGGAAACTCGTCGAGGCTGTGCCGCCGCAGGAAGCGCCCGAAGGGATAAACCCGCGCATCGTCCGCCGTCGCCTGCCGCACCTCCGCCCGCTCGTCCGCCGGCGCCACGTGCATGGTGCGGAACTTCAGCATCGCGAAACTCTGCCGCTGCTCGCCCGCGCGCGCGCGCACATGCAGCAGCGGGCCCGGCGACTGCCGGCGCTGCACCAGCCACACCACCAGCGCCAGCGGCGGCAGCACCAGCACCACCACGGGCAGCGCCAGCGCGAGATCGAACAGGCGCTTCAACGCCCGGTTCAGCGGCTCCTCCAGCGGCTCGTCGTGGAGCGTGAAATAGTGCTGGCCGCCGACCTCGACCGACACCGCGCGATGGCCGAGCCGCTCGTCGATGCTCTGTCGCAGCAGCACGCGCGCGCCCTGCGCCTGGCAGACCTCGACCGCGCGCCGCACCGGCTCCGCCTCGTCCGGCAATTCCCAGAAAATCACCTGCCCGACGCGCCCGCGCGGGATCAGCTCCCCCAGCTCCGCCGCGCTCCCGAGCCACCCGCGCAACGGCGGGGTCGAGCCCTGCGGCAGCGGGTCCCAGGAGACGAAGCCGGTGACGTCGAGTCCGACGTGCCGCCGCCCGGCCAGCCAGCGCTCGATCGCCGGCATGCTCGCCGAGCGCGCGAGCACCAGCGCCGGCACGCGCGCGCCGCGGCCGAAGACCAGGCTCGCCAGCCGCCGCGGCAGGACCACGTGCAGCACCGCCAGCCCCGCCCAGGTGAAGACCAGGAAGGTGCCGAGGAACAGGCGGCTGATGCTGCGATCCTGCGTCGCGAACATCATCGCGAACACCACCAGCGCCACCACGCCCACCTGGCGCGTCGCCAGGGCCAGCGCGTCACCGGCGCCGAATTCGGGCAACCGCCAGCCGCGCGCCCCGGCGCCGCGGCCGGCCAGCATCAGCCCCAGCACCACGCTCACGAAATACGGCATCAGCACCGTCTCCGGTGTCAGCCGCACGATCTCCGAGAGGAAGAGGATCGTGAACTGCGCGTAGACCCAGAAGAACAGGCCCACGAGCAGCAGGGCGACGGCGTGGTGCAGTTCCGCCAGCCCGCGATGTCGGTTCAGCAGCATGCGCCGGGACGCTACACGCCGCCCCGCCTCCGGCAAGCCTGCGGCTGGACGGCTGGGCCGCTAGGCGAAGAACGGCCGCAGCGCGGCGCTCAATGCGTCGTGCCGGGCCTGCGCGGCGCGGTAGAGCGCGCGGCGGGCCTTTTCGGGCACGCAGCGGCTGCCCTCGTCCACCGCCACGGTGCGGGCGCACAGCGCGGCCAGGTCGGATTTCTCGCCGCGGCGCGCCGCATCGCACCAGGCGGCCTGCAAGGCGCCGCCGAGCGCGGCGCCCTCGTCCTCGACCATCTTCACGACCGGCACGCCGAAGACGTCGGCCATGATCTGGCGCCACGCCGCGGACTTCGCGCCGCCGCCGGTGAGGCGGATCTCGCGCGGCTTGATGCCGAGTTCGCCGAGGCGCTGGAGGCCGTAATTCATGCCCATGGTCACGCCCTCCATCGCCGCGCGCATCAGGTGGCCCGGCGTGGTGTTGTCGCGCGAGATGCCGTGGAGCACGCCGCGCGCGTTCGGCAGGTTCGGCGTGCGCTCCCCGGTGAAATACGGGAGCAGCAACAGCCCGTCCGCCCCCGCCGGCGTGGCGGCGACCGCCGCCTCCATCGCCGCGTGGTCGGCGCCGAAGAGCTGGCGCATCTGCTCGGTGACGAGGGTGACGTTCATCGTGCAGAGCAGCGGCAGCCAGCCGCCGGTCGACGAGCAGAACGCGGCGATCTCGCCCCGCGGGTCGATCACCGGCTGCTTGCTGAACGCGTAGATCGTGCCGCTGGTGCCGAACGACGCCGTGACGACGCCGGGCGCGACGTTGCCCGTGCCGATCGCGCCCATCATGTTGTCGCCGCCGCCGGCGGAGACGACGACGTCGGCGCCGAAGCCCCAGCGCCGCGCCAGTTCCGGTTTCAGCGTGCCGGCCGCAGCGCGCGAGTCGGAGATCGGCGGCAGGCAGCCGAGCAGCCGGCGGTCGATCGCGGCACACACCTTCGCCGACCAGCGGCGGCGGCGGACATCGAACAGCGCCGTGCCGGAAGCGTCACCCGCTTCCATGAAATACTGCCCGGTCAGATGGAAATTGAGGAAATCGTGCGGCAGCAGCACATGGCGGAGCCGCTTGAAATGCTCCGGCTCGCGGCGCTTCAGCCACAGGATTTTCCCGGCGGTGTAGCCGGGCAGGAAAGGCAGACCGGTCTCGCGGATGACCGCCTTCGCGCCGCCGAGCTTTTTCGTGAGCAGCGCGCACTCGGAGGCGGTGGACGTGTCACACCAGAGCTTGGCCGGGCGGATGACTGCGCCCTGCTCGTCGAGCGGCACGAAGCCGTGCTGCTGGCCGGAGATGCCGATGCCGCGCACGCGCGGGGCTTCGATCTGCGCGGCGACGGCGCCGATCACCTGCTCGAGCGCGGCGGCCCATTCCTGCGGGTGCTGTTCCATGTGACCGGCCGGGAGACCCGCGATCAGGGTGTGGGGCGCGCGGGCTTCCGCGATCACGCGTCCGGTTGTCAGGTCGAGCGCCACGCACTTCGTGCTCTGCGTGCCGCTGTCGATGCCGAGGTAGATGCTCATGGGAAATAGTTTCAGCGCCGCGCCGGGATCGGGCACGAGGCGCCGTCGAACCAGGTGCCCTCGACGAACGTCGTCGTCGGGATCGTCGGCACGCCGAATTTGTTGTGGTGCAGCTGGCCAGCCAGGATCTCGACCGCGAGCGCGCCGACCGTCTCGTAATTCTGGCGCACACCGGCGAACTTGCCGTCGAAGCTGTCGAGGAACACGTCCACGAAGGCCACGTCGCGCGGGATGCGCACCTTCATTTCCTGGAGTCGCGGCAGGACGAACGAGGCCTTCGCGATGATGACCTCGGGCTGGTAGCGCTCATACCATTCCTGGAAGCGGTCGGCGGGCACGATGACGTCGGTCTTCGACTCGTTCATCCAATCCTCGATCGGCTCCGCGTCGGGGAACAGCAGCATCGGGATGCGGTCGCGCACCGGCAGGTTGGCCTGCTCGCAGAGGAAGCCGGCCGACCAGAGGTGATCGACGCTGTAATTCCAGCCGCGGTGCATGACGAAGCCGATGCGCCGGTAACCCGCCGCGATGACGCGCTGCATCGCCAGGCGGATGATGCTGCACTGGTCGTTGGTGACGTTGTGCAGCTCGGGCTTGTGCGGGAAATAGTCGATCTTCACCGCGCTGAAGCGCTGCCACTCGAAGTGGATCGAGTCGTCGGCCTCGCGCTGGTGCGAGGCGATGATGACCCCGTTGATGCCGCGCGCAGCGAGGATGCCGCTGAGGCGGCCGTGGGTCAGGCCCGGCTCGCGCATCCAGAAATGCTCCAGCTTGTAGCCGAGTTCCTCGGCCTTCGCCTTCGCGCCTTCGTAGAAATTTGGGTGGGCGGTCACCTTCTTCCATCCGACCGCGGAGTCCCAATTCGTGACGTAGGCCAGCGTCGAGGGCGCGCGGCGCTCCATCGTCCGGCCGCGGTAGGCCACGAGCGCGCGCAGCAAGGGATCGGGCGTGTAGCCCATCTTGCGCGCGAGATCCTGCAGTCGCTCGCGCGTCTCGGGCGGCAGGCGCGGGTGGTTGCGCAGGGCGAGCGACACGGTCGTGACGTGCACGCCGGCGGCTTTCGCGACGTCAGCGAGCGTGGTGCGGCGTTCGTTCATTCGGGGGTGCGGGGTGCAGCGGCTTCCTGTCTCGCCAGAGAACACCGGGCGCGCAAGTGCTCCTCAAGTCTAATGTTAGTTCCGGTCCACGATTGTGCAACGACGTGACTCACGGGAGGCTCGCCGACGTCATTGTCCGCCGCTACCCATCTCCTCTCCGCCATGAAGAAATCCCCTGAACATTTCCGCGGCATCGGCCGCATCCCATATGAAGGCCCGCGCTCGGGCACCGCGCTCGCGTTCAAGCACTACGATCCCACCGAGCGCATCGACGGCAAGACGCTCAAGGAGCATCTGCGTTTCTCGATCGCCTACTGGCACGCGTTCCGTGGCACGGGCTCGGATCCGTTCGGTCCCGGCACGATCGTGCGCCCGTGGGAGAGCGGCAAGGACCCGCTCTCCGTGGCGAAGGTCCGCATGGACGCCGCGTTCGAGTTCTTCACCAAGATCGAGTCGCCCTACTGGTGCTTCCACGACCGCGACATCGCGCCCGAGGGCCGCTCGCTGGCCGAGTCGAACCGCAATCTCGACAAGCTCATCGCCCACGCCAAGCAGCTCCAGAAGGCCACCGGCGTGAAGCTTCTCTGGGGCACCGCTAACCTCTTCTCGAACCCGCGCTACATGTGCGGCGCCGCCACGAATCCCGACGCGCACGTCTTCGCCTACGCCGCCGCGCAGGTGAAGAAGGCGCTCGAGGTCACGAAGGAACTCGGTGGCGAGAACTACGTTTTCTGGGGCGGCCGCGAAGGCTACGAGACGCTGCTCAACACGAACCTGAAGCGCGAACAGGACCACCTCGCGCGCTTCATGCACATGGCGGTCGATTACGCGAAGGCCATCGGCTTCAAGGGCCAGTTCCTCATCGAGCCGAAGCCGAAGGAGCCGACGAAGCACCAATACGACTTCGACGTCGCCTCGGGCATCGCCTTCCTCCGCACCTACGGCCTGGAAAAGCACTTCAAGTTCAACATCGAGACCAACCACGCCACGCTCGCCGGCCACTCGTTCCAACACGAGATCGAGGTCGCGGCCGCCGCGGGCATGCTCGGCTCGATCGACGCCAACGCCGGCGACCAGCTGCTCGGCTGGGACACCGACCAGTTCAACACCGACGTCCGCGAACTCACGCTCGCCATGGTCTCGATCCTCAAGGCCGGCGGCCTCGGCACCGGCGGCTTCAACTTCGACGCCAAACTCCGCCGCCCCTCGATCGATCCCGAGGACCTCTTCCTCGCGCACATCGGCGGCATGGACGCCTACGCCCTGGCCTTCAAGCTCGCGCGCCGCATCCTCGCCGAGGGCAAGTTGGAGCAGTTCGTCGCCGACCGCTACTCGTCCTTCGACAGCGACTACGGCCGCGACATCGAGAAGGGCAAGGCGACCTTCCAGTCGCTCGAGAAACTCGTCCTCACCAAGCTCGGCGAACCCACGCCGCGCTCCGGCAAGCAGGAGTATCTCGAAAACCTCCTCATGCAGTATCTCCACGGCTGAGACCGCACGCGGCCCTCTCCTGGTTTCTCCAACGCGCGCTCCGGCGCGCGTTTTGCTTTTCGCTCACGCTCTACTGTTAGCCCAGAGTGGCCGTTGCGGCACCGCGCCGGCAATTGATGCTCGTCCCGTCCGCCCCCTGCGTTCATGTCCCTTGCCGGCGCCCCCCTGCGCCGCTGTCCGCCTCACCCCATGAGTAGTGCCCCCGTTCAGAAGCTCTCGTTCCTCGAGAAAGCTGGCTACAGCGCCGGCGACGCCGCCGCCAACTTCGTCTTCATGACGATGGTGCTGTTCCAGCTGAATTTCTACACCGACGTCTTCGGCCTCTCCGCCGGCGCCGCCGCCGCCATCCTGCTCTGGCCGCGGCTCTGGGACGCGGTGTTCGACCCCATCATGGGCGTGCTCGCCGACCGCACCAACACCCGCTGGGGCAAGTTCCGCCCGTGGGTGCTCTGGACCTCCGTGCCGTGGGCCGTGGTCATGATCCTCGCCTACACGACGCCGGTCGGCTGGAGCACCGGCATGATGATCGCCTACGCCGGCATCACCAACACGGTGCTGATGACGCTCTACTCGATGAACAACATGCCCTACTCCGCCCTCGGCGGCGTGATGACGGGCGACCTCAACGAGCGCACCAAGCTCAACTCCTACCGCTTCGTCTCGGTCAACATCGCCCAGTTCATCGTCGGCGGATTCACCCTCCCCCTCGTCGCCAAGTTCGCCCAGGGGCACGACCGCCAGCACGGCTGGCAGGTCACGATGACGATCTGGGCCCTCCTCTGCCTCGTGCTCTTCCTCGTCACGTTCTTCACCACCAAGGAGCGCATCAAGCCCGTCAGCGAGGTGAAGAGCTCGCCGCGGCAGGACTTCGCCGACCTGCTGAAGAACGGGCCGTGGATCGCCCTCGTCGCCTACACGGTCTTCAACTTCGCGATGCTCGCCTACCGCGGCGGCGCGCACTACAATTTCTATCACCACTACGCGGACAAGGCCGCGATGTTCGACTTCGTCCAGAAGCTCGGCCTGACCACGCCCGAACTCGCGCGCGGCAGCGGCCTGCTCGACTTCCTCGGCTACGTCGTCCACGGCACGCGCGAGACCGCCGCCACGTCGAACGTCGCCGATGTGTTCAACAGCATCGTCAACATGCTCGGCACCGCCACGACGATCGTGTTCATCATTCTCTCCGCCGGTTTCTCGGCCCGCTTCGGCAAGAAGGCCGTCATCTTCGCCGGCTTCAGCCTGGCCGCGCTGAACTCGTTCGCCTACTACCTGCTCGCGCCGACCAACACCGGGGGCATGGTCGCCCTCGCCGTCCTCGGCTCCATCGTCTACGCGCCGACCATCGCCGTCGCATGGGCCATGTATGCCGACGCCGCCGACTATTCCGAGTGGCAGACCGGCCGCCGCTTCACCGGCATGGTGTTCGCCACGATCGGCTTCTCCCTCAAGGCCGGCCTCGCCCTCGGCTCCGCCGCGTTCCTCTGGATCATGGCCGGCGCCTTCGGCTACGACACCAAGCTGCCGGCCGCGCCCAACGCCGTGCACGGCTACTTCATCTCCTCCAGCCTCATCGTCGGCCTGCTCTTCGCCGGCGGCGCGATCTCGATCGCGTTCTGCAAGCTCAACAAGGCCACCACCCTCCAGATGGCGTCCGAACTCGCCGAGCGCCGGCGCCAGGCCGGCATTGTCTGAGCGCCGTCCCCGGCTCCGATTCCCCTCCCGTCATGCCCCCGCGCCGGCTGCTCGGTCTGCTTTGCACCGCTTCGCTGCTCGCGCTCGCGCCGGTCCGCGGCACCGCACCGGACGCAGGCGCTGCGACCACCGGACGCTACCGCAACCTGTTCAAGGAATACCTCGGTAAGACCGACGCCGAGATCGCCGCGCGCCTCGACGCCGCGGTCCGCCCGCTCTTCGCCGGCGACCCGGACGCGGAGCGCCTTTACTACGAGGTGCCCGGCGCGATGGCCTACGTGCCGGACGTCAACAACCACGACGTCCGCAGCGAGGGCCTCTCCTACGGCATGATGATCGCCGTCCAGCTCGACCGCCGCGCCGAGTTCGACCGGATTTGGAAATTCGCGCGCCACTACCTCCACCACGATTCCGGCCCGTTCCGCGGCTACTTCGCGTGGCACGCGGCGTTCGACGGCCGCCGCCTGAGCAACGGCCCCGCGCCGGACGGCGAAGCGTGGTTCGCCACCGCCCTCTTTTTCGCCGCGCACCGCTGGGGCAGCCGCGACGGCATCTTCGACTACGCGGCCGAGGCGCAGGCCATCATTCGCGCCATGCTGCACAAACACGAGGAGCCCGGCCGCGGTCCGGTCGGCGACATGTTCGACCGCGCGGCAAAACAGATCGTCTTCGTTCCCACGCCGCCCGGCAACGGCTTCAGCGATCCGTCCTACCACCTGCCCGCGTTCACCGAACTCTGGGCGCGCTGGGCCGCCGACGCCGCCGACCGCGCCTTCCTCGCCGAGGTCACGCGCACCAGCCGCGAGCTCTTCCGTCGCGCGGCGCACCCGCGGACCGGACTGATGCCCGACTACGCCAACTTCGACGGCACGCCGCGCGCCACGCCCTGGGGCGGCCACGAGCATTTCCAATACGACGCCTGGCGCACGCTCTCGAATCCCGCGCTCGACTGGTCGTGGTGGGCCGCCGATAAGTGGCAGGTCGAGCAATCCAACCGCGTCCTCCGCTTCCTCGCCGCGCACGGCGACAACGTTCCCGATCTCTTCCGCCTCGACGGCACGCCGCTCACGACCGACAGCTTCAATGCGCCTGGCCTCCTCGCGATGGCGGCCACCGCCGCGCTGGCCGCCGACCGCGCGGTCGGCGAGCCGTGGGTCCGCAAGCTCTGGGACCTCCCCATGCCCACCGGCCGCTATCGCTACTACAACGGCCTGCTCACGATGCTCGCGCTGCTCGAGGTCAGCGGGAACTTCCGCGTCTACGCCCCGTCCGCAGTGCCCGCGCGCTGATCCCCCATGCGACTCCTCCGCCGTTTCTTCATTCTAAATTCGGCCTTCCTCCTGTTGGCCGTGCTCCACGCCGAGGACGGCTACCGCCTCTGGCTGCGCTACGATCCGATCGCCGACGAGCAACTCCGCGCCGCCTACGCGGCCGCGATCACCGAGATCGTGGTGCCGGAGAAGGCCCCGCCGGTCGTCGCCTCCGCCCGCGACGAGCTCGTCACCGGCCTGCGCGGGCTGCTCGGACGCGACATCCCGGTCGTCACGAAGGCCAGCCGCGACGGCGCACTCGTGCTCGGCACGCCCGACGATCCCGTCCTTTACGCCGCCATCTCCGAGACCGATCAGCGCGCCGCCGGCATGGAGGGCTACCTGCTCCGCCGCATCGCCGACGGCCGCGGCGGCCACCGGACGCTGCTCGTCGCCAACCGGCCCGTCGGCCTGCTCCACGGCGCGTTCGCGTTGCTGCGCCACCTCCAACTCCAGCGCCCACTTGCCGACCTGAACCTCCTCAGCGCCCCGCGCATCGAACGCCGCCTGCTCAACCACTGGGACAACCTCGATCGCACCGTCGAGCGCGGCTACGCCGGCTTTTCGCTCTGGGAATGGTTCTATCTCCCGGAAATCCGTTCGCCCCGCTACCGCGACTACGCGCGCGCCCTCGCCTCCGTCGGCCTCAACGGCACCGTCCTCACCAACGTCAATGCCAACGCCCAGATCCTCACCCGCCCCTACCTCGATAAGGTGGCCGCGCTCGCCGCGGAGTTCCGCCCCTGGGGCATCCGCGTCTACCTCACCGCGCGCTTCAGCGCCCCGATCGAGATCGGTGGCCTGAAAACCGCCGACCCGCTCGATCCGGCCGTCGCCACCTGGTGGCGCGACAAGATCGACGAGATCTATCAGGTCATTCCCGATTTCGGCGGCTTCGTCGTGAAGGCCAACTCCGAGGGCCAGCCCGGCCCGCAGGACTACGGCCGCACCCACGCCGACGGCGCCAACCTCCTCGCCGATGCGCTGGCCCCGCACAACGGCCTGCTGGTCTGGCGCGCCTTCGTCTACTCCGCCGCCAACCAGGACGACCGCGTCAAGCAAGCCGTCACCGAATTCGCGCCGCTCGACGGGCAGTTCCGCGACAACGCCGTCATCCAGATCAAGAACGGCCCGCTCGACTTCTTCCCCCGCGAACCCTTCTCGCCGCTCTTCGGCCACATGCCCCGCACGCGTCTCGCGCTCGAGTTGCAGATCACGCAGGAATACCTCGGCCACTCGATCCAGCTCGCCTACCTCGCCCCGCTGTGGAAGGAGGCCCTCGACGCCGACACCTTCGCCAACGGCCCCGGCACGACCATCGCCCGCATCGTCGACGGCAGCGTGAAGCTCCAGCACCCGACCGTGATCGCCGGCGTCGCCAACACCGGCACCGACCGCAACTGGACCGGGCACCTCCTGGCCCAATCCAACTGGTATGCCTTTGGCCGCCTCGCCTGGGATCACACGCTCACCTCCGAGCAGATCGCCGACGAGTGGACGCGACTCACCTTCGGCTCCGACACCCAGGTCGTCGCCACGATCTCACGCCTCCTGCTCGGCTCGCGCGAGACGATCGTGAACTTCTCCATGCCGCTCGGCCTGCATCACATCATGGCCGAGGGCCACCACTACGGTCCCGGCCCTTGGGTCGCCGACCGCCCGCGCGCCGACTGGACCGCCGTCTACTACCACCGGGCCGACGCCACCGGCATCGGTGTCGATCGCACCGCGCGCGGCACCAACGCCCTCGGCCAATACGCGCCCGAATGGCAGCAGCGCTGGGGTGACCCGCAAACCTGCCCCGACGAACTGCTGCTCTGGTTCCATCGCCTGCCCTGGGACTTCCGGATGAAGTCCGGCCGCCCGCTCTGGGACGAGCTCTGCCTCCGTTACCAGCAGGGCGTCGACGAAGTCCGCACCATGCAGCGCGCGTGGGACTCGCTGCGCGGGCGGATCGACGACGAGCGCTTCACCCACGTGCAGCAACGCCTCGCCCGCGAGGAGAAGGACGCGCGCGACTGGCGCGACGCCTGCCTGCTCTACTTCCAGCAATTCTCGCAGCGCCCGCTGCCCGCCGGCGTCGAAGCGCCCGCACACCCGCTCGAGCACTACCGTTCGATCAAACTGAAAAACGTTCCCGGTCACTACTGACCGGTCCGTGAGCCGGCGCCGCGAGGCTCAGAACCCGATGCTCGCGCCGCCGTCGACGGGCAGCGTCACGCCCGTGACGAACTTCGCCGCCGGCGACGCCAGATAGACCGCGGCCCAGCCGATGTCCTCGGGCTGGCCCATGCCGCCCATCGGCGTCCGGCCGAAGATCTTCGCCTTGCGCGCCGGGTCGCCGTCGAGCGCCTTGCGCGACATCTCCGTCTCGATCCAGCCGGGCGCGATGCAGTTCACCCGCACGCCCTGCCCCGCGAACTCCGTCGAGTAGGCCTTCACCAGGCCCACCATCGCCGTCTTCGCCGCCGTGTAGGCGATCACCAGCGGGATGCCGAAGATCGACGCCATCGAGCCGGTGAAGAGGATCGTGCCGTGCTTCCGGGCCATCATGCCGGGCGCCGCCGCCTTGGTCAGCGCGTGCGCACCGAGCAGGTGCGTGTTGAGCACCTTCTGGAACTCCTCCGTCGTCGTCTCCACCGCCGGTTTCTTCAGGTGGATGCCGGCGTTGTTGACGAGGATCGACACCGGCCCGACCTCCCGTTCGATCCGGGCGACCAGCGATTCCGCGGCGGCGAAATCGGTCACGTCGTGCACCGCGTGGCTGGCGCGCGCGCCGAGCGCCGCGACGGCCGCCTGCAGCTCGGCCTCGCGCCGGCCGACCAGCACGACGTGCGCACCGGCCGCGTGCATGGCTTGCGCCATCGCCAGGCCGATGCCGGTGCCGCCGCCGGTGATGAGCGCGACTTCGCCGCGCAGGGAAAACGCTTCGGGAAACGAGAGCATGGTGGGATATCGTTTAGGGGAAGAAAACCGCCAGTCGAGACACACTCCGTCGCGCCGCGACGGTTCCGGTCCGGGCGCATCGGCCGTCACCGCGCCCGTGCCGTCGTCGAGCCGCAGGTAGCGGTGTGTGGCGAGCGAGAGCAGCACGAGGTCACCCGGTAAAGTCTCGATCCACTGGAACGCTCCCGCCTCGCCCTCGGCGGCGGCGAGCGCCACGCGTCCGGCGGCGACCGTGAGCCGGCGTCCGTCCGGCGTCACGAGCGCGACGCGGCCGCGACCGAGGTCGGTCACGGCAAACGCCGCCGCCTCCGCCGCCGGCACGACCACGAGCGCACCGGCCTTCACGCCGAGGGCGACGTCCCTGCCATGGGCCACGAGCGTGATCGTGCGCCCGACCGGAATCGGCCGCGTCAGGCCGCGCGGTTGCGGCTCGGCGACGGCAAACGAATCGAAATCCGCGCGGCCGCCCGCGGCGCCGGCGGCGTTGAACGCGAACAGCGCAAAGCGCACGCCCTGGAAGGTTTTCAACTGGAACACCGTCGTGAACGCGTCGCCGAGGGGATGAAACTCCGCGCCGTCGGCGCTCCAGCTGAACGTCGCCGCCTCCCGCCGGAAGTCGCAGCTCACCCGCAGCCACACGCGCGCGCCCGCCAGCGGCGTGCGGGCCGTCTGCCCGGTGAACTGGTTGAATTGCTCGAGCACGAACCGATCGGCCTCGCGACGCACGCCCAGCCAGGCATAGGGCAGGTTCAGCAAGGCGAGGCCCGCAACGTCGCCCGCTTGCAACCCGCCCGCATCGAGCACGGCGGTCGCGACCGACTCCGGGCCGACCGCACGCTGCGTGAGCGTGTTGCGCGCGTGCCAGAAATCCGGGGCGGCAAGCGCGTGCAACCGCAGGTGACCCGGGCGCTCCGTCAGCGACCAGTGCGCGTCGTCCGGCACATGGTTCCACTGCCAGGCATTCGCCAGCCGCGGGCCCGCGAAATCGTCGTCGCGCTGGTAGGGCGCGCCGGGCGGCGAGGCGTGGCCGGTGTCGGGCTTGAGCCACGTGCGCGGCGTGCGCCCGAGATTGCCTGGCAGCCCGAAATACGGCCAGCCGTCGCGCCACGTGACCGGCGAAAGGCAGGTGAGCCGGCCGACCGAGTTGGCGTCCATCATGGCAAAGCCCCACCACTCGCCGGCGGGAGTCGCCACGATGCCACCTTGGTGCAGCGACATCCGCCCGCGCGATGCGGGATTGCCGGGCGCGAGTGCGAACGGCGGCCCGACGGTCTTCCACAGGCGGTTGCCCTCGGGGAGACCGAAGTCCTCGTCGACCGAGATGTCGCGGTTCACCTGCCACGGACCGTCGAGCGTGTCGGCCCGCGCGCACACCAGGCGCATGCGGCCGTCCCACCAGGCGCTGGTGATGAAGTAGCGGCCGTCGATCTTGTAGAAATGCAGGCCCTCACCCATGCCGGCGGACTTTTCGATCAGCGTCCGCTGCGTGCCGGGCACGAGGTCGGTCAGGTCGTCGTTCAGCTGCGCGAACTGGATTTCCTGGTAACCCCACACGGCGTAGGCCCGGCCGTCGTCGTCGAAGAGGACGGAAAGATCGTGCAGCGACCGCCGCATCGGCACGCGCGTCCAGGGGCCGGCGGGATTCGTCGCCGTGAAGTGCTGCGTGCCGTGGCGGTTCACGTTGGCGAAAATATGGAACACGCCGCGGTGATAGCGCAGGCACGGCGCCCAGATGCCCTGGCCGTAGGCCTCGCGTCCGGCCTCGAGCCGATACTCCGGTCCGAGATCGAGCCGGTCGCAGGCGTAGCCGAGCAGGCGCCAGTTCACGAGATCGCGCGAGTGCAGCACCGGCAGGCCGGGCATCGCGTGCATGGTCGTCCCGGTGAGATAGTAGTCGTCGCCGACGCGGATCAGGTCGGGATCGGAAAACTCGTCGTAGAACAGCGGGTTCGTGAACGTGCCGTTGCCGTTGTCCGCCGTCCACGTGGCGGCGGCCGCGGCGAGCGCCACGCCCAGGAACACCGCCGCCGCCAGCCCGCGCCGCATGACCGCGTCAGGCCCCGCGCTTTTCCAGCGCCTGCAGGCCCGCTTTCAGGTAACCCATCGCAAAGGCCATGCCGGCGTGCCACGGCGCGGCGCAGCTCATCTGCGGGGCGTGATCGGGGATGACGACCCCGTCGAAACCGTTGCGCTGCAGAATCGCGAGCACGCGGAGCACGTCGACCTCGCCGTCGTCGATGAAGGTCTCCTTGTAGTGCGGCACCTTGTCGCGGACGTTGCGCAGGTGCACGTAGCCGAGCCGGTTTTGCCGGCTGTAGCGGTCGACCACCTCGTAGATGTCGCCCTCGGTCATCTCGGCGAGCGAACCGACGCAGAACTCGAGCGCGTTCGCCGGGCTGGGGTTGAGATCGATCGCCTTTTGGTAGAGCGACGGCTGATAAACCAGCCGCGGCTGGCCGCGGATGAACGGCATCGGCGGATCGTCGGGATGCAGCGCCATGCGCACGCCGGCCTTTTCGGCGACCGGGAAAACCTCGTCCGCGAAACGCCTAAAACGATCCCACAGCTGCTCGTGGGTCGCGGACGGGATCGTGCCGGTGTCGCGCGTCGGCGCGATGGGATCGACCACCATGTTCCAGACGAGACCGTTGGGCATCGGTAGGTCGTAGGGACCCTCCATGCCGACGGCGGGCGCGCCGCCGCGGGCATACTTGCCCTTGGTGCGGCCGGCGACGCCGGCGATGGAGAAATTGTAGCCGAAGATCGGGATGCCCGCCTCGCCCACGCGGCGGATGATCGTCTTCACATTCTCGATGTGCTGCGCGCGGCGCGGGCCGTCGATCAGGATGTCGCCCCAGTGCGCCGGATCGAAGTTCTCGATCGCCTCCAGCACGAGGCCCTCGGCCTCGACCTGCCGGCGGAGCGCGACGAGTTCCTCCAGCGTCCAGAGCTTCTCGGGATCGCCGGCGAGGCCCCAGCCCCAGTCGGTGCCGGTGGGCTGGTCGTCGGGGCCGACGTGCGCGCCTCCGCGGAAATAGTCGACGAGATGCGCGACGATGTGCGTGGCACCGGCCTGCTTCGCGAAGGCGAAGTTCTCCGGCGTGAGCATGTGGCGGTAGAGGCCAAAACCGAGTTTCATGGAAATCAGGGAGCGGTCTGCGCGCTCTCGGGCGGGCCGAGGTAGCTCGGACGCACGCCGCCCGTGTCGAGCACGATACGCTGCAGCACCACCGCGGGCGTCACGCGCCAGACTTTCAGGACGTGCGGACCGGGCCGCTCGACGCGCAGCGTCGCCGTGAGCTTCTTGACCGAGTCGGACACCGCGCGCCCCCAGTCGCGGTCGGTCGCGCTGATTCCGAGCCGGAGGACCTGGGGGGCTGATCGTCGAGCGACACCGCGAGCTCCCGGGGCTGGCCGGGCTGAAAATCGAAGGTCGGGGCGACGGCGAGCTCGACGCGGCACTCGCCCGCCGAGTGGAAAAACACGTCGTATTCGAGCCGCGCGCCGTCCGCGCGGGGCGGCGCCGCCGGAGCGGTCACCGGGAACGTCGTCACGCCGCCGGCGGTGCGGCCGAAATCGGGGAGCTTCGTCCAGGTCGCGCCGTCGGCATCCACCGCGCGGTGATAGCTCGTCGCCTCGATGGCGATGTGGCCGTCGAGTTCGACGAAGCCGCGCCCGGTCACCGGCCGGTTGTCCACCGGCACCACCACCGTCAGCGGGGCCGCCCCCGCCTCGCCGCGCACGGTCAGCTTCGCCTCCTGCCAGCCGGCCGGCACGGCCGCCCAGTCGACCGATACCTCGACGCGCACATCGGGACCGAGCTCGCCGGAGACGACGCTCAGCCGCACCCACGACTCGCTCGCGGCGATCGAGAACGGCACCGCGCCCTGGCCGCGATTGAACAGCTCGAGCCAGCGCGACGCCGGACCGCGGGGACTCAGCGGCGGCAGCTTCGCCACCGCGGGAATCGGATAGTCGCCGGGCCGGGCCGCGCGGTCGCCCTCCACGGCGAGCGCGAGGCTGCCGGCCGCGGGCACCTGCACCTCGGTGATGGCGGGCATGGCGTTCCGGATCGGCTGCTGCCAGGAGGTGTAGCCGAGGTGCGTCTGGTCCATCTGGTGGCGCCATTTGCCATCGAGCAACGCGTCCCAGCGGGCGGTCAGCGCCGCGTCGGCCGCAAACAGCTCGCGTGCCTTCACCGCCCGCGCGTTGGTCGAGGCACGACCCTGGGTCGCGTAGAGGCGGTTGAGCCCGACCGTGACGTAGAGCTCGTTCACCACGCGGCACGCCTCGATCGGGTGGCGCACCAGTTGATGGAAAGCCGCCTGCGCCGCCGCGGGCAGGGCCGCCCCCACGCGCTGCGCCCGCGCCTCGAGGGCGCGCCACTCGGCCAGCACGCGCTCGGCCTCGCGGTAATTGACCACGCTGAACGTCTCCGGCTCGAGCAGCTCGGGTTTCCGCCGGCTGTTGAGCTTGGTGTAGCCGTTGATCAGGGCGGCGATCTCGGCCGCAGGCGCCGCGCCGAACTGCCGCGCCGCCCACGCGCGCGCCCAGTCCTCGAGCTGCCCGTAGGCGATCGCGTCCGGCCGCCAGGCATAGGAGAGGAAGAACTCGATGGGGAACTCCATCGGCTTGAGGTCGCCGACGTTCACGATCCAGATGCGGTCGGCGCCATACTCCCGCGCCAGGTGCATCTGCTCCCAGATTTTCGTCAGCGGGACGGTGTTCAGCCACTTGTAGTTCCGCGGTTCGCCAACGTAGTCGAAGTGATAGTAGACGCCCGCGCCGCCGGCGCGCTTGCGTTCCTCCGGCGTCGGCAGGCGGCGGATATTGCCCCAGTTGTCGTCGCACCACAGCAGCGTCACGTCGTCCGGCACGCGCATGCCGTGCTCGTAGTAGGCCTGCACCTCCTTGTAGAGCGCCCAGAGCTGCGGCACCTGCTCGGGGGCGCGGCCGGTCTCGCGGCGCAGGATCTCGCGCTGGTCGGCGACGATCTTCTCCAAGAGCGCGACGTTCGTCTCCTCCGACATCGCCTCGTCGCCGTCGCCGCGCATGCCGATCGTGACCAGGCTCTCGAACCCGCGATTGCGGCGCACGCCGTCGGCCCAGAATTGCCGCAGTCCCTCGCCGTTTGTCGCGTAGTTCCAGGCGCCGCGGCCGTGCCGCTTCCACTCCTGCTGCGAGCGGATCATCGGCTCGTGGTGCGAGGTGCCCATGACGATGCCGAATTCGTCCGCGAGGCGGGGATTCTCCGGATCGTCCTCGTTGAAGGCGTTGTTCCACATCGCCGGCCAGAGGTAGTTGCCGCGCAGGCGGAGGATCAGCTCGAAGACGTGCGCGTAGAACTCGCGGTTCAGCCCGCCGAACTTCTCCTGCGCCCAGCCGGTGAGCGCAGGCGCCTCGTCGTTGAGGAAAATGCCGCGGTATTTCACCGTCGGACCGGGTTCGACGTGCCGCCCCGGCGCGACGGCCAGCGTGTCGCGGCGCGTCACCGGCACGTCCGCCCACCAATACCACGGCGACACGCCGATGCGCGCGGAGAGCTCGTAGAGGCCGTAAATCGTGCCGCGCTTGTCGCTGCCGGCGATCACGAGCGCGCGCGCCACGCCGGGCAACGGCTGCTCGACCACCTCGAGCTGGAACGCCTCCCAGCGGCCGCGGATCGCGCTGGCGTCGAGCTTGCCGCGCGCGACGAGGCCGTCGATCAGCGCGCTTTTCCCGACCGTGCCGATCAGGACGACCTCCGTCCCCGCCGGCGTGCCCGTCGAGAGCGCCGGGGCGTGACCGGTCACGCGCTCAAGGTCCGCGCGCAGGTCGCCCGCGGCGCGCCGCACCCCGGGCCAGTCGTCAGCCGCGACGAACAGCGGCGCGACCTTCCCGTCGGTCGCGAGCGTCAGCCCGCCCGGCTCTCCGGCGGCAAGCACCGCCGCCGGCGCGGCCGCGCGCGCGACGCCACCGGCGCAGAGCGCGAGCGAGAGCAGCAGGAGCGCACGACGGAATCTCATGGCAGCGTGAGCACGACGCTGGTTTTCGCCTCCCCGGGGCGCAAGGTGAACGTCTGTTCGGCGCGCTGGCCGTCCTTCTCCACGGTCACGACGTAATCGCCGTGGAAGCCGCGGCCGGCCACCTTGCCCTTGGCGCCGGCCTGGCCCTGCAGCCGTGTGCGCCACTGGCGCAGCACGAGATCGCGGTAGACCTTGGCCGAGGGCTTCTCCGACCAGTCGGCGCGGAACATCGCGGCCTTGGGTCGCCAGTGCGTCGGCGCCCAGAAGCCCCAGTGCTGCACGCCCACGACGCTCGGGTGGCTGTAGGCGAGGATGAGGAAGTCGCGCGTGTAGTCCGCCTGCAGCTGCTCGTCCTCGGTGTCGACATCGAACTCGGTGATGCGGATCGGCAGCTTCAGCTCCGCGTAGACATCGAGCGTCGCGAGCACGTGGGCCGGCGGATTCGGCTGCGCGCTGATGTGCCCCTGCAGGCCGAGGCCGCCGAGCGGGGCCTGCTTGCTGAGGAGGAACTGGACGACCTTGAAGAAATCCAGGCAGTGCGGCTTGTCGGCCACGAGGTCGTGGTTCGCGTAGTCGTTCAGGTAGAGCGGCGCGCCCGGTGCGGCGCCGGCCGCTGCGGCCTTGAACCAATCCACCATGATGTCCGTGCCGAAGAGCGCCATCAGGTCGTGGTTGTCGTAGGGCTCGTTGAGCACGTCCCACTCCTGCACGGTGTCGCGCGTTGCCGCGGTGATGTCGGCGATGTGCTGCCGCACCCGCTCGGGAATCTGCGCCTGCTGCTTCGTGCCCTTCAACTGGCGGATCGACTCCGGCAGGTTCTTCCAGCCGGGCCAGACGAGCACGTGGCCGCGCACATGAAAGCCGTTCGCGCGCAGCCAGCGCAGCGCCGCGAGCGACTGCTCGCGCGTCGCGGTGCCCTTGCCCTCGCCGATCCAGGCGGACCATTTCAAGTCGTCCTCGGGGCTGGCGGCGTTGAACAGCTCCTTTGCGACCTCGCGGTATTTCCGGTCCTCGGGCCGGTCGCCTGCGATCCGCGCCAGCTCCAGCGCCGTGCCGAAGTGGAAGGCGCTGCGCACCTGCTCGACGCGCACGGCATAGCCGCCCACGGGCTGCCCGGCGGCATCGCGCACCTCGATGACGAAATTCGATTTCCGCACCTGCTCGATTCGGGCCAGCGCCTCCTGGCGCCAGGGGGCATCCGGTTCGCGGCCGGCGTAGGTGAACTTCGTCTTCGGCAGCGCGGCGAGGCCGACCTTGTCGCCAAAATTGAGCACCTCGATGCCGCCGATCTCGACCACCTGCCGCTTGAAACCGAAGCCGAAGGTCAGCTCCGTCTCGAGCGCCGCATAGTCGTGCTCGAACCGGAACGGGAGCAGGAACTCCTGCCAGTCGCCGCGCATCTGCACCGTGCTGTCGAGGCTGCGGTGGTAATCGCCGCCCGCGCGCTGCACCGCCACGCGCACCTGGCCCGCGCCGGTCTCGTCGCTCGACGAGAGCGCCCGCGCGTAGAAGCGCACGAGCGCGACGTCGCCCTTGCGGACCTTCTTTTCCAGCGACGCACGCACCTCGATCGCCCACGGCGGGCTGACGTCGCGGAGCGTCTCGACGTGCAGGGCCTGGCTGAAGCCCGGCCCGGCCGCGTTGACGGTCTCGAACTTGATCGCGTTCCAGTTGCCGTCGCCGGCGGTGGAGCGGTAGTCGGAGAGCTTCGCCGCCTGGATCCCCGAGCCGCCGGCCGGGATCGTCGCGCCGGCCGGCGCCTTCGCGTCCGCCGCGAGGGCATCCGCGAGCTGGCTGAAGGTGAGGAAAGCGCACCCCTGGCGGCGCAGCTCCGCGAGGATCGCCGGCAGCTGCTGCCGCGTCTCCGCGCGCCACTCGTGAAACAGGATGACCGAGCCGTCCCGGACGCCGGTCGTCGCGAGGCGGTAGATCTCGTCCGCGCCGACGGAGCGGTCGTAGTCCTTGGACACCACCAGGCGGCTCGTGTCGTAGAGCGTGAGGCCGGCGCGGGCCACGGCGGCGCGCACACGGTCGTCGACCTCGATGAACGGCGGCCAATACCAGCGCGGCGCGACGCCCGCGGCGGCCGTGAGGCGGCTCTGGGCGTCGGCCACCTCGCGGTCGAGCGCCGCGTCGTCCAGGTCGCGCGGATGCGCATGCGCCTGCGAGTGGTTCGCGATCTCGTGTCCGGCCGCGGCGATCGTCTTCGCCAGGGCGGGATTCTCGGCCACGCGCTCGCCGACGAGCGAGAAGGTCACGCGGACCTGCTCCTGCGCGAGGAGCGCGAGCAGCGGCTCGGCATTCGCCGGCACGGGGCCGTCGTCGAAGACCAGCGCGACTCGCTTGACCGGCGCCGCCGCGGCGGCGCCGAAGCTCACGAGCGCGGCGAGAAGCGGGAGCCAGTTTCGCACGCGGGTTGGCATGGGAGCATCAGCGATAGCGGTAGAGCTTCACGCGCTGGAGCGCGAAGCGGCCCGGCTCGAGCCGGATATGGCGGCCCTGATGCGTCTGGTCGCCGTTGAGCCAGCGCAGGTGCTGCCATTCGCCGTTTTCGAAGCGGCCTTCGGCGCAGCTGAGGATGCCCGCCTGCTGCCCGCCCTCGGTCGACGCGAAGGTCACGGTGAGCCCGATGCCGGCAAACAGGAACTCGTCCTCGCCCAGCGCGATCACGAGCCCGCCCGCGGGGGCCGTGCCCGCGCGCCCGCCGGCGGCGAGCGCGGAGTTCTCGGTGCCGATCACGACCGCGAGGCCGTCCGCCAGCTGCGGCGGCGCCGCGCGCTCGAACGAGGCGCGCAGGATCCAGCGCCCGAGCCGCACCTGCTGGGGCTGCTTGCTCTCCGCGCTTTCCTGGAGGAAACCCGCCATCTGTCCGCGCCCCTGTTTCTCCGCCAGCAGCGGCGTGAGTTGCCGCACGAGATCGAAGCTCGCCGTCAGGTAGCCGGCGCCGGGTTCGGTGCTCGACTCGATCGCGAACGGGCTGAAGCCGATCGCGTCGAGCTGGCCGAAGGCGTAGAGCGCGTTCACCGCCGCCTCGGGGCAGCGCAGCGCCTCGGGGATGAACAGCGGGTTGCCGCTGCGCGTGTAGGCCTGCGCCCAGGAGCTGAAATTCTGGAAGTAGATGTCGGGCGCGAGGAAATCGAGCGCCGGGGCCGCGGCGCGCCAGACGTCGATCAGGTGCGGGAGCGGGCCCGCGCTCGGATACTGGCCGGGCTGGTAGCCGGGACGGATGAGCGCGGCGTTGGCGAACATCGGCAGCGGCAGCTCCGCCTTGCCCGCCGCCGCCACGTGCTGCACGTAGAGCGCGAAATGCCAGGCCATGAAGATCTCCTCGCCCGCGGGACCGGAACCGAAGACCTCCGCCCAGGTGCCGGCGGTGCGGCCGCCGGCGGCGTTCCAGGTGGCGAGCAGCTCCGGCGCGAGCGTGGCCCGGTTCTTCGCCAGGTAATCCATCAGCGCCGCCGGCACCGGTCCGGCGAAGGCTTTCTCCGCGTCCGGACTGTGGTCGCGCGCCTCGGGGATCATGCCGATCTCGTTTTCGACCTGCACCATGACGACCGTGTGCTGCGGATCGGCGGCCTTGAGGTGCCGCAGCAGCGCGACGAAGGCGCGGGTGTCGGTGTCGCGGTTGACGGCGTGGAAGGGCGAGAGGACCTCCATGCCGCGTCCGGCCGAGTCCTGGGAACGCGGGAAGCGCGCGGGATCGGCCTTCACCCAGGCGGGGGCGTAGCACGACATGCTGTTCTTCCACGAGCCGAACCACAGCAGCACGAGGCGCAGGCCGTGCGCGCGCGCGTCGGCGAGCAGGCCGTCGACGGTGGCGAAGTCGAACTTCCCTTCCTGCGGCTCGATCAGGTCCCACGACACCGGAGCGACCACGGTGTTGAGGTTCATCGCCTTCAGCTTCGGCCAGGACGGACGAAGGAAGTCCGGCTCGCCGCTGGAATTGCCGAGCTCGCCGCCGCGCACGAGGAACGGCTGGCCGTCGACGATCAGCTGCCGCGCCGTGCCCTGGGCGCGGAGATGCGGCACTTCGGCGGCGGGCAGGGCTGCGGCCATGGACAGCGCGAGCAGGGCCGCGCCGGCAACGAGGGATGGCTTCATGGGAAGAGGATGCGCCGATCGGGGCGGCGGACTCAATCCAGCCGCAGCGCGGCCGTCACCGGCGCCGGGGCGCCGAGCGCCTGCGCGCGCGGGCCGGGCGAGGCGGCGCCGACGAGAATCTGGTAGGTGCCGGGGCGCCAGACGCGTTCGCCGCGGACGTCGACCTGCCGCAGCGCGTCGGCGCCGAGCGTGAAGCGCACCTCGGCGGTCGCGTGCGCGGCGAGGTGGAGCTTGGCGAACTCGACGAGGGTCGCGCGCGGCGCGTCGGCGCCGGCCGGCGGGATCAGGTAGCACTGCACGGTTTCCTGCGCGGCGACGCCGCTGGTGTTGCGCACGGTGGCCCGCACCTCGAGCGCGGCGCCGTCCTTCAGCGCGCGGTGCGAGAGCGTGAGCGACTCGTAGGCGATCCGGGCGTAGCCGAGGCCGAAGCCGAACGGATAGAGCGGCTCGGCCGCGGCGAACTTGTAGGTGCGGCCGCGCATCGCGTAGTCGTTGAACGCCGGCAGGTCCTCGGTGCGGCGCGGCACGGTGACCGGCAGGCGGCCCGAGGGCGCGAGGTCGCCGAAGAGCACGTCGGCGAGCGCGGCGCCGCCTTCACAGCCGGGATACCAGGCGTAGAGCACGGCGTCGGCGAGGTCGTGCTCCTCCGGGATGGCGAGGGCGCTGCCGCCGGTGAGGACGAGGATGAGTTTCTTGGAGTTGGCGCGAAGCTCCTTGAGGAAGGCGCGCTGGTTCTCCGGCAGCTCGATGCGCACGCGGTCGCCGCCGACCGGCGAGGCGACGGTGTCGCCCTCCTCGCCCTCGAGCGTCGGGTCGAGGCCGAGCACGGCGACGACGATCTCCGCCATGGCGGAGTCGCCGAAGGTGTAGTTCACGCCCGGCGCGCCGGGCTGGGACAGCGGGCACCCGGGGCGATACATCACGCGGCAGCCCTCGGGCACGCGGGCGACGAGGCCCTCCATGAAGGTGACGATGCGGGAGCTGACGCCGTAGTAATTGCCGAGCATGGCGCCGATGTTCGCCGCGGTCGGGCCGACCACGAGCATGCTGCGCGGCGCGGCGGGGAGCGGCAGGAGGTTGTCCTTGTTCTTGAGCAGGACGAACGACTCGGCAGCGGCGCGGCGGGCGAGCGCGCGGTGTTCGGGGAGTCGATCACCGACTCGGGGATTTTTGTCCAGCGCACGGACTCGGCCGGGTCGAACAGGCCGAGCTTGAAGCGCGTCGCGAGCAGGCGGCCGAGCGCGGTGTCGATTTCCGCCTCGGTGATCTGGCCGGCGCGGACGGCGAGGATGAGGTCGTTGTAGGTGCAGCCGCAGTTGAGATCGCAGCCATTGCGCACGGCCAGGGCGGCGGAGGCGGCGGAATCCGGCGTGACCTTGTGGTGGCGGTGGAAATCGTCGATCGCGCCGCAGTCGCTGACCACGTGGCCCTGGAAGCCCCAGCGCTTCCGCAGCGTCTCGTCGAGGAGGAACTTGCTGGCGCAGGCCGGCTCGCCCAGCACGCGGTTGTAGGCGCCCATGACGGCCTCGACGCCGCCGCGGACCAGTTTCTCGAAGGCCGGCAGGTAGGTTTCGTAGAGGTCCTTGGGCGACGGATGGGCGTCGAACTCGTGACGCTCGTGCTCCGGGCCGGAGTGAACGGCGAAGTGCTTGGCGCAGGCGGCCACCTTCATGTGGCGCGCGTCGTCGCCCTGCAGGCCGCGGACGGTGGCGAGGCCGAGCTCGCCGGTGAGATACGGATCCTCGCCGAACGTTTCCTGGCCGCGGCCCCAGCGCGGGTCGCGAAAGATGTTGATGTTGGGCGTCCAGAACGTGAGCCCCTGGTATTGCTGGCCGTGGAAGCCCGCGCGCGCGGCGGCGTGATGCTTGGCCCGCGCCTCGTCGGAGACGGCGGTGGCGATGCGCTGGATGAGCTCGCGGTTCCACGTCGCCGCCTGCGCGATGACCTGCGGGAAGACGGTGGCGCGGCCGTTGCGGCCGACGCCGTGGCAGGCCTCGCTCCACCAGTTGTAGGCCGGGAGGCCGAGGCGTTCGACCGGGCCGTTCTCGTGGCCGAGAAAGTTGATCTTCTCCTCGAGGGTCAGGCGGCCGGTGAGGTCGGCGATGCGGGCGCTGAGCGGAGCGGAGGGATCGAGGTAAAGCGGGATGGTCACGGGCGACGACATACTCATACGAAATTTTTCAGGGCGTGAACAGGCTCGGATCGAGCGCGGCGGCGAGGCGCGCGTAGCCGGCAAGCGAGGGATGAAGGTGGTCGCCGCTGTCGAACTCCGGCGCGAGGCGCGACGGGTTTTGCGGGTCGCGCAGCGCGGCGTCGAAGTCGGCGACGGCGTCGAAGCTGCCGCTGTGCCGGATCCAGTCGTTGATCTTCTGGCGGTCGGCCTCGCCATCGGGGGTGAAGTAGAATCCGGCGCCCTCGTAGGGCGTGAGGGTGGCGCCGATCACGCGGAGACCGCGGCTGTGGGCGCGCGCGACGAGCTGCTGGAAGGCGGCGACGATGTCCTCGGCCGAGGCGAAGTCGCCGCCCTTCTGGCGCGCGTCGAGGCGGGTGCCGAGGTCGTTGATGCCGGCGAAGACGAGGAGCCAGCGCGCGCCGCTCTGGGCGAGCACGTCGCGGTCGAAGCGCGCGAGGGCGTTCGGCCCCAGGCCGTCGCGCAGCAGGCGGTTGCCGCCGATGCCGAGGTTGAGGACGCCGAGCGCGGGGGCGTCCGCCCGCGCCTGGAGGCGGCGGACGAACTCGTCGGGCCAGCGATTGTTCCGGTCGGTGGTGGTGCCGTAGCCGTCGGTGATCGAGTCGCCGAGCAGCACGAGCGCGGCGGCGCGTGGGGCGTCGGTGAGGACATCGAGGCCGCTGAGGAAATACCAGCGCGTGGACGTCTTCGCCTCCGGTAGCGCCGCGGCGGCGAGCGCGTCGCCGGGCTGCAGGTAGGAGCGCGTGCGCGCGCCGGGATGGGCGGTGAGTTTCTCCGGGAGTTGCGCGAAGTGGATCGAGATCGCGACGTCGGCCTGCGGCGCGAGCGGGAAATCCAGCGGGTCCGAGACGAAGGACGCGCCGGCGGGGATGGTGACCGTCGGGCGGCCGGAGAACGTCAGGGTGCGGTCGGTGCCGGGCTGGAGCGCGCCGTCGGGCGCGGCGAGCGCGAGGTGGACGCCGTGCAGGGTGAGCGCGGAGGCGCCGAAGGCGTTGGAGAGACGCAGGCGGACCTTGGAGCCGCCGAGAGAAACGTGGATGACCTGGCGGAACGTCGCGCCGGCGAGGGCGGGCGTGTCGGCGCCGGGCGCCTCGGGCAGCGGCGCGGTGGCCCAGGTGCCGACCCAGCGCTCGGCGGCGGGGAGCGGCGCGACCAGCACGAGCAGCGCGCAGGCAGCGAACGGCCAGAGCGGAGAAAGGAGGCGTTTCGCGGCGGCGAGCATCGGCGGAGGGGCGCGGCGGGAAGGAATCAGGTGAAGTTGGCGGGGGAAGGCGGCCGGCCAAGCGCGCCGGGATCGGGCGTCAGCAGGCCGCCATGAAGCGGGTGATTAGCGACAGCAAAGCCCGGCTCCTGCCCCATGAAGAGCCGGGCTCGCATCTACCTTAGAACGAGAACGTGTTCGTGACGAACCATTCCTGGACGGGCTTCACGCGCACGGTGGCCCAGGTCTTGCCGTCGGGCTGGACGGAGACCGGGATCAGGCCTTCCTTGGCGAAGGCGTTGCGCACGTTGAGCTGGATCTTCCAGTTGATGGTCTTGGTGAGCTTGCGCTCGTAGTTGGTCCAGAGGTCGATGGCGTCCTCGGAGGGGCCGTAGTAGGGTTGGTTGAGGTCGAAGCTCGCCTGGCTGCCCGAGCCGGCGATGACCGGGTAGCCGATGACGACCTTGTCCTGCCAGCGGTAGCTGCCACCGACGCCGGCGCCCTTGAGCCAGCCTTTGCGGAACGAGTAGTTCGTGACGACGTTGTAGCGCCACTTGCGGAGCTCGGAGGCGGCGGCGCCCTGCTGGAGCTTCATGAGCGTGTATTGGCCGCGCCAGGAGTTCCAGATCGCGCGCACCTCGTTGCCGGCCACGTAGCCGCCGGAGAACTGGCGCATGTCGCCGGCGACGCCGGCCATCTGGGTGTCCATGTAGCTGACGAAGTCGTCGAGCACCGCGCCGCCGACGTTGTCGCGGACGGCGGTGGTCTTGGCGGCGTTGAAGGAGATGCGCCAGTTCGGGAGCGGATTGGCCGTGAGCTCGAACTCGTAGCCCTTCGAGACGGTGTCGGCCGTGACGGCGAAGCCCTGCGGGGCGGTGAAGCCGTAGGCGAAGACGGTCGCGGGATCGGGCTGGTATTGCGAGGCGGGATCGATGCCGCTGAGCGTGCCCTCGTAGGTGGTGCGATCGGTCAGCGCCGTGGCGGTGGTGGGCGTGTAGCCCCACGCGGCGAAGTAGCCCTTCGCGGCGAGCGTCTTCTGGATCTCGTTCCAGGCGCGGATGGAGGCGTCGCGGTGGGCGTCGGCCTGGGCCTGCGACTCGAGGGTCGAGCCGGTGGGGCCGCTGGCGACCGAGCCGGCGGCGACGGGACGGCCCGCGGCGTTCACCCAGGCGGTCGCCCAGGTGTTGCGGTCCTGCGACTGCTCGCGCGAGGTCCACGGGTAGTTCGAGAGTTTATAGAGGAAGACGTTGCGGAAGCGGAGGCCCTGCTGGACGACGCGACCGAGGCCGTCGTTGTTGAGCGTCGTGTTGCCGTTGAAGAGGCTGGTCTCATACTTCACGCCGCGGAACGAATACTTGCCGTCCTTGGTGGACAGAAGGATGCCGTAGTCCTTGGTCTTGCCGGTCGGGTTGCCGATGGCGTTGCCGTAGATGTCGCGGCGCGTGTCGGTGACCTGGAAGTTGTCGGACTTGCTGTAGGAGAAGCTGACGTTGATCGGCAGCGGATCCTTCTGGAAGAGCTTGTTGATGTGCAGCACGGCGCCGCCGCTGACCGAGTGATCCTTGAAGATCTGGTTGGCCGGGTATTCGGCCGGCAGGTTGTAGGAGGCCAGGTTCAGGATGCTGCGGTTGGTGGAGACCGGCAGGGCGGTGACGCCCTTGCCCTTCACGACGTCGTAGCGCCAGCCCATGGTCGTGACGAGGGCATCGTTCCAGAAATAGCCCTGCCAGGAACCGGCGTAGGACTTGGTGACGCGGAGCGATTTCTGCGCCTTGGTGAGGAGGCGGAGGTCGTTGCCGTCCGCATAGCGCATCAGGTTGAGCGTGCGGTTGGAGTTCCAGCCGACGTAGTTGGCCGGGTTGGAGGCCTGCGTGGTGGCGTTGGAGTCGAAGATCGGCGCCAGGTCGGCCGGCACGGTCCAGGGAGCGGAGTAATTGGTGCCGCCGATCCAAGTGGAGTCGAAGAAGTAGACCTTCGAGTCGGGGAGCGTGACAGGCGCGCCGACGCCCGGGATGTTGGCGCCGGAGGCGCTGGAGGCGTTCGCGAGCGAGTTGCCGAGGTAGATGATGCCCATCGGTCCGCGGTCGGTGAGCGAGGACGTGCTGCCGTCGGTGCGGTTCCAGAAGGCCGCCCAGGCCTGATCGTTGGCGAACATGAGCCAGCTGCGGTTCTCGGTGGAATACTTTTCGTTGCTGTAGACGCCGTTGAAGCGCTGCTTGCCGAGGAGCTTCGCGAGGAAGCCGTTGGGATCGAAGAAGTCCTTCGCCCGCACCTCGCCGAAGAGCGAACCGCGAACGTAGCGGCGGTCGCTCTCGTAGGAGTTGCCGCCGCCGGGGCCGCCGACGACGAAGGGACGGCCGTAGTTGGAGTTGGCCGAGAGGTCCTGCCAGTTGCGCAGGATGTCGATGCTGATCGTCGGATTGGTGATGAGGGATTCGCCGCCGCGCTTGTATTTCTGGCGGTCGTAGTTCACCTCCACGCCGAGACGGTCGTCGAAGCCCGTCTGGTTGAGCGTGAGGTTGTAGGCGTTCCAGTGCTCGAACTCCTTCTTCGTCGGGCCGTCGAGGAGCTTGTTGTAGAAGTCGAAGACGGTCGGGTCGAGGAGCGAGGCCTGGCGGTATTGGCCGTAGGCGGCACCGGGGAGATTGGCGTTGGTCGCGTAGGAGCTGAGGCTGGCGAGGCCGAAGAGCGTGCCGGAGAAGCGCTGGCCGAGGAGGCTCTGGCCGGAGGTGCGGATCGTGCCGTCGTTGTTGCGCGCGCCGGTGTTGATGTAGCCGGCGTAGACGCGCTGCAGGTTGCCCGTCGCGCCGTCGATGATGTAGAGCGGCTGCTGCTGGTCACCGTAGCCGGAGAGCCAGGGGCTGACGGTCGTCGGCTGGGCGCCGATCTCGTAGCCGTTGTTCACGGTATACTTGCCCATGCCGCCGTTGAGGCTGGTGGCATCCACGGCGCGGAACCACGGCGTGATGCTGTCGTTCGGCGGGACGATGCGCGGGCGGTTGGCCTTGATGTCGCCATACTCGTAGTTGGCGCGGATCGAGGTGTGGAAATCCTTGCCGAAGAGCTGCGGCTCGAAACGCAGCGCGCCGTAGTAGCGGCGGTCGTTCTGGAAGGCCGGCTCCTGCTGGTATTTCTCGTTGCTGGCCATCGCGTCGAGGCGCAGCGCGAGGACCTTCGGGATGAGCACCTGGTTGACATCGAGGGTGCCGCGCGCGCTGCCGTAGGAGCCGAAGCGGGCTTCGACCTGGCCCTTGTTGCGCCACTCGGCGGAGCGGGTGGAGGCGTTCACGATGCCGGCCGGGCTGCCGAGGCCGAAGAGAATCGAGTTCGGGCCGCGCTGGATGTCGATGCGGTCGACGTTGTAGGAGTCCCACGGCAGGTCGGTGACGAAGAAGTCGCGGGTGTTGTCGGCCGAGGCCAGGCCGCGGACGCGCTGGGCGCTGCCGGGCGCGCGCAGGTTCGCGCTTTCGTCGACGCTCGTGCCGTTGCCGAGGCCCGCGTAGGTGCCGCGGGTGCCCGCCACTTCGGCGTTCGTCGTGTATTGGAGCAGCGAGGCGTTGTCGGTCGCACCGATGTCCTTGAGAAATTCCTTCGTGTAGACGGAGAGCGCGCCGCCGACGTCCTTCAGGTCGGTGCGGATGCGCGTGCCAGCGAGCGTCTCGGTCGCCTGATAGCCGTTGTCCTTCTGCACCTGGACTTCGAACGGCGAGAGGACGACGGCCTCTTCCTCTTCCGGCGGGGTAGTCTTCGTAGGAGCGACGGTCTGCGCTCCGAGCGGCCAGCCTCCCGATGCGAGCAGGGCGGCCAAGGCGATTCTAGTCGGGGTTTTCATACCTTACAGCGTAGGTCTGAGGTTGCTTGATAACACGGCGAGACCGGGGGAGGCTCGCGTGCGTGTCGAGGGGTTGAGGGGTGGTGACGCGAGTTGCGCCGATGCACATGGCGTAGTCTTTTCGCCGGTCGCGCGGCAAAGCCTTCACGAGTCTAACACTAGACTCCATCTCAAATTCCCCGCTGGCCGCTGCCCGGGAGCGGGCGCGCGGTCGCGCGCAGCTCCCGCAACGGGGCCCGCGCCGGGTCCGCGGCAGTCGCTTTGTCGCGGCGGACTCCTTGCCTCGCCGCCCGGAGGCGACTTAGATCGCGGCGATGGATCCGTCGCTCGAGCAGGCAGTCGATACCGCCAGGCAGCACCCGTGGATCTTCGGCGTCCTGCCGCACGTGCTGACCGTGCTCGGCTTCCTGCTCGCGTTCTTCGCCATCGCGCGGCTGATGAGCGAGCGCAAGCAGCCGGGCAACACCTTCGCGTGGCTGCTCGCCATCGCGTTCGTGCCGTATCTCGGGGTGCCGCTGTTCCTCCTGCTCGGCGGCCGCAAGCTCCGGCGCCTCGCCGCCACCAAGGCCCGCCTCTGCCCGATCGTGCCCGGCGTGCCCCCTCCCCCGCCGCCCAGACCTTCGCCGCGCGCGTGCTCACGCTCAACGGCGCCTGCCCGCCCGTGAGCGGCAACCGGGTCGAGTTCGTCGCGTCGGGCGAGGAGGCCTTTCACCATTTCGAGCGCCAGATCCTCGAGGCCCGGCACACGATCCACATCATGACCTTCATCCTCGGCCGCGACGCGGTCGGCCGGCGGATCGTGAAGCTGCTGGCGCAGCGCGCCCGCGAGGGGTGAAGGTCCGCCTCCTGCTCGACTCGCTCGGCTGCTTCTTCACCAACGGCTCCTTCTGCGACCCGATCCGCCGGGCCGGAGGCGAGGTCGTGTCGTTCATGCCCATGCTGCCGCTCCAGACGCGCGGCTCGGCCAATCTCCGCAATCACCGCAAGATCGCCGTCTTCGACCACCGCGCCGCCGCGATCGGCGGACGCAACCTCGCGGTCGAATACATGGGCCCCACGCCCCTGAAGCGGCGCTTCCGCGACTTCGGCGCTGTCATCGAGGGGCCGGCCGTCAGCCTGTTGGACGAAATCTTCCTCGCCGACTGGGCCTACGCCAGCGGGCAGCCTATCGCGCGGCTGCACGACGCGCTGCCCGTCGGCGTGCCGGCCGCCGTGGGCCCGAGCGAGCTGCAGATCGTCGCCAGCGGGCCGGACGTCGCCGGCGACCCGCTCTACGAAGGCATCCTCTCGCTCGTGCAGCAGGCCGAGCGCAGCGTCTGGATCGTCACGCCCTACTACATCCCCGACGAGGTGCTGCAGCGCTCGCTCATGGTGCAGGCGCGGGCGGGGATCGACATCCGCCTGGTCGTGCCGGCGCGCTCGAATCACCCCATCACCGACCTCGCCCGCCGCCACTACCTGCGCGAGCTCCAGCAGGCCGGCGTGCGCGTGCTTTTCTACGGCCCGGGCATGAACCACGCCAAGGCCATCCTCGTCGACGAATCGGCCGGCCTGTGGGGCTCCGCCAACATGGACCTGCGCTCGCTGTTCGTGAACTTCGAGGTCGCCGCCGTCACCTACTCGCCGGGCGACACCGCCCGGCTGGCCACGTGGATGCGCGACGTGTTCGCGCACTGCAAGCCGATGCCGTCGACCGCGCGGCCGCGGTTCTTCCCTACCCTGGGCGAGGAACTCAGCCGCCTGCTGGCGCCGTTGCTGTGACGCGCGCCACGCCGGCCTCCACCCGGCCGATGCGTCCGAACATCTCCCAGCTCACGGTGCGCCGGCCCGCGCCCCACAGCGCGCCCAGCTCGGCCGCCACCGCCGGGATCGGGTCCTCGCCGCGCGCCTGCCGGTAGCGATCGACGGCCGACCAGCTGGCGAGAAACCCGGCGAGATCCGCGGCGGTCCACTCGCGCGTGATCACCAGGGGCGGGAACGGCAACTCGGCGAAGGGAAAATCGAAATCGCGATAGCGGCGCTCGATGTGCACGCGCTCCGGCGGCCAGTAGGGCCCGGTCGTCTCCGCGTAGAACCGGTCGATGACGCGATCGATCGCCGGATCGACGCGCGCGAGCCAGTAGCTCCACAGGGCGACGATCCCGCCGGGCCGCAGCACGCGCCGCACCTCGGCGTAGAACTTCGGGCGGTCGAACCAGTGCGCCGCCTGCGCCGCGGTCACGAGGTCGACCGTCTGGTCGCGCACGGTCGGCGCGAGCTCGGCGCTGCGCCGGTAAACCACCCGCGGATGCGGCGTGGCGGCGGCCAGCTGGGCCTCGCTCGGCTCCGTCGCGATCACGCGCTGGAAATGCGCCGCGAGCGCCACCGCCGCCTGGCCGTTGCCGGTGCCGCAGTCCCACGCCAGGCCGCGAGCGGGCGCGAGGCGCGCCAGGGCGTCGAAGAGCGCGACGGGATACGTCGGCCGCGACCGCGCGTAGGCCGCGGCCTGATTCGAAAAGTGATCCTGGAACCTCACGCGTTCACCGATGGCAGCGAGAAGGCGCCCGCGCCAGCCTGCAGCGCCGGCGAACCCCGAATTTCGTCGGCGCGGTCCCGGCGCTCGCGGGCCGCGCCGGTCACTGGACCACGGGCAGGTCGATGCGGGTGCCGCCGGCGCCGCGATAGATGCGCTGCGTGGCCTTCACGTAGTCGCCGGGCGAGGCGAGAAAGATGTTCGGGACGAACTGCTGCGGGTTGCGGTCGTAGAGCGGGAACAGCGTCGACTGGATCTGCACCATCAGGCGGTGCCCGGACAGGAGGACGTGGTTCACCGGCGGCAGCGCGAAGGTGTAGGCGAGCGGCTTGCCCGGCTCGAGCGGCGCGGGCTTCTCGAAGCTCGTGCGGTAGCGGCCGCGGAAGATCTCGATCGAGACCGGCAGCTGGTAGCCGCCCAGCTCCGGCTGCGACGGCACCTCGTCCGGGAAGACGTCGATGATCTTCACCACCCAGTCGCTGTCGGTGCCGGTCGTCGAAGCGACCAAGTGCACGACGGGGGCGCCGGCGAGGCGCACGGGCTGGGCGAGCGGCTCGGTCTGGTAGACGAGCACATCGGGACGGTCCGCGACGAAGCGCTGGTCGGTGACGAGCCAGCGGCGCCACGCCTCGCCGTCGCTGAATTTCACCGGGCGCGGCAGATACGGCACAGGCTTGGCGGGATCGGAGACGTATTCGTCGAACGCGGCCGGCTCGGCCGGCGCGGTGAAGCTCAGCCCGCCGTTGGCCCCCAGGTAGACGGGCGTCGGCGCCACTCCGCTGTCGCCGCCGGCGCGCGGCCAGCGGTCGTGTCTCTCCCATTGTTTCTCGCCGGTGTTGTAGACGAGGACCGGCGGCGTCGCGGCGCGCGGCGCGCGGTCCTTCAGGTATTGGTCGAAGAGCGGCTTGATGATGTCGCGCCGCACTTGCAGGGCGGTGTCGCCGTCCCACTGCAGCGGCCCGAGCGCGGTGCCGGTGCGGTTGATCTGGCTGTGGAACCACGGGCCGAGCACGAGGAAGTTCATCGTGTTGTGGGTGTCCTTCGCCTCCATCGCCGGGTAGGCGTGGACCGCGCCCCAGATGTCCTCCTGGTCCCACAGGCCCTGCAGCCAGAGCGTCGGCACCTTCAGCGGCACCCGGGCGAGCAGGCGGTCGAGCGCCTGCTCCTGCCAGAACGCGTCGTAGCTCGGGTGCTCGACCAGCTTCTGCCACCACGCGAGCTGATCGATGCCGGTGAAGTGCGCGAAGGCCCCGGCCGAGCCGAGGCGGCGCAGGAGGTCGTAGTCGTCGACGCTGCCGCGAATCGCGGGATCCCCCTTGCCCTTGGCCCCGAGCTGACCGGTGAAGTAGTCGAAATTCACCTGGCGGAACGCGCCGTAGTGAAACCAGTCGTCGCCCATCCAGCCGTCGATCATCGGGCTTTCCGGCGCGGCGACCTTCAGCGCCGGATGCGGGTCGAGCAGGGCCATCACGACCGTGAAGCCCTCGTAGGAGGAGCCGATCATGCCGACGCGGCCGTTGGACTCGGGGACGTTCTTCACCAGCCAGTCGATCGTGTCCCACGCGTCGGTGGTGTGGTCGACCGCGCTGCCGTTCAGCGGGCCGCGCGGCGGACGCGTCATGACGTAGTCGCCCTCGGAGCCGTGCTTGCCGCGCACGTCCTGGTAGACGCGGATGTAGCCGTCGGCGGCGAACACTTCGTCGGCCAGCGGGAGCGTCGCGAGCAGGCGCGGCGACTTCGTGCGGCTGGCGCGGGTCGCGGCGTCGTAGGGCGTGCGCGTGAGGAGGATGGGCGCGTTCCGCGCGCCCTTCGGCACGACGATGACGGTGTAGAGCTTCACGCCGTCGCGCATCGGGATCATCTCGACGCGTTTCACGTAATCGTAGGCCTCGGTCGGGGGCGTGAACTTCGCCGGGATGTCGGGCGCGAGCGGCGAGGTCTGCGCCCCGCAAACGAGAGAACCCAGAGCGCCCGCGATGAGCAGGCCGGCGGCGTGGAAGAGCTTCATAGGGGTAGGCGTCGCGGAAACGACGCGCGCCACGCTAGGCGCCGGACCGCCGCGCGCAATCACCCAATCACACGCCGTGCGCGCGGATGAAGGCCTTGAGCTGCGCGAGATCGACCGGCAGGGCGTGCTTGGCGAGCGGCCGCGCCTTCAGCGCCTCGAGCGCCGGGTGCGTGGGCTCGATCTCGATGGCGGCGCGGAGCGCCTCCGGGAATTTCGCCGGATGCGCGGTGGCGAGCACGACGCTCGTCCGCGCCGGATTCAGCTCCTGGAAGCCGCAGGCCGTGTGCGGATCGAGCACGTAGCCGTAGCGCGCATGGATGCGGCGGATGTTCGCCGTGATGTCGGCGTCGGTCGAGCGCGAGGAGCTGAACACGTGCGCGTCGAACCGCGGCACGCGCGTGGCGCCGGTCCGCTTCAACTCGTCCATCGCCGCCCGCACCTGCGCCGCATCCTCTTCAAAATGATAGTAGAGCCAGCGCTCGAAGTTCGACGCGACCTGGATGTCCATCGACGGCGCGAGGCTCGGCTGCACCGTGCCGACACGGTATTCGCCGGTGGTGAAGAAGCGGTGCAGGATGTCGTTCTGGTTGGTCGCGACCTTGAAGCCGGCGATCGGCACGCCCATGCGCTCGAGCAGCCAGCCGGCGAAGACGTTGCCGAAGTTGCCCGTCGGCACCACGAACTCGACGTTCTCGCGCTGCGCCTCGGGCACGCGCAGCCAGGCGTGCAGGTAATAGACGCACTGCGCGAGCACGCGCGCCAGGTTGATCGAGTTGACCGCGGAGAGATGCAGCGGATCCGCGAAAGCGCGGTCGCCGAACGCGTCCTTCAGCAGCCGCTGCGCGTCGTCGAACGTGCCGTCGAGCGCGAGGGCGAAGACGTTGGCCGCGCCGGTGCACGCCATCTGGCGCTCCTGGAGCGGCGAGACGCGGCCGTCGGGATAGAGGATGAAGATGGCGGTGCGCGGCTTGCCGAGCAGGCCGTGGATCGCGGCGGCGCCGGTGTCGCCGGAGGTGGCGCCGAGGACGTTGAGGCTGCGGCCGGTCTGCTCGCAGTGCCAGCCGTAGAGGTTGCCGAGCAGCTGGAGCGCGAAATCCTTGAACGCGAGGGTCGGTCCGTGGAAGAGCTCGAGCACGTAGACGTTGTCGTCGAGCCGGCGCAGCGGCGCGATCTCCGGGTGCGAAAACGTCCCGTAGGAGCGGCGCACGAGACGGGCGAGCACGTCCTCCGTCACGTCGGTCGCGAACACGCCCATGAACTCCGCGCACAGGTCGGCGTAGCTCAGCTCGCCCCAGCCGCGCAGGCGCGGCGAGAGATCGGGCAGCGCCTCGGGCAGATAGAGGCCGCCATCCGGGGCGAGTCCAAGCGCGACGGCCTCGAGGAACGAGACCGCCGGCGACTGGCCGCGCGTGGAGACGAATTTCATGGGAGCGAATCGTGGGTGCGGCGGCGCGGCGGCGCGACACGAAAGGTGGGGCCCGGTCCGCCGCAAACGTCCGGGCGGCGGCCGCAGCGGTCCCGCCCTCCCTCGAAGCCGATGCCCGGGCCGCGGGCGCTTATTCCTTCTTGCCGAGGCCGAAGGCGGCGTGGACGACGCGCTGGGCGTCGTCGGCGCGCTCGCGCGGGACGGCGAGCGTGACCTTGATCTCGGAGGTGGCGATGAGCTCGACGTTGATGCCGGCCGTGGCCAGCGCCTCGAGCATCTGCGCGGCGACGCCGGCGTGCGTGCGCATGCCGACGCCGACGACGGAGAGCTTGGCGATGTTGTCGTAGGCCGCGACTTCGCCGCCGCCGAGTTTCTTGAAGACGGTCGGGAGCACCTTGACGGCGCTGTGGGCGTCGTCCTTCGGGACGGTGAAGGTGAGGTTGCAGGCGCCGTTCTGCGCGGCGGTCTGCACGATCATGTCGACGTTGATGCTGGCGTCGGCGAGGGCGCGGAGCACCGCGGCGGCGTTGCCCGGCTTGTCGGTCAGGTTGCTGATGACGACCTTCGCCTGATCCTTGTCGACGGCGACGCCGCGCACGACGACCTTTTCCATGTAAGCGACTTCTTCTTTCACGATGGTTCCCGGGTTGTGGTTAAAGCTGGAGCGGACCTCGAAAACGACGCCGTATTTCTTGGCGAACTCGACCGAGCGCGACTGCATGACCTTCGAGCCCTGCGAGGCGAGTTCGAGCATCTCGTCGTAGGAAATCTCGTCGAGCTTCGTGGCCTCCGGCACGTGGCGCGGGTCGGCGGTGTAGACGCCGTCGACGTCGGTGTAGATCTCGCACTTGTCGGCGCGGAGCGCGGCGGCGAGGGCGATGGCGGTGAGGTCGGAGCCGCCGCGGCCGAGCGTGGTGATCTGGCCCTTCTCGTTCAGGCCCTGAAAGCCGGCGACGATGATCACCTTGCCGGCGTCGAGGTCCTTGCGCAGCGCGGTCGGGATGATGTTCTTGATCTTCGCCTTAGTGTGGACGAGGTCCGTGACGATGCCGGCCTGCGGACCGGTGTAGGAAACGGCGGGGACCTCCAGGCCGTGGAGGGCCATCGCGGTGAGGGCAATCGTCTCCTGTTCGCCGACGGCGAGGAGCATGTCCATCTCGCGGTTGTCCGGGCGCGGGTTCACCGCTTTGGCGCGCGCGATCAGTTCGTTCGTCACGCCCGCGCGAGCCGACACGACGACGACGACCTGGTGGCCGGCGTCGCGCGTGATCTTGATGCGGGAGGCGACGTTCTTGATGCGCTCGACGTCACCCACGGAGGTGCCGCCGTATTTTTGAACGATGAGAGCCATGGCGAGAACTTGACTACATGGCCCCGGGGGCGCCGCCTTGGCAAGGCCCCAGAGGGGGCGATGCGTCATAGCGCAATAGTCACGCCACGAAGGACGTGGTCAGGGTTGCGCGGGCGATTATTTCGCGGGGTCGGCGGGCGGGGCGGCCGGCGCGACGGCAGATTTTTTCACGAAGCGGCTCTCGGTGCCGTTCAGCAGGCGCCGGATGTTCTCGTGGTGGCGGACGATGACGAAGGTCGCGAGCACCGTCGTGATCACCGCGACCGCCACGTGATACGGCATCAGCCAGCTGGCGGTGATGATCGCGACGGCGGCGAGGATGGATGCCAGCGACACGTAGCGAAACGCGTAGAACGTGACGACCCACGTCGCGGCGGCGATCAGGCCGGCGACCGGGATGAGCACGAACAGGCCGCCCGCCGCGGTCGCGACGCTCTTGCCGCCCTTGAAGCGGGTGAAAACGGAGAACGCGTGGCCGATCACGGCGGCGACGACGCCGATCAGCTGGAGGACGACCTTGTGCTCCTCTTCCACGAACGGCAGCAGCGGCCAGGCGGTGGCGACGGCGCCTTTCAGCATGTCGAGCGCGAGGACGGTGTTGCCGGCCTTGGGGCCGAGCACGCGCTTGACGTTCGTCGCGCCGGGATTGCCACTGCCGACCTTAAAGATGTCGACGCCGTGCGCCTTGGCCACGAGGTAGCCAAAGGGCAGCGAGCCGAGGAGGTAGCCGGCCAGCGCGGTGACGGTGATCCAGAAATTGCTCATGGGCCCAGACGAAGAGCGGTCCGCGAGCTTGCGCGTGCGCGCGACAAGCGGTCAACGCTTTATCGGTCCGGCCCGCGTGGGATTCGGCCCGACAACGCAAATGCCGGGCGGCAAGGCCGCGACGGGCGGCCTCAGTGCGCCCGCGCGACGATCCGCAGCCCGGCGTTGTCCGCGTGCAGGCGGAACACCCGGCTCGGCACCTTCGCGTCGGCAAACGCCGCCACCATCGCACGCGCCACGCGGGCGGCTTTCGCCGGCCGCGCGACGCACATCACGCTCGAGCCGCTCCCGCTGAGCCAGCCGGTCAGCGCGCCCGCGGCCACGCCAGCCTGGATCGCGTCGCGCGCACCGGGGATGAGCGGGAGGCGATACGGTTCGTGCATGAAATCCGCGACGGCGTGTGCAAGCCGGTCGTATTCGCCGGACAGGAACGCGGCGACGACGTAGCTCGCGCTGTTGATGCTGCGCACGGCGTCGAAATACGGGATCTCCTTCGGCAGGATGCCGCGCGCCTTCTTGGTCTCGAGTTCCTGCGAGGGCGAGACGACGACGAACACCAGCTCCTTGCCGATCGCGCGGCGCACGACGCCGGTGAGCACGCCGCGATTCGGGTCGGTGCGACCGACGCAGAAGCCGCCGAGGACGGCGGGCGTGGCGTTGTCGGGGTGGCCCTCGAGCTTCGTGACGAGTTCGGCAAGGTCGTCCTTGTCGAGCCCGGCGCCGCTGAGCTCGTTGAGGCCGGCGACGATGCCGGCGCGGAGCGTCACGCTCGAGCCGAGGCCGCGCGACATCGGGACATCGCCGGTGACCCGGAACGAGAAGCCGAACTCCTCCACCCCGGCCCGCGCGAAGAACCACGCTGCCGCCTCGCTCGCCATGTCGACGCCCGCGATCGCGTCGGGCGTCGCGGCGTGCACGCCCGACTCGCGCGTGCGGCGGAGCGTGACGTCGTTGTAGAGCGTCACCGCCATGCCGAGCGTGTCGAAGCCGGCCCCGAGGTTCGACGTGCTGCCCGGCACGCGGACGGTGACGGACTGCAGCGGGCGGCGGGCTTTCGTTTTCGGTCGGCGTGGGGTCGGCCTCTTTTTCATGGGAAGATCAGCGGCGGCGCAGCGCGCGGCGCGCCTCTAGGTTCTGTTCGCGCTTCTTGATGTCCTCGCGCTTGTCGAACTGCTTCTTGCCGCTCGCGGTCGCAATCTCGACCTTCACGAGGGCCTCCTTGAAATACATGCGCAGCGCGACGAGGACGCGACCGCCGGTCTCGACCGCCTGCTGGAGCTTGCGAATCTCGTTGGCCTTGAGCAGCAGCTTGCGCGGGCGCCGCGGGGCGTGCTGGGAGAGGCCGCCGTGCGAATATTCCTCGATGTAGGCGCCGTAGAGCCAGACCTCGCCCTTCTCGATCCGGCAGAAGGCGTCGGTGACCTGCGCCTTGCCGGCGCGGATCGATTTCACCTCCGTGCCGACCAGCTTCACGCCCGCCTCGAACTTGTCGTGAATGAAAAAATCCCGCAGCGCCTTCGGATTGCGCATCTCGGTGAAACGGGCGGAGTCGTGGGCTTGGGCGGCCATGGCGGGAAAGAGGAACGAAAAGGATTTGGCCGGGGCTTGGCGAGACGCGAAGCCGGGCCGGCCGACGGATGACAGACAACCGTGCCGCGCTCTCCAGCGCCGGACCGGTGCGGCGGTGCCGGAAAAGCAAAAAGCGCGGCGAGCGGCCGCGCTTCGGAAACGGAGAGCCGTGGCGGCTCAGGCGTGCGTCACTTCGTAGCTGATCTTGCCTTCGATGATCTCGCGCAGGGCGATGTCCTCGGGGCTGAGCTTTTCCAGCGACTCCACGAGCGGACGGCTGCCCCGGCGCAGCTGCTTCACGCGGCGCGACACCACGTTGATCAGCACGTTCGGGTCCTGGATAACCTTTTGGGCGTCCTTGATGTATTCGTCTCTCATGGTTTGGAAATTGGGAAGGGAGAGACCTACGCCACGCCCCCCCAGCGTCAAGGGGGAAATCTTTGCCGCTCCCCCTGCCCCGCCGACAGTGACGAGGGCGCTGTTTTCGTTTTGCCGCCCGGGCACTTCCGGCAAAACTCGCTGCGTGATCATCGCCTGGACCACCATCGAAACGCGCGCGGACGCCGAGCGGCTGGCCCGCGGCGCCGTCGAGGCCCGGCTGGCCGTCTGCGCTCAGATCGACGGACCGATGACATCGTTCTACCACCACGAGGGCAAACTGGAGCAGGCCGAGGAGTTTCGTCTGTGGTTTAAGTGCCTCCCGGCCAACGCTTCGGCGCTCAGTGCCTGGGTCCACGCCCGGCACCCATATCGCACGCCGCAGTGGGTCGAGGTCAGCGCCGAAAGCGTGAGCGAAAAATACTTGTCATGGGCTATGGCCAACTCTAGCCATGGCCCCTTTCCAACGTCGAAATCACCTTAAACGACCCACTTACCATGTCCCAGCACAACAGCCTCAAGTCTTCCGGCGGCCTCGTCGTGAAGCGCAATGTCCTCAAGCGCTTCGAGCGCGTCGCCATCCTCAAGAAGCGTGGCCAGTGGAAGGACGGCGACCGCGTGCAGGGTCTCCGCAAGACCAAGCCGGACGTTTGATCGGCTCCTCACTTTACTCCTAAGGGCAGGCTCGTTCGCGACCTGCCCTTTTTCTTACTCATGCACGACCTCCTGAAACAACTCACCGACTGGTATGCGCGCTCCCTCGAGAGCGGCGGCTACGGCCTCATCGTGCTGCTCATGTTCATCGAGAGCACCTTTCTCCCGCTGCCGAGCGAGCTGATCATCCCGCCCGCCGCCTATCTCGCCCACACCAAGGGCGGCATGAGCCTGACCGGTATCGTCATCGCCGGCACGATCGGCTCCTGGCTGGGCGCGACCGCGATGTATTGGGCGTCCCGCTGGGCCGGGCGGCCGCTGGTGCTGCGCTACGGCAAGTTCTTCCTCGCCCCGCCGGAGAAGGTGGAGAAAGCCGAACGCTGGGCCTCCGCCTACGGCAACTACGGCATCTTCGCCTCGCGGCTGCTGCCGGTCGTGCGCCACCTCATCGGCATCCCCGCCGGCATCGTGCGCATGGATTACTGGAAGTTCTCCCTCTGGACGATCGTCGGCTCCGGCCTCTGGTGCGGCGTGCTCTGCTGGCTCGGCATCAAGGCCGGCCAGGACGAGGCGCTCATGCGCGGCGAACTCCGCTCGGTCACGATCTGGGCAGTCGGCGTGCTCGGCGCTCTGGGCTTCATGTATTGGTTTTTCGTGCATCGCCAGATGCAGCAGGTGAAGAAGTGAGCGCGCTGCGCACAAAAGCGGCTTGAACTCACCCGCGCGCAGCCGAATGCTGCGCGCGTCGTTTTTTGCGAGTGTAGCACAATGGATAGTGTAGTGGCCTCCGAAGCCATTGATCCGGGTTCGACTCCCGGCACTCGCACCATTCTTCAATCGCGAGGCGATTGAAGAACGTCCGCCGAAGCCTTGGCGGGGGCGTCCCGAACGCGCCCCGAGGGCCGAACCGGCGCCGACGCCCCCCGCGACCGCTCTCTCGCCGCCTCCGCTCCTAGCGCCTCGCCGTGTGCGACAGCTCAGGCAGCGTGTTGCGTTCGACCTCTTCGAGCGTCGTCCAGCCGAGCAGCGCTTTTTTCAAGCCATCGTGGCGCATCGACCGAAAGCCGGTCTGCTCCGCCTCGGCCTTCATCTGCGCCGGAGACGCCCGGGCCAGGATCAGATCGCGCAAGCCTTCCGAGACCTCGAGCATCTCATGCACACCGACGCGACCGTAAAAGCCGGTGCCGTGGCAGTGCGCGCACCCGCGGCCGCGATAAAGCGTCACCGGAACCGCATCGGGATTGGAGAAATACGGCGCAAGTTCCTCCGGCGCGGCCGTGTAGTGCTCCTTGCACGACGGACAGATCCGGCGCACGAGGCGCTGTGACAGCACGCCCACTACGGTCGGCGCGACGAGGTGCGGCTCGACGCCGAGCTCGATCAGGCGCGTGATCGCCTGCAGGGAATCGTTGGTGTGCAGCGAACTCAACACGAGGTGGCCCGTGAGCGCCGCCTCCGCGGCGATGGTGGCGGTCTCGCGGTCGCGAATCTCGCCGACGAGAATGACGTCCGGGTCCTGCCGCAGCACGCTGCGCAGGATCTCCGCGAAGCGCAGGCCGATCGCGACGTTGACCTGATGCTGCGACGCGCCGGGCAGCCGGTATTCGACCGGATCCTCGATGGTCACGAGATTGAGGTCCGGTCGATTGATCTCGCCGAGGCAGGAGTAGAGCGTGGTCGTCTTGCCGCTGCCGGTCGGGCCGCAGACGAAAAGGATGCCGTTGGGACGGAGGATCGCCCGCCGCAGCGCCTGGCGGGTGGAGTCGCTCAATCCCAGCGCGCCGAGGCGCGGCAGCGACTGATTGCCCGGCGCCCCGAGCAGGCGGAGCACCGCCTTTTCGCCATAAAGTCCCGGCAGGGTCGAGGCGCGGAACGCCGGCCGGCTGCCGCCGAAGCTGATCTCGAAGGCGCCGTCCTGCGGCAGGCGCCGTTGCGCCACGTCGAGCTGGCAAAGCACCTTCACCCGCACGATCAGCGCGTCGTGGACCACGCGCGGCAACTGCAGGACCAGCACCATGTCGCCGTCGATGCGCATGCGGACGCGACACTGGTCCACCGCACTCTCGAGGTGGATGTCCGAGGCCCGGCGCCGAAAGGCGGTCAGCAGGATGCTGTTGAAGAGCTCCGCAAACGCCTCGCCATGCACCAGCTCGGCCACGTCGCGCGCATCGCGGATCTCCCGCCCGCCCGCGAGGGTCGGCAGGGCGTCGCACACCCGCTGCAGCGAGCCGGCGAGATCCTCCGGCGCGCCGAAGTGCAGGCGCAGGATCGCGTCGATCTCCTCGGGATGCGCAAAGACCGGGCTGACCTCGCGGCCCAGCACCTTGGCCAGGGAGGCGACGATCTTCTCGTCCGTCGGCTCGGCCATCGCCACCGTCGCCGCGTGCGGCAGCGTGTTCAGCACCACCGCGCGCGCCCGGCGCGCGACATCGGCCGGCAGCTGCACGCCCTCGCCGACCGGCAGCTCGACGTTGAGCGGATTGACGTGGGCCACGCCCAGGCAGTCCGCCCAGAGCTGGCAGGCCCGTGCCTGCGAGCAGATGGCGCTCTCCACCACCTGCTGCATCACCGCCAGCGGCTGGCCGTCGTGCTGCTCGGCCAGCTGGTCGATGCGGCGGCGATGCTCCGGCGCGATCCGCCGGAGCGTGTCGATGAACTGCGCAAAGGGCGTCATTTCCCCGGATTCGTCCGCCGCGTGCGCTTGCGGAAGCGGGCGGAGATCTCGCTCTGCTTCAGCAGGCGCTGCGAGCCCAGCTCCGGGCTGAAGTCCGCGCGCGCCTCGCGCAGCGTCGCGGTCAGGTCGTAGCGCACGACGAAGTCGTCGAGCGAGCGCAGGCGGTCTCGCGATGCGGCGCTCATGGTTCCGCAGCCGCCGCGCCGTCGGAGAACTCGTGCAGCAGCTCCCGCAGCTCCCGGGAGAGGTCCTGCGCCGGCACGTCCTTGCGGATGAAGTAGGTCGCCCCCGCGTCGACGCATTTCTCCACGACCGCCTCATCGGCAATCGAGGTCAGCATCACCACCGGCACCGCCGGGGCCTGGGCGCGGATGCCGCGCAGCACCTCGAGACCGTCGCTGTGCGGCATGTTGATATCGAGGATGACCAGATTGGGCTTCACCACCGGGAACATCTGGAGCGCCTCGTTGCCGTCGCGCGCCTCCACGGCTCTGGCGATGCCTTGGGAGTGCAGCAATTCGCCGACGAAACGGCGAAAGTAGCGTTCGTCGTCGACGACCATCGCGGTGATCTGCGGCTGAGAACCAGACATGGGGGCACCGTCTGGCCTGCACTAAAGCGCGTTTGGTCGCCCGGAACAAGGGCTTCTTTGCCGAAATTCCGTGAAAATTTCCGCCGCGCCGGATCGGGTTTGTCCCCATGCCTCGCCGCGCGCGCAGAAAAAAGGCCGGCATCGCGCCGGCCTGGAAGGAGGAACCCGGAGGCGCGCGGCGCCTCAGATGTGGATCGCCTCGTTGTTCGTGGCGGCGGCGGCCTCGCCGAGCGCCTCGGAGAGCGTCGGATGCGCGTGGATCGTGTGGTGGATCTCGTCGATCGTCGCCTCGAGATTCATCGCCAGGCCGTATTCGGCGATCAGCTCCGTCGCCTCGCTGCCGATGATGTGCACGCCGAGAATCTCGCCGGTTTTCGCGTCGCTGATGACCTTCACGAAGCCCTCGGAGTCGCCCGCCGCTACGGCCTTGCCGACCGCGGTGAAGGGGAACTTGCCGATCTTGTAGGCGAGGCCCTTTTCCTTGCAGGCCTTCTCGGTCAGGCCGGTGCTCGCCACCTGCGGCTGGCAATAGGTGCAGCCCGGGAACTTGTCGACCTGCTTCGGTTTGCTGTGGCCGAAGATGCCGTTGACGGCGTTGACGGCGCGGAACGTCGCCACGTGGGCCAGCCACGGCGGCCCCTGGATGTCGCCGGCGGCGTAGATGCCGGGGACGCTGGTCTGGTAAGTGGCGTCGACCTTCACGAAACCGCGGTCAGTCTCGACCTTCACCTTCGGCGAGAACAGGCCGTCGATCGCGGACACGATGCCGATGGCGACGAGCACGGTCTCGACCTCGAGCTCGGTCTTCGCGCCATCCTTCACCAGGTCGAGCTTCACGCTCTTGTCGCCGACGCGGATGTTTTCGCTCTTGGTCGCGGTGTGGACCGCGATGCCCTGCTTGGCGAAGCTGCGCTCGAGCGTCTTCGCGACCTCCTCGTCCTCGACGGGCAGGATCTGCGGCAGCATCTCGATCAGCGTGACCTTCGCGCCGAAGGCGTTGAAGAAATAGGCGAACTCCACGCCGATGGCGCCGGCGCCGATGATGGCGATCGACTTCGGCAGCTCCTTCGCCGCGAGCGCCTCGCGGGAGGTCATCACGCGCGCGCCGTCGACCGGCAGGCCCGGGAGGGCGCGCGGCTTCTGGCCGGTGGCGACGAGGATGTTTTTCGTGCGGAAGAATTTTCCTTTGTTCTCGCCCTCGATGATCTCGACCATGCCCGGCACGGTCACCTGGCCGCGGCCGATGAAGTAATCGACCTTGTTCTTGCGGAAGAGAAACTCGATGCCCTTGGCCATCTGGGCCGAGACGCCGCGCGAGCGCTCCACGACCTTGCGGAAATCGAACGACGCGCCCTGCACGCTCAGGCCGTAGCTCTCGGCCTTCTGGATCGTGCGGAACAGCTCCGCGCTCTTCAGCAACGCCTTCGTCGGGATGCAGCCCCAGTTGAGGCAGGTGCCGCCGGCGCGCTCGAGCTCGATGCACGCGACCTTCTTGCCGAGCTGACCGGCGCGGATCGCCGCCGCATAGCCGGCCGGGCCGCCACCGATGACCACCAAGTCGTAGATTGCTTCTGACATAGGCGTAGATTTTGAGTGGCCAACGTCGCCCCCGCGCCGGACAGCGTCAAATGCAATCTCGGCCGCCGCTCCGGGCGTAATTTCGCCCGGCCGCCCCGCCCGCTCGCCGCGCTCAGATGTCGATCACGTCGTCGTGCTTCCCTCGCGGCGCGGGGCCGCGGCGGCGGCACCGCGGCGCTCTTCAGCATCTGGGTGAGCACCAGGTTCGTGACGCTGACCACCAGCGCACCGAGCAGCGCCGAGCCGAAACCCGCCACATAGAAGCCGGCGACCAGCTTGCCGACGAAGTAGAACAGCACCGCGTTGATCAGCCATACGCCGATGCCCAGCGACAGCACGATGAACGGCAGCGTGAACAGCACCAGCAGCGGCTTCAGCACCGCGTTGCAGAAGCTCAGCAGGATCACGACCACCGCGAGCGTCCCCGCCGTGTCGTAGTGGATGCCGGGCACGAGCGTTGCGCTGAGCACCACGCCGAGCGCGAGCACCATCCACCGCACGAGCAGATTGACGAACGGGTTGTTCATAGCCTGCATGACGATAACCCGATCCCTACGGGAGCAATGAAAATCCTGATCGTCCAAGATTACCTGCGCAGCGGCGGCACCGAACGCCACGCCGTCTTCCTCGGCGCCGCGGCCGCCAAAGCCGGGCACGAAGTCACGCTGCTCACCTTCCGCCCGCGCGGCGCGCTCGGCGACGATGCCGACAACCAACCCTTCGCGTTCAAGTCGCTGCAGCCTTTCGACCTCCACCTCGACTGGTTCGCCCCCGGCCTGCTCCGCGCCGCCACCGAGGCCGCCCCCGACCTCGTGCTCTGCATGGGCCGCATGGCGAACTGCTACGCCGGCTTCATCCAGCAGCGCCTGCCGCACGCCGTCGTCGTCTGCACCATGCGCACGGGCAAGTCGCTCCCCTACCTTTTCCGCCGCTCGCTGCGCCGCTGCCGCCACGTCATCGCCAACAGCCACGTCGCCAAGCGCGTGCTGACCGACGAGCACGACCTCCCCTCGCACAAGATCACGGTCATCCACAATCCGGTGCTGCGCTCGCACGACGTCGACGGCGCGCGCAACCACGCCCTCCGCCGCTACTACGGCGCCAACCCGAGCACCGTCGTGATGCTCAACGTCGCGATGTTCCGCCCGGAGAAGAACCAGCGCGAGCTGATCGAGATCTGCTCCAAGCTCCCCGGCTACCTCGACTGGCAGCTCTGGCTGGCGGGCGACGGCGTGGAGCGCAAGCGCTGCGAGCGTCTCGCCCACGACCTCGGCCTCGGCGGCCGCGTGCGCTTCCTCGGCTACCAGCCCGAGCCGACGCCCTCTACCACGCCGCCGACCTCGCCGTGCTGGCCTCGCAGAGCGAATCGCTGTCGAACTTCCTCATCGAGTCCCAGCTCCACGGCCTGCCCGCCGTCGCCTACGACATCGTCGGCGTCGGCGAGTGCTTCGTGCCCGGCCAGTCGGGCATCCTGCTCAAGAACCAAGACCAGGCCGGCTTCGTCGACGCGCTTGACCGCCTCATCCGCGAGCCGGGCCTGCGCCGCCGCTACGCCGAGGCCGGCCGGACGCACGCCCGCGCCGAGTTCACCGCCGAGCAGCAGATCAAGGCCCACCTCAACCTGTTCGCCGAACTGGTGAAAGTCTGACCCGCCGCGCCGGCGTGGCGCCGGCCGGACGAAGGAGCCGGGACCGACGCCACGTCGTCCGCACCCGCTCCTGACAGCCCTATGTCAGCAATCCCGCGCGCTCGCGCGCGGCGTGTTGCCTTTCCGCCCGGCGTGCTCATCCGTCAACGCAGTGCGACCCACGTCCCCCGAATTCATCCGCCTGCGCGGCGTCCGCCAGAACAACCTCAAGGGCTTCGACCTCGATCTGCCCCTCGGGCAATACATCGTCGTCACCGGCCTGAGCGGCGCGGGCAAGTCCTCGCTCGTGTTCGACACCCTCCACGCCGAGGGCCAGCGGCGCTACGTCGAGACCTTCTCCGCCTACACGCGCCAGTTCCTCGACCTCCTCGACAAGCCCAAGGTCGACTCGGTCGAGAACATCCGCCCGTCCATCGCCATCGAGCAGACCAACACGGTCAAGACCTCGCGCTCGACCGTCGGCACGATGACCGAGCTCACCGACTTCGCCAAGGTCTGGTTCAGCCACGTCGCCGAGTGCTTCGATCCCGCCACCGGCGAGAAGGTCGAGGACGACAACCCGCAGACCATCTGGGCCAAGACCTCCGCCGCCCACCCCGCCGCCACGCTGCTCGTCGCCTTCAAGGTCGCGAAGCCCGACAAGCTGCCCTGGTCGGAAATCCTCCCGCCGCTCAAGAACCAGGGCTACACGCGCGTCCTGACGCCTGATCGCAAATCCGCCGCGCTCGCCCTCGCCACCCTCGACGAGCTGCTCGCGTCGAACGCCGACACGATTCTCAAGCACGCGACGCACCTTTTTGTAGTGCAGGACCGCCTGCGCATCGCCGCGGAGAACAAGCCGCGCTTCCTCGAGGCGACGGAGACCGCGCTGCACTTCGGCCAGGGCGAGGTGTTTCTCTTCCACGCCCCGACCTCTTCCGCCTCTCAACCCTCAACCCTCAACGCTCAACTCTTTCCTCCCGCCGGCCACTTCTCGCGCGGCCTGCATTCGCCCCGGACCGGCCGCACCTTCCGGCCCGCCTCGCCCGCGCTATTCTCCTTCAACTCGCCGCTCGGCGCCTGCCCGGTCTGCCGCGGCTTCGGCCGCGTGATCGACATCGACTACCGCCTCGCCATCCCCGACCACTCGCTCTCGATCGAACAGGGCGCGGTGAAACCGTGGGAGGGCGAGGTCTACGGCGAATCCAAGAAGGACCTCCTGCAGTTCACCAAGAAACTCGGCATCCCGACCGACGTCCCGTTCGCCGACCTCAGCGCCGAGCACAAGGCCTTCATCATCGACGGCTCGCCCGGCTACAACGGCGAGGACAAGGCCTGGCCGCGCTACTGGTATGGCCTGAAGGGCTTCTTCCGCTACCTCGAGAAGACGACCTACAAGATGCACGTGCGCGTCTTCCTCTCGCGCTACCGTGCCTACAACCCGTGCCCCGAGTGCCGCGGCGCGCGCCTCCAACCCGAGGCGCTCTGCTGGCAATGGCGCGGCTACACGCTGCCGCAACTCTACCAGCTCCCCGTCAGCGAACTCCTCGCGCTCGTCCGCCAGCACGGCGCACCGAAGCGCGAGTCCGGCGATGCCGCCGAACGTCACCAGCGCGATCTCGCCTACGACTCCATCGTCACGCGCCTGCGCTACCTCGAGCAGGTCGGCCTCGGCTACCTCACCCTCGATCGCTCGTCGCGCACGCTTTCGGGCGGCGAGGTCGAACGCGTCAATCTCACGTCCTGCCTCGGCACCTCGCTGGTCGACACGCTCTTCGTCCTCGACGAGCCCTCCGTCGGCCTGCACCCGCGCGACATCGACCGGCTCATCGGCATCATCCGCACCCTCACCGACGCGGGCAACACGGTCGTCGTCGTCGAGCACGACGAGGCGATGATCCGCGCCGCCGACCACGTGCTCGAGATCGGACCCGAGCCCGGCGCCCGCGGCGGCGAGGTCGTTTTCCAAGGCGACGTCGCCGCGCTGCTCCGTTCGCCCCGCAGCATCACCGGCCGCTATCTCTCCGGCCGCGACGCCATCGCCGTGCCGGAAAAGCGCCGTGCGGTTACCAAGCAGGGCTGGCTGCACTTCCATCGTGCCTCGAAGCACAATATCAAGGATCTCTCGTTCCGCCTGCCGCTGCAGCGCCTCGTCTGCCTCTCCGGCGTCTCCGGCTCGGGCAAGTCTACGCTGCTCGACAACGTCATCTACCAAGGCCTGCTCACGCAGCGGAACCAGATGACCGAGGACCCGGCGACCTTCGAGTCCATCTCCGTCTCCTCGGCTTCTGGCTCTCAACTCTCAACTCTCAGCTCTCAGCTCTTCTCCGAGATCGTCCTCGTCGACCAGTCGCCGCTCTCGCGCACTCCGCGCTCGAACCCCGCGCTCTACAGCGAGGCCTGGGACCTCATCCGCGAGCTCTACGCCCAAACGCCCGCGGCGCAGGAGGCCGGCTTCAACGCCTCCAGCTTCTCCTTCAACAGCGGCGAGGGCCGCTGCGACCACTGCCAAGGGCTCGGCAGCGAGCGCGTCGAGATGCAGTTCCTCTCGGACGTGTTCGTCCCCTGCCCCATCTGCGAGGGCCGCCGCTTCAAGCCCGAGGTGCTCGCCATCCAGTGGAACGGCAAGTCCGTCGCCGACCTGCTCGCCACCACGATCACCGACGCGCTCGCCTTGTTCGCCGATTACGCGGCGATCCGCTCGCGCCTCGCCGCGCTCGACGCCGTCGGGCTCGGCTACCTGACGCTCGGCCAGCCGCTGAACACCCTCTCCGGCGGCGAATCGCAGCGCCTCAAGCTCGTCCGTTACCTTTCCGAATACGCCGGCGCGGCCGCCGGCGCCACCGCCGCCGGCGACGGCGCGCTGCTTTTGCTCGACGAACCGACCACCGGCCTCCACCGCCACGACGTGAAGCGCCTGCTGTCCGTCCTGCAGCGCATCGTCGACCGCGGCCACAGCGTGATCGTGATCGAGCACAACCTCGACGTGCTGAAATCCGCCGACTGGGTCCTCGAGGTCGGCCCCGAAGCCGGCGCCGGCGGCGGCCGCATCGTCGCCGAAGGCACGCCCGAACAGATCGCCGCCGCCGACACGGCCACCTCGCCCTTCCTGCGCGCCGCGCTCGCGGAGAACGAGCCGGTGCGCGCCGCCGCCGAGGATGCCGCTGCCTACGCCGCGACGGCCTCGACCGGCCGCAGCACCCGCGCGCTCGAGCTGCTCGGCGCCCGCGAGAACAACCTCAAGAACATCTCGCTCTCCATCCCGCACCGCGAGCTGTCCGTCGTCACCGGCGTCTCCGGCTCGGGCAAGTCGACCCTCGCCTTCGACATCATCTTCGCCGAGGGCCAGCGCCGCTTCATGGAGTCGATGTCGCCCTACGCGCGCCAGTTCGTCGAGCAGCTGCCGCGCCCCGACATCGACCGCCTCACCGGCATCCCGCCCACCGTCGCGATCGAGCAGCGTGTCACGCGCGGCTCCCGCAAGTCCACCGTCGCCACGATCACCGAGGTCGCGCAATACCTCCGCCTCCTCTACGCGCGCCTCGGCGTCCAGCACCACCCCGACACCGACCGTCCCGTCACGCCGCTCTCGCCCGCGCAGCTGCGCAGCCTGCTCGACCAGACCCTCGCCACGCCCGCCGCACGCAAGGCCAAGCACCTCTACCTCTGCGCCCCACTCATCCGCGGCCGCAAGGGCCATCACGAGCCGATCGCGAAGTGGATCGGCAAGCAGGGCTACGAGCTCATGCGCGCCGACGGCCGCCTGCTGCGCGTCGACACGTTCACGAAACTCGACCGCTATAAGGAGCACGACATCGAGGTCGTCGTGGCCGATCTCAAAGCCAAGAGTTCAGAACCGAGAGTCCAGAGCAGGAAACCCGGCGCTCAGCCCTCGACTCTCAGCTCTCAGCTTTCCGCGGCGTTGCGCCTCGGCAAAGGCTCCTGCTTCCTCCTCACGCCCGACGGCAAGGTCCTCTCGTGGTTCTCCACCACGCGCACCGACATCGAGTCGGGCGAGTCCTTCCCCGAGCTCGATCCGAAGCACTTCTCGTTCAACTCGCCCAAGGGCTGGTGCCCGACCTGCCGCGGCCACGGCCGCATCTTCGACTGGATGCTCAAGCCCGACGAAGACGAGGAGATGTCCGACGAAGTCGCCGACGCGCTCCGGCATTTCGATCCCGACGACCCGAGCTCCGACGGCAAGCTCTGCCCCACCTGCCACGGCGAGCGCCTCAACCGCATCGCCCGCGCCGTGAAGCTGCCGCTGAAAAAGAAGCTCTCAGCTCTCAGCCCTCAGCTCTCAGCTATTTCGCTGCCCGCCCTCCTCCGCCTCACGCCCGAGCAGCTGCTCGCCACGCTGCGCAGCCTCCAGCTCGACACCCGCGGCAAGCTCATCACGCAGGACATCGTGCCGCAGATCGAGGAGCGCCTGCGCTTCCTCGCCCACGTCGGCCTCGACTACCTCGCGCTCGACCGGCCGACCGAGACGCTCTCCGGCGGCGAGGCCCAGCGCATCCGCCTCGCCGCGCAGCTCGGCTCGAACCTCACCGGCGTCCTCTACGTCCTCGACGAGCCCTCGATCGGCCTGCACGCGCGCGACAACGACCGCCTGATCGAGACGCTCCACGCGCTGCGCACGAAGGGCAACACGCTCCTCGTCGTTGAGCACGACGACGTCCTCATGGAGCGCGCCGACCGCATCATCGACCTCGGCCCCGGCGCCGGCCTGCACGGCGGTCAGATCCTCGCCAACGACACGCCGGCCAACCTCAAGAAGAACACCGCATCGCTCACCGGCCTTTACCTCGACAAGGGCATCCCGCACCCGCTGCGCGGCGACTACCGCGCGCTGCCCGCCGCCAACGCGAAGAACGCCTGGGTCGAGCTCGAAAACATCAACTACCGCAATCTTGCCGACCAATCGCTCGCGCTCCCGCTCGGCCGCCTCGTGATGGTCTGCGGCCCGAGCGGCGCCGGCAAATCCACCCTCTTCCGCGACGTGCTCCACCCCGCCGTCAGCGCCGCGATCAAGGCGCGGAAATCGAAGCTCACCGGCCGCGACTTCGTCCGCGCCACCGGCTTCGAGGCCGACGCAGGCCAGCCACCCTTTGGCGAGCTACGCGGCGCCGCCGGCTTCAAGTCCGTCATCGAGGTCGACCAGTCGCCGATCGGCAAGACGCCGCGCTCCACGCCGGCGACCTACCTCGGCATCTTCGACCTCATCCGCCAGTTCTTCGCTTCGCTGCCCGAATCGAAGGTCCGCGGCTACAACGCCAGCCGCTTCTCGTTCAACACCGCCGGCGGCCGCTGCGAAGCCTGCTCCGGCGCCGGCCGCATCAAGCTCGAGATGGCGTTCATGCCCGACTCCTACCAGCCGTGCGACTCGTGCCGCGGCTCGCGCTTCGGCCCCGAGCTCTCCGACCTGACCTGGAAGGGAAAAAACATCGGCCAGGTTCTGCAGATGTCATTCGAGGAAGCCGCGACGTTCTTCGACTTCCACGCCCAGCTGAAGGAAGTCTGCGAGCTCATGGTCGCCTGCGGCCTCGGCTACCTCACCCTCGGCCAGAGCAGTCCGACGCTCTCCGGCGGCGAGGCCCAGCGCCTCAAGCTCGTCACCGAACTGACCAAGGGCCTGCAGAGCTACACCGAACGCTCGCGCGGCATCGCCATCAAGAACCTCTATCTCCTTGAGGAACCGACGATCGGCCTGCACCTCAGCGATTGCGAGAAACTCATCCGCGTGCTGCACAACCTGGTCGAGCAGGGCCACACCGTGGTCGTGATCGAGCACCACCTCGACCTCCTCGCCGAGGCCGACTGGCTGATCGAGCTCGGCCCCGGCGGCGGCCCGAACGGCGGCGAGATCCTCTACCAGGGTCCGCTCGCCGGTATCCAGAAGGTGAAGCGCAGCCCGACCGCACCTTACCTCCGCGAGAAGTTGAAGCGGTAGCCGATCGTCCACCGATTTTCGGCTTCTGTTGGGGGCGTTATCCGGCGCACTGTTTCGGCGCACAACACCACGCCATGAACATCTTCCTCTGGATTCTGCAGGGTCTCGCCGCGCTCGTGTATGGCGCCTCGGGCATCATGAAGGTCTTCCTCTTTGAGAAAATCAGCCACGATGTCCTCTCGTTCGGGGCGTTGCCGCGCGCGGTGTGGACCGCCCTCGGCCTTCTTGAACTCGTCTGCGTCGTCGGACTGATCGTTCCCGGCGCGCTCCGCGCGATGCCATCGCTCACAATCGCCGCCGCCGCGATTCTCGCTGGCGAAAGTCTCGTGTTCATCTGGGTTCACGCCCAATACAGGGAGACCGGAACCATCGTCATGTGCGCCGTTCTCGGCCTGCTCATGGCGTTCATCGCCTACGGTCGCTTGGTCCTCCAACCGATTTCCTGAGCGCGACCATCCCCGGCGGTTGGTCGCGCCGGCGAAGCCTTCTCACTTCACCACGGATTCCAGCGGTGCGCCGTTCACTTTCACGTCGCGCACTGTGAGGCCGACGTCCTTCCCGACCGTCAGCTTCGCGTCCGTCGCCTTCAGGTCGATGGCCTCGAGCGTGAACGCGTCGATCGTCGCCGTGTCGTGCGTCAGCAGGGTGCCGACGCTGCCGATCGTGCCGCGGACGTTGCGCACCGTGACATTCCGGATGTGCGAGCGCGGCGGCGCCTCGCCCTGCAAATCGAAGAACTGGGACCACGGCTGGACCTTCAGCAACCGGCCGCCGTTCGGCACGTTCACCTCGATGTCTTCGACGAGGATGTCCTCGTAGCGCTGCGGCGTGTCGGGGCGCAGCTTCAGGCTGAGCACGTTGTTCGGCCCGGTCAGCTTGCAGCGACGCACGGTGACGTGGCGCACGAGCGTGGCCTCGCTACCGCAGGTCACCACGCCGGCGCCCTCGCCGAACGTGCAGTCCTCGATCAGAATGTTCTCCACTGGCGGGCTGTCGGCGTCCTGGTCGGCGTGCGGTCCCTTCGTGCCCTTGAGCGCGATGCAGTCGTCGCCCACGGAGATGTGCGTGCGCCGCACCGCAACATCGCGGCAGCTGTCGAGGTCGATGCCGTCGGAGCTGGGCGCGCGGATGCTGCCGGAGTCGGGCGCCTTGATCGTCACGCCGTCGATCGTGACGTCGCTGCAGCGGTAGAGGTGGAGGTTCCAGAATCCGGAGTCGCGGAACGTCAGCCCCTCGATCCGCACGTCGTGGCAGGAGTCGAGGAACATCATCCGCGGGCGCTCCACCTCGAGGTTGGTGCACTTGGGATTCTCCTTCCGCCGCTGCCAGAACGCCGCCCAGAATAGGATGCCGTTGCCGTCGACCACGCCTGCGCCGGTGATCCGCACGCCGGTGAGGTTTGTCGCGTTGAGCAGCGCCACGCGCCACTCCTGGCGCCGGCCCTCGACGCGCGTCGGCGCACGCGGGTAGTCGGCGATCTGGTTCGAGCCGAGCAAGGTGGCCCCGGCCGCGACGTGCAGTTCCACGCCCTGCCGGAGAAACAGCGCCCCGCTGCGAAAAACGCCTCCGGCGATCACGACGCGTCCGCCGCCGACGGCGCCGGCCTCGTCGATGGCGCGCTGGATCGCCGCGGTGTCCAGCGTCGCATCGTTCGCGATCGCGCCGAATTCCGTCACGGCAAAGTCGCGCGCCCCGGCGGAGGCCGTCGCCAGCAGCAGCGCCAGCACCGGGAGTTTCAGGAGGGGTTTTTCATGGCAGAGGTTTCCAGCCTTCGGCCTGCACGACCCAGGTGCCGTCGCGCGGGATGCCGGGATGCTCGACCGGCGCGCCATCCCAGCCGCCGAGCATGAGCGACACGGCGGCGAGGAACGCGCCGTTCGCCGGCAGGTAGACGGCGATCTCGCGGCGCCGCGCGCCGGGCGGCGCGTTCGCCGGCAGGGCCTCGTCGCTGCGGACGGGCGCATGGCCGTTGGGCAGGTAGATGTTGTTCGGACCGTCGCGCAGCAGCACCTCCAGCGCGACCTCGGGCCGGCCGAGGCGCACGGCGGTCATGGCGATCATCGGGTAGTCCCAGCCCCAGATCTTCGTCGCCCAGTCCCAATGCTGCAGCACGGCGTCGAGCGTGCGGCCCATCGTCGCGCGGTCGACCGCGGGCGTCTCCGGCATCATGCCCAGCGCCATGAGCATCGACGGATGATCGTGACGGCTGGCGACGTTCTCCCAGGTATCCGGCGTCGACTCGAGCGCGACATACTTGCCGTCCTTCACCGGCAAGGGCGAGAGGCGCGCGATGGCGTCGTCCCAGGATTTCTCGCGCGGCAGGCCGCGGCGTTCGCGCCACTGCTGCGCGAGGCCGAGCGTCCAGCGCCAGTAGGCCAGCTCGAAGGTCGGATTCTGGCTCGTGGCCTGGTCGTAGATCTCCTGCACGATCCACAGCGGCGGCCCGAGCACGTAGCGGTCGCGCTTCGGATCGAGCCAGAGCATCGAGGCCATGCAGTCGGCCGTCTCCTGCACGAGTTCGCCGTAACGCTCGAGCGTCGCGGGCGTCGGGGCCGAGCGGTAGAGCAGTTCGCAGAGATAGACGAGATGCGGCTGGTTCCAGACGATGAGCGGGTTGCCGCCGGGGCTCTCGCGCAGGTCGGGGCCGACCATCTTGGCCCAGCGCGCGCCGCGCAGGCCGCGACTCTGCGCCAGGGCGCGCGCGACCGGGAGCTTCTCGCGATACCAGTCGACGTTGCGCGCCAGCAGTTCGGGGTGGCCCCAGAGCGGGAAATGCGCGGCGTGCCACCAGAGCATCTCGGTGTGGTGCTTGCCATACCAGGTGCTGCAGGTGAGGCCGCTCTCCTGCGGCGGCACGTCGCCCGCCATCTGGACGGCCATCAAGTATTGCGAGAGCACGATCCGCCGCTCGAGCTTCGCCGCGAGCGGGTTGGTGCTGCCGGAAAAGTCCGCGGCCGCGCTGCGCTGCCAGAACTCCGGCCAGTGCGTCGCGACGCGCGCGAAATCCGCCGCCACCTGCGCGCGCGGCTGCCGCCCGAAGTTCACCGCCAGCTCCAGCGTCCGCACGCCGCGGTCGCCACGGACCCGGAAGGTGTGCGGCGCGCCCGCCGCCTCGGTCGCGCGGCTGAGCGAGACCGCATACGCGAGACCACTCACCCGCCGAAGAATCTGCCGCGGCCCGTGCAGCTCCGAGACGTGCGTCTCCGGCTGCGTCCAGTCGAAGCCGGGCGTGTTCTTCACCTTCGGATCGTGACCGCGGGGGAAAGCCAGTTTCACCGCGAGCTCGCCCGACGCGACCAGGTCGGACTCGATGCGCAGCGCGACGGTGTCCTCGTCGGGCAGGCACGCGGTTGTCACCTCGACGACTTTGCCACCCAGCGAAAAGCGGCTGTGGATCACGCCATGCCAGAGATCGAGGGTCTGCTCGATCTCGCGCACGTCCGCTGGCGTGAACGGCGTGCCGTCGGGCTTGCGCCACTCGAGCGCGATCTGGCCGAGCGGGTGGTTGCGCGGGTTGCGCCGGAGCCACTCGCCGGCGGGCGAACTGCTGTTGGTCGGGTAGCCGTGCACCGTGCCGTCGGGGTGCGTGAAGGCGCGGTTCGCGTCGGCCAGCCGGTAGCCGGCGGGGTTCTCGTCCTGCACCCAGGCCCAGCGCGACAGCGTCTCCAGCGGGATGCCGTTGCGGTGATACTCCGTCGGGAAGGTCTGCAGGCCGGTGACGTCGACACTGAAGGCGAAACCGCCGTTGCCGACCGTGAGCGGCGAATCGTAGTCGACCGCGCGCACGACGGGGTTGTGGCGCGCGACCAGCGTCGCGCGGTCGATGCCCGCCGCGATCCCGCCGATTGCGAGGGCCAGCGAGATCAGGATCGCCGCGAACGTCTTCATGGCGCCAGAGCCAAGCTCGGCGCGATCTCCAAGTCAAAGCCGGCCGAGTTGACGTGGCCAGTGCCGCCGCGCTTGACGCCGCCGGGCTCCCGCTCGGCCCACGCCGCGAAGGCGATCATGCCGGCGTTGTCGCCCGTGTGCTGCGGCTGGGCGCGGAGGAACGGCACGCGCCGCTGCGCGGCCAGCTTCTCGATTTCGCCCTGCAGGACTTTGTTGTTCGCGACGCCGCCTGAGAGTCCGACACTGCGGTAGGCCCCCTGATCGAACGCCAGCCGCGCCTTGCGCACGAGCGCATCCATCACGGCGTGCTGGTAGCTGGCGCAGAGGTCGGCCTTGCGGCGCTCGATCTCGTCCGGGCTCATTTTCTCCAGCGTGTAGCGCAGGCTGGTCTTCAGACCGGAGAAGCTGAAGTCGAGCGTCGCCTTCTGCGCGACGGCCTTGGGGAATTGAAACGCCCTCGCGTCGCCGGCGCGCGCGAGCTTCTCCACTTGCGGCCCGCCGGGGTAGCCGAGGCCGAGGAGCTTCGCGCCCTTGTCGAGCGCCTCGCCGGCGGCGTCGTCCATCGTCGAGGCGATGAGCTTGATCCGCCGCTCCTCGTCGATGGTGAAAAGCGCGGTGTTGCCGCCGGAGACGAGCAGGCCGAGGTGCGGCAGCAGGCGCGCGAACGCCGCGTCGAATTCCGCCGGCGCCTGCGCGTGGAGCGCGATGAACGGCGAGAAGGCGTGCGCGCGCAGGTGATTCACGCCCACGACCGGCACGCGCCAGGCGAGGCCGAGGCTCTTGGCGACCGAAAGGCCCATGGCGAGGCACGCGGCGAGCCCGGGCCCCTGGGTGACGGCAACCTGCGTCACCTGCCCGGGCGACACGACGGCGAGCGCCCGCGTCACGAGCGGCGCGAAATGCTGCAGGTGTTCGCGGCTGGCAAGATCGGGCACGACGCCGCCGTAGGCCTCGTGCAGCGCGATCTGGCTGTGGACCCACTCGCCCGCAAAACCGCGCGCGGGATCGAACACCGACACCGCGGTCTCGTCGCAGGAACTTTCGAGGGCGAAGATCATGGCCGGGCGCCGGGATTCGTCACCGCTTGGCCCCCGCGGCGGCCGCCGGCGCCGGGCGCGCGATCAGCACGCCGCGCAGGACCTCCTCCGCGGCGTTGCGCTGCGTGTCCTCGACCGGCGGGAATCCGAAGCGCTCCTTGAACTCGGTCTCGCCCGCGAGGTCGGTCCGCGATTGCTGGATGCGCAGGCGCGCCTCGTCGTCGGCGGACATCTCGATCTCCACCTGCGGCTGGATGCCCTTCTCGTGGATGGTGATGCCGCTCGGCGTGTAGTAACGCGCCGTGGTGAGGCGGATGCCCTCGCCGTTCTGCATCTCGATGATGCTCTGGACGGAGCCCTTGCCGAAGGTCTTCTCGCCGACGATCACGGCGCGCTTCGTGTCCTTGAGCGCGCCGGAGACGATTTCCGCCGCGCTCGCCGTTCCGCCGTTGACGAGGACCGCGATCGGATACGTGCGGCGGGGGTGGTTGTTCTCGGCGCGGAACTCCTCGCGCGACTCCGGCGTGCGGCCCTGAGTGTAGGCGATGAGCTCGCCCTTGGCGAAGAACTGGTCGCACACGTCGACCGCCGCATCGACGAGGCCGCCGGGATTGTTGCGCAGGTCCAGGACGAGCGCCCGCAGGTCGTGCTTCTCCAGCTCCTTCAGCGCCGCATCGAACTCGTCGCCCGTGCGCTCGCTGAACTGGGTGATCTGGAGGTAGCCGATGCCGTCGGCGGAGATCTCCGTGTTGCGCACGCTGCGCAGGCGGATGCGCTCCCGCTTGAGCAGGTAGGTGACCTCGCGGTCGATGCTCGGCCGATAGAAGACCATTTTCACCTCCGAGCCCGGTTCGCCGCGGATGAGGCGGACGGCCTTCTCGGTGCTGGGGTCGTCGATCGTCTTGCTGTCGATGCTGACGATGCGGTCGCCGCGGCGGATCCCGGCCCGCTCGGCGGGCGTGTCGGCGATGGTGGTGATGACGACGATGTGGCCGTCGCGCTCCTCGACCTGGATGCCGACGCCGTTGAATTCGTTGTTCAGCTCTTCCTCCGTCTGGCTGTAGGCCTCGGCGTCGAGGAACTCGGAGTGCGGGTCGAGCTCGCTGAGCATCCCGCGCAGCGCCGCGCGCGTGAGGGCGTCATAATCGGCCTTCTTCTCGTCGACGTAGTATTGCTTCACCGTGTCGAGCACGTCGCGGAAGTAGCGGACGTTCCGGTCGCGCTCGCGGTTCGGCCACCAGCTCGGCGCGCCCAGCTGCCGCGCGGCGAAGTGCGCGAGCCCGAAGCCCAGCGCGACGGCGACGAGGATGGCGGAAAGCCTTTTGAGCATGGCCAAGCGAGTGCGGAAATGCCTTGGTTGGCAAATGGGTTCCTCGTCAGCGTTCCGCGATGTCTTCCGCGCCGAGCCGCACGCCGCCACCGGCGTGTCGTTCGCGCGTTTCATGGAGCTCGCGCTCTTCCACCCGACAGTCGGCTATTACACGTCGCCCACCCGGCGGCGCGTGGGCCGCGACAAGGGCGCGGACTTCTACACCGCGACGAGTTTCAGCCCGGTCTTCGGGGAACTGGTCGCGGATGCCGCCGTGGGCCTGCTCGCCGGGAAAAACCCCGCGGACTACGAACTCGTGGAGGTCGGGGCCGAGCCCGGCGCCGGCGCGTTTCGCGACGTGGCCCATCCCTTCAAGAGCTATCGCACGATCTCGTATCCGCAGCCGATCGAGATGCGCGGCCGCTGCGTCGTGTTTTCCAACGAGCTGTTCGACGCGCAACCGTTCCACCGCGTCGTCCGCCGTGGCGGCGCCTGGCGTGAACTCGGCGTCGCGCTCGAGGGCGACGAGCTGCGCGAGGTCGAGCTGCCGGCGCTGACCGCCGAACTCGCCGCCGCCGCCGACCGCCTGCCCCGCGAGGCGCCCGAAGGTTATCACATCGATCTGCCGCTCCGGACGGTGCCGCTGCTTCGCCACATGGTCGCGCAGCCGTGGACGGGCCTGTTCCTGGCCTTCGACTACGGCCGCAGCTGGGCCGTGCTGGCCGAGGAGCTGCCGCAGGGCAGCATCCGCACCTACTCGCACCAGAAGCAGGGCGACGACGTCCTCGACCGCCCGGGCGAAATCGACCTGACCGGCCATATCTGCTGGGACTGGCTGGTCGACGAGTTGCAGCAGAACGGCTTCGGCGAGGCCTTGGTCGAGTCGCAGGAGGCCTTCCTGACCAAGCGCGCCGCTGCCGCCATGCAGGCGATCGTCACCGCGGAGGCGGGCCGTTTCAGCCGCCGCAAGCGTGACCTGATGCACCTGCTCCACCCCGGCAACATGGGCCAGAAGTTTCAGGCGCTCCACGCTTTGCGCGAGTAGGCGACGATTTGCGCGCCCGAGGAAATTTCCCTTGCGTAGCGCATCGGCGGACCTTTACTCACGACCCTTTAACTCGACAAACATCATGGCACGAATTTGCGCAATCACTGGCAAGCGCCCGGTCAAGGGCAGCATCATCAACCGTAAGGGTCAGTCCAAGAAGAGCGGTGGTATCGGCACGCACACCACCTCCAAGACCCCGCGCAAGTTCCGCCCGAACCTGCAGAAGATCCGCGTGAAGCTGCCCAACGGCGGCACCAAGCGCGTCTGGGTCGCGGTCAAGGCCATCAAGGCCGGCCTCGTCACCAAGGCTTAAGACCGATCCGGTTCCCATTCCTGTTTCCGACCCGCAGCGCAAGCTGCGGGTTTTTTGTTGGGCCGGCGGCGGCTCGTCCGGCGCGTGCGGCGCGGTCCGCGAACGCGGTGCCCTTTGGGGCCCCTCCCGCCCGCGGCCCCGCTGACCCGCGCCTCGCCGCGCCGGCTAGGCCAGGAGCGAGGCGAACTCCTTGTTCCGTTCGATGAACTTCGCCACGTAGGAGCACGCCGGCACGACCTTGCGGCCGGCCGCCTTGGCGTCGTTCAGCGCCGTGCGCACCAGCGCCTCGGCGTAGCCGCGGCCGCGGAACTCCGGCGGCACGAGGGTGTGGGTGAAGACCTGCTTGCCGTCGGCGAACTCGTATTCGGCGACCGCCAGATGACCCTCGAGCGCGATCTCGTAGCGGTGCTCGGCTTCGTTGTGGCGGACGGGGGCGGCGGAGTTGCTCATGCCGGCACGCTAGCCGGTCCCGCGCCTGGCGCAATGGCCGAGGCGCCGGCCGTTCAGCCGAGCTTCGCCCGCACCTTGGCCAGCAGCTGCTCGATATCCTCGCGCCCCTCGATGCGCAGCAGCCACAGCGCGCCGCCGTAGACCGCCGCGCCGATCGGGATCACCCCGAGCACCACGGCAAGATCGGCGGCCTTCGTGGGCAAGGCCAGCGCCGCCACGCCGCGCACGCTCGCCCAGACGACCGCCGCCATCAGCACGGCGCCCACGACGATCTTGCCGAGGCTCGGCAGGAGCGACACCACCGTGAAACCGTCAAGCTTGCGCGTGAGGCGCGATTGGAGGAATGCGGCCTGCACCATCACCGCCACGGTGCTCGCCAGGGCGAGCCCGACCGTCGAGAGCCACTGCATGAGCACGACGCTGAGGCCGATGTTGACCGCGAAGCTCAGCGCCGCCGCCCGCACGGGCGTCGCCGTGTCGCGCAGCGCGTAGAACGCCCGCAGCGTCAGGCTGGTGAACGAGATGAACGGCAGCCCGACCGCGTAGGCCACGAGCACCGGCGTCATCAGCGCCGTGTCGCTCGCCCGGAACGCGCCGTGCTGGAACAGCAGCCGGATGATCGGCTGGCTCAGCAGGGCCAGGCCGATGGCCGCCGGGATGTTGATCACGAGCACGAGGCGCATGCCCTTGTGGTAGTCGGCGGTGAGCGCCGCCCAGTCCTCCTTGGCCGCGTGGCGGGCGATGAGCGGAAAGACCACGGTCGCGATCGCGATCGTGAAGACGCCGATCGGCAGCTCCATCAGGCGGGTGGCGAGGTTCAACACCGTAGCCGCCGCGTCGTTCAGCGACAGGCCGACGAAACGCGAGACGGAGATGTTGATCAGGTAGATCGCCGAGCCGATCACCGTCGGCCCCATCATGCGGACGATCTCGCGGACGCGCTCGTCCGCCTGGAGGTCGAACGCCGGCCGCCAGCCCTCGCGCCAGAGCACCGCCGCGGGCACCGCCATCTGCAGGAAGCCGCCGGCCAGCACGCCGAAGCACAGCAGCCGCATGCGCGCCGCGTCGCCCCACGCCCACGAGGCGCCGAGGCCGAGGGCCGAGAGGATCGCGAGGTTGAGCCAGACCGGCGAGAGCGCCGGCTCCGCAAACCGCCCAAGCACCTGGCACGCCGCGCTGAAGGCCGCCGCCAGGCACACGAAGATCATGTAGGGGAAAAGCACGACCGCGAGGTCCGCCCCGAGCATCCAGCGATGCGCGGTGTCCGGATGGACGCCCCACCCCACCGCGATGCGCACCACCGTGTCGGCGTTCCAGAGGACGGCCATGGCCAGCGTGACGATGCCGGTCGTGACGAGGGCGAGCCAGCTCACCACCTTGCTCACCAGCCGGAAGGCCCCGGCGCGGTCGTGGCGCTCGAGCTCGCGCGTGAGCGTCGGCACGAACGCCGCCGTCAGCGCGCCCTCGCCCAGCAGGCGCCGGAACAGGTTCGGCAGCGTGAACGCCGTCGTGAAGGCCGAATACAGCGCGCTGGTGCCGAACACCGCCGCCGCCACGGACTCGCGCACCAGCCCCAGCACGCGCGACAGCACCGTCGCAAAGCCGACGACGCTGATGTTCTTGAGATGCTTCGACACGGGCGCCGCCTACGGCTGCGTCGTGACCTTCACGAGGCCGCCCTCCACCGCCATCGCGGTGATCTTCGCCCACGCCGCGCGGAAATCATCCGGCACCTTGGCCTTCGCGACCAGCGCCTTGGTCAGCGCGCCGCTCACGCCCGGCAGCGCATGCACGGGGCAGGAGCCGAGGTAGACCGCGTCCGGCTTGAAGATGAAGCTCTCGCCCCCGCGCTCGAACGTGCCGCTGGTCTGGAACACCACCTCCTTGGCCAGGCCGTAGTAATTCAGCACGACCTTCTCGGCGATGTGCAGCCGGTCCCCCTCGATGCGGAAATTCAGCCCGCTCGCGCTCAGGAAGTCGCCGTTGCCGGCCGCAGCCGGGGCGCCGTCGCCCTTCTTGTCCGCCGGCTTCGGTTTTTCCGCCGGCTTGGCCTCCGCCTTCGCCGTCGCGGCTCCGGTGAGCGACGTGGCCCAGGCGTTCAGCTCGTCCTCGGTCGCGACCACCTGGCCGCCCTGGACGAACGTCGCGACCTTGTCCGACCACGCGCGCGCCTTCGTGCCGTCGCTCTTGCCCGGCAGGTAGTAGACGACGCCCTTGACCGGCTCCTTGGCCGGTTCCTTGAGCGTCTGCACCGGCTTGAACACCAGGTAGACGCCGGCGGCGACGACGCCGAGGAGCAGGCCGAGCACCGCGCCGATCGCGACCTCGACCGTGCTGGGACCGTAGAGGGCTTTCTCGATTTTCTTGTTGGCCATGGCGGGATCAGTTCGCCGCGGATTTCGCGGCTGGTTTCGACTCGGGCTTGGAAGAGGATTTCTCGCCGCCCTCGGACTTGGGACCGGACTTCTTCTTGTAGTCGGTGATGTAGAAGCCGGAGCCCTTGAAAATCAGGCCGGCGCCGCCGCCGATCTTGCGCTTGAGGCCGGCTTTCTTGCAGGCGGGACACTTCTTCAGCGGCTCGTCCTTCATCGACTGGAAGGCTTCCATCTCGTGACCGCACTTGTTGCAGACGTATTCGTAGGTGGGCATCGGGAACGTCGCCCGGATAAAAGACCCGCGCGCGACGGTGGCGAGCCTTTCTTGGCCGCGCGCGGGCCACAATCCGTTTGCCAACCCCGGCGCCCCGGCGGACAGTCCCGCCGGCATGGATTTTAACGCGCAATTTCAAGCCTACGTGGAGCGCGCCGAGCGCGGCCTCGCGGAACTGGTCCCGCCGGCCGACACCCGCCCCACCCGCCTGCACGAGGCCATGCGCTACAGCCTCCAGGCCGGCGGCAAGCGCCTGCGCCCGGTCCTGCTGCTCGCCACCGCCGACCTCTTCGGCCGCCGCCATAACGCGCTGCCCGCCGCCGTCGCCCTCGAGTGCATCCACACCTACTCGCTCGTGCACGACGACCTGCCGTGCATGGACAACGACGACCTGCGCCGCGGCCGGCCGACCGCGCACCGGCAGTTCGACGAGGCCACCGCGCTCCTCGCCGGCGACGCGCTGCTCACCCTCGCCTTCCAGCTCCTCGCCCGCCACTACGCCGCCACTCCCGCCCTCTGCACCGCGCTGCTGCGCGAGCTGGCGGACGCCGCCGGTTCGGAGAAGCTCATCGGCGGCCAGATGGAGGACCTGCTGGCCGAGAAAAAGGCCGACGCCACTGCGGCCGAGCTCGACTTCATCCACCTCAACAAGACCGCGGCCATGATCACCGCCGCGCTCACCGCCGGCGGCCTGTGCGGCGGTGCGGCCGAGGCGGACCTCGGCCCGCTGCGCGACGCCGGACGCAGCCTCGGGCTCGCCTTCCAGATCATCGACGACGTCCTCGACGCCACCGCCGACACCGCCACGCTGGGCAAGACCGCCGGCAAGGACGCGAAGGCCGGCAAGACGACCTACGTGAAGCTCCACGGCCTCGAGGCCGCCCGCCGCCACGCCGCCACGCAGACCGAGGCCGCCCTGGCCGCCCTCCGCCGCCTGCCCGGCGACACCACCTTTCTCGTGGAACTCGTCCGCCGCATGGCGGATCGAAAAAGTAACCGTGCCCGAGCAACGCCGCGACTACCTGCTGCAACAGACCGAATTGCTCCGCCAGTTCGTCGCCCGGCTCGTGCGCGACCGCAATCCCGCCGGGGTCGACGAGGCGCTCCAGCTCGCGCTCAGCCTTCAGGAGCGGCTCTTCCCGCTTCCCGCCGCCGAGTTCCTCGTCCTCGACGCCGACGAGCAGGTCAGCCGCCTCCTCGCCCAGGAGACGCCGGCCGCCGGCCGCGAGAAGTGCGAGACCTACGCCGCGCTGCTGCGCGAGGCCGCGTTCCTCTACGCGCTCCGCGGCCGCGACGACCTCGCCGCCGGCGCGCGCCAGCTGGCGCTGCACGTCGTGCTGCTCGCGTCCGCGACGCCGCCGGGCGAGACGACGCGCCAGCTCGTGCTGAAGCTCACCAACGACCTCGCCGGCGAGCCGCTGCATGCGCCGGTCGCGGCGCTGCTGGCAGAATTCGAGCACGACCAGGCCTGAGGCCGCCCCGCGGCGAACCGGGCGCGCTCAGCGCGTCGCGCCGGCGCCGGGCATCGCCCGCGCGATGACGAGGCCGTTCAGCAGCTCGTCGATGTCGCCCGACACGTTCGGGTAGCTTTTCTGCTCGGACCACGCGCGCAGCTGCACGGTGCCCTCCGCGCCGGCGTAGAAGAAGCCGTGGTTCTCGTAGGTCACGCCGTCGACCCGCACGGTGAAGAACAACTCCTCGACGCTCGCGCTGCCGCGGAGCTTCTTGCCGCGCTTCTTCACCAGGACGCTCTCGGCGTTTTCCTTCGCGCGCCCGATGACGAGCTCCTCCATCGAACCCGCGTGCCGCTCGGGCGAAGTGATGAATTCCGCCTCCGCGCTCTCGTCCACGCGCAGCATCGCCACGCTGTTCGGATCCGCGATCTGCGGGTCGCGGAACCAGCGCGAGCCATCGTAGCGCAGGGTGAAGTTGCCCTGCTTGATCTCGCGCCAGCGTTCGCGCTCCTCGACGAGGCGGGCGTTGGTGAAGTCGGGCTTCACGTCGATGCTGGCGAGGAAGGCCGCCGCCTTCGGGCTCGGGCGCTCGCTGCCCGGCCACTCCGCGCTGATGAAATAGAGCGAGGCGCCGATGAGCGCGAGGCGCACCTCGCGGTGGGTTCTCTGCGCGGGCTGGGCCACGAGCAGGCGCTGGCCGTCGTATTGGCCGAGCGCCCACGGCTCGTCCTGCTTGATCTGGCCGCGGCGCGATTTCATGAACGCCTCGATGGTCGAGACGTAGAGCTGCTCCCGCTCCGTCGGCAGCGGCACCACGGGATACGTCACCCGCAGCACCATCAGGTGCTCGCCCCCGGCCTCGAGGAAGCGGCGCTCGGCGATCTGGTCGCCCTGCGGCGAAGGCGTGCGCTGGTCATCGACCTTGGGTTCGGCGGGGAACACGGCGGTGATCGCCCAGCCCGCCGGAGCGCACGTGTAATCGGCGCGGGCGAGCGACACGAAAGCAAAGGCGAACACCAGGCAAAACGCACGGGCGTGGAGGGGCACGCGGGGACAGAAACGGTCCGCCGAAGAACGGGCAAGCGCACAGACGCTTTCCGCCCCGGGGAGAATCCCCCAGGGCTGCTCCCGTCGCTTGGCCGCGGCGAAATTCCTCCGCGGCCCGGCGCCCGCGGAAAAGATGCCGCCGGGACGCGGGCGGGGCTGAGGCGCAGCGCCTCAGCTCGCGGCCATCGCCGCCTTGACCAGGTCGACGAACGACTTCGCCTCGAGCGAGGCGCCGCCGATCAGGCCGCCGTCGATGTCGGGCTGCGCGAGCAGCTCGGGGGCGTTGGCGGGCTTCATCGAGCCGCCGTAGAGGATGCGGACCTTCTGCGCCAGCGCGGCGCCGTAGAGCGCGGTGAGCAGGCTGCGGATGAAGGCGTGGACCTCCTGCGCCTGCGCGGTGGTGGCGACCTTGCCGGTGCCGATGGCCCAGACGGGCTCGTAGGCGATGATGACGGACGTGATCTGCTCGGGCTTCACGCCGGCCAGCGCGGCCTCGGTCTGGGTCTTGACCACTTCGAGCGTCTTGCCGCCTTCGCGCTCGGCGAGAGTCTCGCCCACGCAGAGGATCGGGCGCAGCTCGTTGGCCAGCGCGGCGAGGACCTTCTTGTTCACGAGGGCGTCGGTCTCGCCGAAATACTGGCGGCGCTCCGAGTGGCCGAGGATGACGTGCGTGACGTAGTGCGCGCGGAGCATCTCGGCGGAAATCTCGCCGGTGAAGGCGCCGTTCTTCTCCGCGTGCATGTTCTGCGCGCCGAGCTTCACCGCCTGGCCCTCGAGGACGTGGCGGACGCTCTCCAGCGCCGTGAACGGCGGGCACACGACGGTGTCGACCGCGGTCTCGCGCCCGACCTGCTCGACGATTTCCTTCGTGAGCGCGGCGCCGTCGGCGGCGGTCTTGTTCATCTTCCAATTGCCGGCGATGAGCTTTCGGCGGATCTGAATCGGGGACTGGGTCGGAGTGGACATGGTAAAAACGAACGGTAACTAGGCCCGAGCGGCGCGGGCGGCGCGAGGAGAAATTTCGGCGCGGGCGCGCCCGCGCGATCGGAAAATGGAGGGCGGGGTCTCCCGACCCCGCCACGTGAGCGGCACCACGTTCGTAGCGGCGGGGTCGGGAGACCCCGCCCTACAACGGGTAAACGATCAGCTTTCCAGGAACGCGACGCCGGGGAGGACCTTGCCCTCGAGGAACTCGAGGCTGGCGCCGCCGCCGGTGGAGCAATGCGTCACCTTCTTGGCCGCGCCGAATTTCTTCGCCGCGGTCGCGGTGTCGCCGCCGCCGACAACGGTCGTCGCGCCCTGGGCGGTGGCTTCGATGATGTCGTTGGCCATCGCCTTGGTCGCGCCGGCAAAGGCGTCGAACTCGAACACGCCAGCCGGGCCGTTCCAGACGATCGTCTTGGAGGCGAGGATGGCCTTCCGGTAGAGCTCGATCGACTTCGGACCGGCATCGAGGCCCATCCAGCCGTCGGGGATGCCGCTCTCGAGCGTGGCCGGTTGCGTGGCCGCGTCGGGCGCGAACTTGTCGGCGCAGATGAAGTCGACGGGGAAGATCAGTTCCACGCCCTTGGCCTTCGCCTTGGCCTCGAGTTCGGCGACGATCTTCGCGCCCTCGGGGTCGAAGAGCGACGCGCCGATCTTCATGCCGCGGTTCACCTGATGGAAGGTGTAGGCCATGCCGCCGCCGATGATGACCTTGTTGGCCTTGTCGAGGAGGTTGTTGATGAGGGGAATCTTGTCCGCGATCTTCGCGCCGCCGAGGATGGCGAGCAGCGGGCGGTCGGGATTCTCGAGCACCTTGTTGAAGGCCTTGAGCTCCGCTTCCATGAGGAAACCGGCCGCCTTGTCCTTGAGCGCGACGCCGACCATCGAGCTGTGCGCGCGGTGGGCGGTGCCGAAGGCGTCGTTGACATAGACGTCGCCGAGCTTGGAGAGGCTGGCGCAGAACGCGGCGATCGCGGTCTTGTCGGCGGCTTTCTTGGAGCCGTCCTCGAGCTTCACCTTCGTCTCCTCCTCGATGTGGAAGCGGAGGTTCTCGAGCAGCACGACTTCGCCGGGGGCGAGCTTGGCGCAGGCGGCCTCGACGGTGGCGCCGACGCAGTCGTCGAGGAACTTCACCGGTTTGCCGAGGAGCTTCTCCAACTCGGCCGCGACGGGCTTGAGGGAGAACTTGGCGATGCGCTGGCCGTCGGGGCGGCCGAGGTGCGACATGAGGACGACCGCGGCGCCCTGCTCGAGCGCGTATTTGATCGTGGGCAGCGCCGCGACGATGCGGGCGTTGTTGGTGATGGCGCCGGTGGCCTTGTCCTGCGGGACGTTGAAGTCCACGCGCATGAGGACGCGCTTGCCGGCGAGTTGCAGATCACGGATCGATTTGAATTTGGCCATGGTGGTTTACCTCCGAAAATAAAAAGGCCCACGGAACACACGGAATACACGGAACGGCGCAGGGCCTTCCGTGTGTTCTGTGTATTCCGTGGGCCAAAGGATTCTTTAGAGCTTGGCGGCGATCTTCTTCGTCAGGTCGACGACGCGGTTGGAGTAGCCCCACTCGTTGTCATACCAGCTGACGAGCTTGAAGAACTTCGGGTTGAGCTCGATGCCGGAGCCCGCGTCGAAGATCGACGAGTGCTTGTCGTGGATGAAGTCGGAGGAAGCGACCTCGTCCTCGGTGTAGGCGAGGATGCCCTTGAGGTAGGTCTCGGAGGCCTTCTTCATCGCGGCGGCGATCTCCTTGTAGGAGGTCTCCTTGGTGGTCTTGACCGTGAGGTCGACGACGGAGACGGTCGGCGTCGGCACGCGGAAGGACATGCCGGTGAGCTTGCCCTTGACCTCGGGCAGCACGAGCGCGGTGGCCTTGGCGGCGCCGGTCGAGGACGGGATGATGTTGATGGCGGCGGAGCGGCCACCCTTCCAGTCCTTCTTCGAGGGACCGTCGACCGTCTTCTGGGTCGCGGTGTAGGAGTGGATGGTCGTCATGAGGCCTTCCTCGACGCCGAAGCCTTCCTTGAGGAGCACGTGCACGATCGGCGCGAGGCAGTTCGTGGTGCAGGAGGCGTTGGAAATCATCGTGTGCTTCGTGAGGTCGAGCTTGTCGTCGTTCACGCCCATCACGACGGTGATGTCCTCGTTCTTCGCCGGAGCGGAGATGATGACCTTCTTGGCGCCGGCGACGATGTGGCCGTAGGCGCTCTTCGGGTCGTCCTTCTTGCACTCGGTGAAGAGGCCGGTGGACTCGATGACGATGTCGACGCCGAACTTCTTCCACGGCAGCTCGGCCGGGGTCTTGGCGCTGACGACGGCGATGTCCTTGCCGTTCACGACGAGGATGTCGTCCTCGGCCTTGTCGGCGGCCGACTTCTTCGAGCCGACGGTGCCCTGGAACTTGCCCTGCGTGGAGTCATACTTCAGCAGGTAAGCGAGGTTGTCGGCGGGCACGATGTCGCCGACGGCGACGACATCGAGCTCCTTACCGAGCAAACCTTGCTCGACGAGCGCGCGGAACACGAGGCGGCCGATGCGGCCGAAACCATTGATAGCGACTTTGACTGCCATAAGGGGGATGGGTTGAAGAACGTTAGGAGCTCCGAATGAACAGCCGGGCCGCGGCTTTGGCAAGTGAGGAACCGACACAGTGCCGGGGAATACACGCTTTGCAGTGACATAAGCCGGCGGCGGGCGAAATTACGCCGCCGCCTCGCGCACATCTTGGCGAAAGCTCACTCTCCGCTCACCCAGAGGCCGCAGCCGAGCGCGGGCACGAAGAGCTCCGCGGCCACGGTGTCGTGCGGCGCGCTGCGGCGATCGTAGAAGCGCTCGTGGTCGGCGACGAGGCGCCAGGCGTGCGCCGCGACGTCCCCGATCGGGATCACGACGTCGTCCTGCTGCGGGTTGACGGCGAAGAGAAGCTTCTGCGCGCCGGCGCTGCCATCGGCGTTGTAGAGGAGCGCGAGCGACGCGCCGTCCGGACCCGCGCAGGCGCGGAAGAATCCCTCGCTCGGCCGCGTCCAGAGCCGCAGGTGCCGCCCGGCGTGCGAGCGGCGGAAGGCGATCCACTCCGCGAAATACGCGTGCGTGCCGGCGAAGCGGCGCAGGCGGTGGTAGTCGAGCGCGTTGAGGTCGCCGCGCAGGTAGGTGTTGTTCACGCCGTGCTTCGAACGGAGGAAATCCTGCCCGGCGGCGACCATCGGGATGCCGATCGAGGCAAAGAGGATCGCCGCCATCAGGTGCGTGCGGCGGACGTCGTTCAGCGTGGGGCGGACGCCGTTCTTGCCGCCGTTCTCGGTGATCTCGTCGAGCCAGGTGCGGTCGTCGTGCGACTCGGTGTAGTTCACCGTCTGCGCCGGCCAGTAGGCGAAGTGCCACGGCGAACCCTTGAGGAAATACTCCAGCTTGTCCGCCCCGCCGCCGGCGTGCACGTAGTCGCGGAGGAAGTTGCGGTAGCCGTCGTTCCACGAGGCGAAGCCGGTCGGACGCAGCGCGTCGGCGATGTGGCCGCGGAAGCTCCAGGGCTCCGCAATGAGGATGACGTCGGGCTTCACCCGCTTCAGCGCGGTCTCGATCTCGCTCAGCACGCCGACGCCGATGAGTTCGGCCAGGTCGAAGCGGAAGCCGTCGACGCCGTAGGCCTCGATCAGGTGCGTGAGGCTGTCGATGATGAGGCGCTTGGTCATCGCCGAGCGGCAGCGCAGGTCGTTGCCGACGCCGCTCCAGTTCGTCAGCGCGCCGTCGTCGCCGAGCTCGAAGTGGTAGAGCTTGTCGATGAACATCAGGTGCGCGGGCTCGCCGGCGTGGTTGTAGACCACGTCGAGGATCACGGCCATGCCCTGACGGTGGAACGCCGCGACCAGTTCCTGGAACTCCTTCACCTGCGTCGCGCGCTCCGGGGCGGTGCCGTAGGCGCTGGCGGGCGCAAACCAGTTCGTGGTCATGTAGCCCCACTGGTAGTCGTCGGGCGTGGCGTTGTCGTGCTCCTGCACCGGCTGCAACTCGACCGCGTTCACGCCCAGGCGCTTCAGGTAGAAGTCGGGGCTCTCGACCCATTTCTTCAGGCCGGCGAAGCCGCGGCGCTCCTCGGGCGCGAGCGCGACCGGCGCGTGCGCGGTGAGGTCGCGCACGTGCGCCTCGGCCACGACGAGATCCTGCCAGGCGGGCGGGTGGAAGCTGCGGTCGCCCGGCCCCACCCAGGCGCGGTCGAGCACGATGCCCGGGCCGTCGCGGCCGACGGCGGCGAGCGCATACGGGTCGAGGATGCGCTGGTTGGGGTGGAAGTTGCCGAAGAGGTTCTGCGGGCCGCTGACGTTATACCAGTAGAACCAGCCGTGCAGGTTCTGGTCGAGCCGCGCCTCCCAGACGCCGCGCCACTCCCCGTCCTCGAGGCGCTTGTCGAGCTCGTAGACGTGCGGGCCGCCGGGGGCGTCGGGCTGCTCGCTGACGGAGACGCGCACCGTCTTCGCGCGCGGGGCGAAGAGCCGGAAGATCGTCTCGTTCTTGCGCACGAGCGCGCCGAGCGGCAGCTCGCTGCGCAGCTGGTGGAAGAACTTCCCGAGGCGCAGGCGGATCTTGGGCGACTGCTGGCCGTCGCGCAGGTGGATGACCGAGTAGGTGCGGCTCGGCTCGAGCGGGGCCCGGGTCGTGAAGGCGAAGAGGTTCCGGCCCGTGCGCTGGCGCAGGAGCAGGCGGTTGACGTGTCCCTCGCCGTCGGGCGCGGAATTGGTGGCGTCGGGCGGGAGCGTGAGCCAGCGCGCATCGCCGGTGACGAACTTGAACTGCGGCGGCGGCTCGCGCAGCAGGCCGGCGGCCGGCACGGCGAGCGTCCAGGCGTCGCGGCCGAGCAGCCGGCTCTTCTTCAGCTGCCACTCCGGGCGGCCGATGGCCTCGCCCCAGCCGTTGAAATCGCCGCCGACGTAGAGCGGCGTGCGCTCGAAGTCCACGCCCGCGTGCTCGGCCGGATCGAGCACGAACACGAGCTGCCCGGCGGCGTCGACGTAGTAGCCGGCCTCCTCCGCGTAGACCTCGGGCGCGGCGGGCTCGAGCGAGGCGAGCTGGTAGGCCTTCTCGCCGGGCGCGAGCAGCGGCAGGAGGTCCTCGTTCCAGTCGGCGTCGAGCTCGATGATGCCGCTCGACGCGGAGGTGAGCCACGCGCGCAGGATGCGATGTTCGGGTTGGTTCAAGCGTCAGGATTTCGGCGGAGCGTCGAACGCGAGCAGCTCGGGCTTGCCGTCGAAATAGGGAAACTGGCCGAGCCCGAGCACGTAACATGCCGTCGCGCACGTGTCCTCGGTGCGCACGACGAGGTCGAGATACTGCGTGAGGTCGAAGTTCGGCTTCACGCCCGGGCCGTTCGCGATCCAGGGGATGTAACGGCTGCGCGGGTCCTCGGCGCCGTGGGTCAGCCCGCCGCCGCCGTGATCGGCGGAGACGATGACGAGCGTGTGCGCGCGCAGGCCGGCCTCGTCGTAGGCGGCCAGCACGCGTCCGAGGCAGGCGTCGGCGGCCTCGATGGCGGCGAGCTGCTCGCGCGAGCCCCAGCCGAACTTGTGCCCGCGCTTGTCGACCGCGGGGAAATGCACGAAGGCCAGCTCCGGCCGGTGGGCGCGGATGATCTTCACCGCCTCCTCGGCGACGGGCTCGTCGACCTCGAGGTCGTGCGCCGGCATCGACAGGTGGTCGAGCGTGCCGGGCTTGGTGAGCGGGCCGAACTTCGATTTGCCGGTGATGAGCGCGGTGGTGTAGTGCCACTTCTTCGCCAGCTCGAACACGGTCGGATAAGCCGGATAGACGGGCTCGGCCAGCGGCAGGTCCATGTTCCACTCGATCTTGTGCTTCCGCGGGATGACGCCGGTGAGCATGCTCACGTGCGAGGGCAGCGTGATCGAGACGGCCGTGGTCTGGGCCCACATCGTGTAGGCGCCAGTCTGGATCAGCCCGTGCAGCACCGGGGTGTGCGCGAGCAGCAGGCGGTCGGGGCGCAGACCGTCGATGCTGACAATCAGCACCCGCTCGATCGCCGGGATCGGCCGCGCGGGCTTCTCGTCCGCCGCGTGCGCCAGCAGCCCGAGTCCGCAGGCCGCCACCAGACACAGGAGTCGTTTCATCCCGCACACCGTAGACTCATGCCCCCCGCTGTCGAGCGCGCGGACGCCGCGATCCGGTGACGATTCCGCGACGCCGCCGCGCGAAGATTTTGTTTTCGTCCCGCGCGAACGTCGTTTCCCTAGCAAAACATGGCCCGCGAACGCCTCCTCGTCGCCCTCTCCGGCGGAGTCGACAGCTCCGTCGCCGCCCTGCTCCTCAAGGAGCAGGGGCACGACGTCGTGTGCGCCTACATGAAGAACTGGATCAACGAGGACAACGTCATCGGCCACTGCCCGTGGATGCAGGACATTGACGACGCGCGCGCCGTCTGCGACCGGCTCGGCCTCGAGTTCCGCGTCGTCAACCTCATGCAGGACTACCGCCGCCTCGTCGTCGACTACCTGCTCGACGGCTACCAGCGCGGCCTGACGCCGAATCCCGACGTGATGTGCAACAGCCGGGTGAAGTTCGGCGTCTTCGCCGCCTACGCGCGCGCCGAGGGTTTCCAGGGGCTCGCGACCGGGCACTACGCGCGGCGGGTGGAAGCCCCTCGCCCTCCGCGTCCGGCGCGCCGCGTTTCCGCCTCCTCGAGGGCGCGGACAAGAACAAGGACCAGTCCTACTTCCTCGCGCTGCTCAATCAGGAGCAGCTCGCCTTCGCGCGCTTCCCCATCGGCCATCTGCCCAAGCCCGAGCTGCGCGCGCTCGCTGCGCGCGCCGGCCTGCCGACCGCAACGAAGAAGGACAGCCAGGGCATCTGCTTCATCGGCGAGGTGAAGATGGCGGACTTCCTCCGCGCCTACGTGCCCGAGCAACCCGGTCCGATCGTGCGCGCCACCGATGGCGTCGTGCTCGGCGAACACCGCGGGCTGCACTACTTCACCATCGGCCAGCGCAAGGGCATCGGCATCCCGTCGAACACCGATCACCAGGCCTATGTCGTCGTCGGCAAGCGCGCGAGCGACCACGCGCTGCTCGTGGCCTTCGACGGCCCCGAGGCGCCCGGCCTGTGGACCACCGAGTGCCGCGTGCACAGCCTGAGCTTTATCGGCGCGCCGATCACGACGAGTCCGTCAGGGTCGGCGACCGAGCCGACCACGCTCGAATGCCGCGTCCGCTACCGCGACCCGCGCGTGACGGTGGAGTTCATCCCGGATGTTCGTCCGGAGGCTGTAGGGCGGGGTCTCCCGACCCCGCCAAGCGCGATGAACGCCATGCCGACCGTCGCGGCGGGGTCGGGAGACCCCGCCCTACATCAGAACCAGCCAGCGACGATTTCCAACGCCGCCATCGGGACACCGATGCCCACCTCGGCCACGCTCCGCTTCACGACCCCGCAACGCGCCCTCGCCTCCGGCCAGATCCTCGCGCTCTACCGCGGCGAGGAGTTGCTGGGCGGCGGGATCTTTGTGTGAGCCATGGAACACCCGGCCCTCGCGCAGACTTCGCATCGTCCGTGGCCCCTGCCGGCCGCGCCGTGGACGTGGCAGCAATCCTGGTTGGACCTGGCGTTCCTCCACTATCGCGCCGCGCCGGGACCGATCGAGCGCCTGTTGCCGCGGGGAATCCGGCTGCAGCAGTTTGACGGCAGCGCGTGGCTGGGCGTGGTGCCGTTTCGGATGGCGCGGCTGGGACCGCGGGGGTTGCACGGGCTGGCGCGGCTGCCCGATTTTCCGGAGCTGAACCTCCGCACCTACGTCGAGGCGGAGGGAAAGCCGGGAGTGTGGTTCTTCAGCCTCGACGCCGCCTCCCGCCTCGCCGTGTTCGGCGGCCGGCGCTTTTTCAATCTGCCCTATCTCCACGCCGCGATGGCGCAGGAGCGGAGCGGTGCGTGGATCGACTTCCGCAGCCGGCGCCACGGGGCCCGCGCGGAGTTTCGCGGCCGGTATCGTCCCGTCGGGCCGCGGCTGTCTCCGCGGCCCGGCTCCTTCGCCCACTGGGCGACGGAGCGCTACGCCCTCTACGCCGTTTCCCGCCGGGGCGCCCTGCGACGGGTGGAAGTGCACCATGCGCCCTGGCCCCTGCACGAGGCCGAGGTCGAGCTCGAGCACAACTCCATCGTGGCGGCCGCGGGCCTGGAAGTCCTCGCGGATCGCCCCATCTGCCACTTTTCGCCGGGGGTCGACGTGGTGTCCTTTGGCGCCGAGAGCGTGCGGGCGGGCTAGCCCAGCTTCGCCAGCACCAGCGCCGCGGCGAAGGCGAGAAACACGACGCCGAGCGCGCGGTCGATCCAGTGGCCGTGGCGGAGGAAGCGGCGGCGGACCTCGGCCTGCGTGAAGAGCACCGACACTAGGCAGAACCACGCCATCGTCGCGAGCACGAGCCAGACGCCGTAGCCGAATTTCAGCAGCGCCGGCGTGGCCGGGCTCACGCGCAGCGTGTAGAGCGAGATGAAGAAGAGCGCGGCCTTGGGATTGAGCACGTTGACGATGAAGCCCTGGAGCCACGCGGCGCCGTCGGTCGGGGCGGCGTCGCCCTCGGAGAGGTCGAGGTCGCCTTCGCGCGGTCGCGCGCGCAGGGCCTGCACGCCGACCCAGGCGAGATAGGCGGCGCCGAGGTATTTCGCGACGGCGAGCGCCGTGGGCGAATCGCGGAGCAGCAGGCCGAGGCCGAGCGAGCAGTAGCCGACGTGGATGGCGATGCCGCTGCCGATGCCGATGCTCGCCCAGACGGCGACGCGCCGGCCGTGGGCGAGGCTCTGGCGCAGCACGAGCGCGAAGTCCGGCCCGGGACTCGCGACGGCGAGCGCGTGGGCGATGACGATGGTCAGGAACTCGGGCCAGTAGGACATGCTTGGGCGCGACGGACGGGAAACGAAAGACAGGAGGACAAGGCAAAGCACGCCGATGGGCAAGCGCCCCGCATCCGCCGCGCGTCCAGGCACCGGGTCGCGGGTTCCCCGCCGGCAAACTGCACGCGTCGAGGTAGGGGCGGTTGCCCTCAACCGCCCTCGAACGCGTGCGTGGCCACGCTGCGGGCACGCAAGGGCGGTTGGGGCAACCGCCCCTACCTGGCTACGCTGGCGCGACACCTGACCCGGCGGCCTTTTTCGGGCGCGCGGGGCCCATGGCCGATTCGCCGGGGGGATGCGCGGGCGGTCCGGTTTGTTTTCGTGGTTTTGGTGTGTTGCGTGGGAGCCAACGCGTTCGAAGGCGGTTGAGGGCTGCCGAGCGTAGCGACATCGGACACCGTTGCTGCCGGAATGCAGCGCGCGTTTCTTCGGTTGGGGCGCTTGTCCTCAAGCGCCCTTTCGCTCGCGATGCGATGTCCCGGTCGAGGGCGGTTGGGACAACCGCCCCTACCTTACGAGCGCCCCCGTCGCGGACAGGGGTTCCTCAATTGCGCTGCGCCCGGGGTGCGGTGCTTGCGGTCACCTCGCGCCTGCGGCGCCGCTCCGGGCTCTTGAATCAAGCACTTGCGCAATTGCTTGAGTGCACTGGGTCATTGCTTCCCGCGAGAGGGTCATTGCTTCACTCGCCGAGCTCATTGTTTTACACGCCGACGCGATTGTTTGAGCTGCCGACCTCATTGCTTGAGGCGCCGAGGCGATTGTTTGATCGCCGTGCGTCATTGTTTCCCACGCCAACCCGATTGTTTTACACGCCGAGGCGATTGTTTACACGGACGACCCGATTGCTTGAAGCGCCGAGCTCATTGCTTGAGTCGCCAACTCAATTGTTTCGTTTCCCAACTCAATTGTTTTGTCGTCCGGCTCAATTGTTTCGCCGACCGAGTCTCTTGTTTTGGGCTCCAACTCCATTGTTTCGGGGGACGAGTCCATTGTTTGGCCGGACGGATCGATTGTTTAGTCGTCCGACCTCGTTGCGGGGGGCACCGCGCGTGTTGCTCGGGCGCTCAGTTCGTTCGAGGGCGGTTGAGGGCTACCGAGCGCAGCGACATCAGACACCGCCCCTACCTCAATCCGTGTTTCTTCGGTTGGGGCGCTTGTCCCCAAGCGCCCTTCGCTCGCTGCGGACAGAGCCGGCTTTGTTGCTTCAAGGGACAAGGCGGTTGCTGCGGCCGTTGAGTCGATTGTTTCTCCCTCGGAGCTCGTTGTCTCATCAGCCGGCTGGGTTGCGGCGGCGCCCGCGGTTGGTGCTCGGGCGTTCGGCCTCGTTCGAGGGCGGTTGAGGGCAACCGCCCCTACCTCAATCCGTGCTTCTTCGGTAGGGGCGCTTGTCCCCAAGCGCCCTTCCCTCGCGGCGCGACGCCGCGGCCGTGGGGATCAGCCGCGCAGTTCCATGTCTTGCGGCACGGTGCTGAGCGCTTCGGCGAGGGTCGTGAGGCCTTCCTTGACCTTGATGCAGCTGTCCTGGTGGAGCGTCTTCATGCCGCCGCGCATCGCGATCTTCTTCAGCTCGGCGGTCTCGAGTTCCTTGTTGATGCCCTCGATCAGCTCCTCGTTCGTGACCATGAGCTCGTGGATGCCGACGCGGCCCTTGTAGCCGGTGCCGCCGCATTTCGGGCAGCCCTTGGGGTTGGCCTTGAAGATGGTGCCGCCGGTCCAGCCGATGGCGCGCTCCATGATGTCGCGCTCGCGGCCCTCGGGCTCGTAAGCGACACGGCAGGTCTTGCAGACGCGGCGCATGAGGCGCTGGGCGCAGACGCAGACGAGCGAGGAGGACACCATGAACGACTCGATGCCCATGTCGGTGAGGCGCGCGACCGTGCTCGGGGCGTCGTTGGTGTGCAGCGTCGAGATGAGCAAGTGACCGGTGAGCGCGGCCTCGACGGCGATGCCGGCGGTTTCCTTGTCGCGGATTTCGCCGACGAGGATGATGTCGGGGTCCTGGCGGAGGAAGGCGCGCAGCGCGGTGGCGAAGGTGAGGCCGATCTGCCGGTGCATCTGCATCTGGTTGATGCCGGGCAGCGTGTATTCGATCGGATCCTCGGCGGTGCGGATGACGATGTCGGGCGTGTTGATCTCGTTGAGCGCCGAGTAGAGCGTCATCGACTTGCCCGAGCCGGTCGGTCCGCAGTGCAGGATCATGCCGTAGGGCTGGCGGATGCACTCGCGGTATTTGGCCAGGTTCTCCTCGGTGAAGCCCAGGGCCGGCAGCGGGAGCGTGGACTTCTGCTTGTCGAGGATACGCATGACCACGCCTTCGCCGTGGTTGAGCGGCGCGGTGGAGACGCGGAGGTCGATGTCGACGCCCTTCTTGTTGTATTGCTTGAAGACGATGCGGCCGTCCTGCGGCAGGCGGCGCTCCGCGATGTCGAGGTTGCACATGATCTTCAGGCGCGCGACGAGCGCGCCGGTGACCTTGGCGGGGAGGCGGAGCTTTTCCTGGGTGAGGCCGTCGATGCGGTAGCGGACGACGAGGTCCTTCTCCTGCGGCTCGATGTGGATGTCCGACGTGCCGGAGAAATACGCATCCTCGATGATGCGGTTGGCGAGCTGGATGATCGGGGCGGAGTCCTCGTGCGTGAGGTCCTCGTCCTTGATCTCGACCTCCTCGTCGGAGAACTGGGCGCCGAGCTGGTCGACGACGTCGGAAAACTGCACCTGCTCGGGCGCGCTGTCCTTCTTGAGCTTCTCCTTGATGTCCTTCTCCGTGCCGAGGAGGCGGGCGACGCGCATGCCGGTCTTCTCGGCGATCTTGGCGGCGAGCTGCGTGTCGAAGGGGTTGGCGAAGGCGATCAGCAGCATGTCGCCGACCTGGCCGACGGGCAGGATCGTGTTCTTCTGGCAGAACTCCAGGTCGACCTTCTCGAAGGTGGCGTTGTGGAGCTTGTAGCGCGCGACGTTGAAGGGCGTCAGGCCGAGCGCGCGGCACTTGGCGAGGTGGAGCGGGAAGGGCGTGACCTTGTGCTCGCTCAGCAGGAGCGCGTCGAGCTGCTCGCCGGTGAGGTCGTCGGTGTGGTTGACGACGGCGGCGCGCGCCTCGGGCGAGAGCTTTCCGAGCTCGACGAGCTTGTCGACAATCTGGGTCTGGACGCGTCCGAGCGGCATGTCAGGAAGCGGGATGGGCCTTGGCGTGTTCGTCGCGCTCGGCCTGCTGGCGGTCGAGGAACTCCGCGATCACGTCCATCGTCGTGGCGTGCCAGACGATCGTGCCGCCGAGTTTCTTTTCCCAGTGGGTGCGCACGGCGGGACTGAGATAATAGGCGGTGGCGACGAGCCAGAAATCCTCCTCCTTGTCGTAGGGCACGGTCCAGCTCGCCCAGCACATGCCGAGGTCGAGGTGCTTGCGGATGTCGTCCGGCACGTCGTAGTGGCGCAGGTCGACGACCCCGAGCTGGTGCTCCTCCATCACGGCGTGGAGGACGTCCTCCTCGCGCACGACCTTGCGCTCGAGGGCGAGGATGCCGAGCACGGAGGCCTGCCGGAAATCGCCCTGCCCCGCCAGCTCGAGCACGCGCTCGTTGGCGGCCTCGAGGTCCTCGAACTTGACGAGGTTGTGCTCCACGAGCGCCGAGCCGAGGAGGCGGTTGGCGCGCATGAGGAGTGGCCGATGTTCCGTCATGGGAGAGACGAGAATGGGATCACGCCGCGGGGGCTGGCGATGCCTTTTGCTTCTTCCGCAGCTTCCGGACGCGTTTTAGCAGTTCTTTTTTAAGCTTGGGGATGCCTTCCTCGCTCAGGCAGGAGATGGGGACGATCTCGGCGGTCTTGTAGCGCGTCTTGAACTTCTTGAGATTCGCGACGGCGGCGTCCTCGTCCATCTTGTTGGCGGCGACGAGGCGCGGTTTCTTGAGCAGCTCGGGGTCGTAGAGTTCGAGCTCCTTGAGCAGCTGCTTGTAGTCGTCGCGCGGGTCGCGGCCGTCGGTGCCGGCCATGTCGACGATGATGAGCAGCAGGGCGCAGCGCTCGATGTGGCGGAGGAAGCGGTGGCCGAGGCCCTTGTTCTCGCTCGCGCCGGCGATGAGGCCGGGGATGTCGGCGAGGATGAGGCGGTCGTATTCCTCGACGAACTCGATGATGCCGATCTGCGGCTGGAGCGTGGTGAAGGGATACGCCGCGACCTTCGGGTGGGCCTTGGTGATGAGGCCCGTGAGCGAGGACTTGCCGGCGTTGGGGAAGCCCACGAGGCCGACGTCCGCGATGCTCTTCAGCTCGAGGCGATACTCGCCGAACTCGCCCGGCTCGCCCGGGCCGTGCTGGCGCGGGGCGCGGTTGATGGAGGACTTGAAGCGGGTGTTGCCGAAGCCGCCCTTGCCGCCGTGGCAGAGGATGAACTCCTGGCCGTCCTCGAGGATCTCGGTGACGACCTCGCCGGTCTCGAGCCGGTAGACGACGGTGCCGAGCGGCACGCGCAGCACGGCGTTGCGGCCCTCGCGGCCGTTGCAGTCCTTGCCCTGGCCGTGCTCGCCGCGCTCGGCGGTCCAGTGCGGCTTGTATTTGAAGTCGATCAGGTTGTTCTGGTCGTCGTCGCCGCGCAGGACGACGTGGCCGCCGCGCCCGCCATCGCCGCCGTTGGGGCCGCCCCACGGCTCGTATTTTTCGCGACGAAAGCTCACGCAACCGCGGCCTCCGTCGCCAGCGCGGGCTTTGATGGTGCATTCGTCGATGAACATGCGACCAAACGTGCAGAATCCCGCGCGCTTGCCAAGCGGAGTTAGGCGCCCGGCTCCCGAGCCCGCAATTCCCGCCACAGCCCCTGCCCCACCGGCCACGCGCCGAGGTCCGAATCGGAGTTGATGTGTCCGGCCGCCCCGATCACGCGCAGGTCCGCCCGCCAGGCGGCGGCGAACTCCGTCGTGCGCGCCAGCGCGGCGTAGGGATCGTCCGTGCTCGCGACGACGAGGGCCGGGAACGGCAGCGACTCGCGCGGGATCGGTCCGAAGCCGCGCAACATCGGCAGGTCGGGCGCCTGCTCGACATCCGCCGGCGCCACGAGCAGCGCCCCGGCGATGCCGCGCCCGCCGCGAGCGGCGTAGCGCGCGACGGCGATGCAGCCGAGGCTGTGCGCGATGATCCACACCGGCGCGGACCGCGGCTCCAGCGCCCGCTCGAGCGCGGAGTCCCAGGCCTCCGGCGAGGTCGACCGCCAGTCCGCCAGCGCCATCCGCGCCCACGCGGGATTCGCGGCGTGCCACACGCGCATCCAGTGCTTCGGGCCTCCGCCCGAGTAACCGGGCACCAGCAAGACCGACGGCGGGCCGCCCATGCCGGGGTCAGACCGTGACCTTGATGCCGCGGCGCAGATACGTCGGCACGTCGAGGTCCTGGCCTTCGAAGAGATTGCGGTCGGACTTGTCGAACGAGCCGCGATTGGCCTCCGGCTCGGCGACGCCGCCGAAGCCGAACTCCTCCTGCTGCGGCTTGTTCGGGTCGTGCGCCGCGGCCTTGGGCGCGCGCGCGGAGCGCTCCGCCGGGGCGGCGGCCTTCGGCGCGGACTCGCCCTCGGTCGTCTCGCCCGCCGCCGGGGCGCGCTCAGGGCGCTTGGCGGGGGTGTTCGGCTTCGCCCGGGTGAAGGTGCGGCCGCCGATGTCGGTCGCGCCGATGACGCAGACCTCGACCCGGCCCTGCAGCGCCTCGTCGATGACGGCGCCCATGATCACGTGCGCCTCGCGGCCGAACTCCTCGGTCACGGCGGTCATGAGTTCGTTGACCTTGGTCAGGCTCAGGTCGGCGCCGCCGGTGATGTTCACCATCAGGCGGTCGGCCTTGCGGGCGAACTCGGGCGTGGCGAGCAGCGGGCAGTTCTTGAGATCCTCGAAGGCGTCCTGGGCGGCGTTCTCGCCCTCGCCGGTGCCGAGGCCGAAGAGCGTCTTGCCGCCGCGCGTCTGGAAGGCGGTGCGCAGGGCCTGGAAGTCGACGTTGATCAGGCCGGTCTGCGAAAGCATGGCCCAGATCGACTTCACGCCGCGCCCCATCCAGACGTCGGCGCGGGCGAAGGAGTCGAGCACGCTCGTCTGCTCCGTGCCCTCCTGCAGCAGCAGGTCGTTGGAGAGCGGGATGACGGCGTGGCACTGCTTGCGCAGCTCCTCGAGCGCCTCCTCGGCCTGCTTGCGGCGGCGGCCGCCCTCGAAGCTGAACGGCAGCGTCACGAACGCGATCACGAGCGCGCCGGCATCGCGGGCGATCTCGGCCACGACGGGCGTGGCGCCGGAGCCGGTGCCGCCGCCGAGGCCGGCGAGCAGGAAGACCAGGTCGGTGCCCTTGACCACCTCGGCGATCTTCTCCCGGTCAGCGTCGGCCGCCTGGTAGCCCAGCGCGGGGTCGCCGCCGGCGCTGAGGCCGCGGGTGACGCCGGCGCCGATGAGGACCTTGTCCTGCACAGGCGAGGCGCTGAGCGCCTTGAAGTCGGTGTTGATGACGGCGAGCTGGAGGCGGTCGAGGTTCTCCATCTTCAGCCGGTCGACGGCGTTGGAGCCGCCGCCGCCGATGCCGACAAGCTTGATGCCGATGTCGCGGTCGGTGAGGGCCTCGAGGGGAAGTTCGTTGTTCATCGTCGGGTCCTCAGGAGAAGAATTTCGTCAGGCCGGCGAAGAGGCCGCCCGGCCGGCGGCGCGCCGGCACATGGTGCTCGGAGGCGTGCTTGAAGCCGAACTGGAAGACGCCGAGGACCGCGCTGAACATCGGATCCTTCAGCTCGTCCTTCACCCACGACGGCGCCTCGCCGCGGCGGACGGGCAGGCCGAAGACGCGGCTCGCGGCTTCGTCGATGCCGGGCATCTTGGCCGTGCCGCCGGTGAGGACGACGCCGGCGCCGCAATGCTCGGGCGAGAGCTTCGGGCCGAGTTTCTTCTGCACGATCTCGAAGATCTCCTGCACCCGGGCGGAGGTGATCGTCTCGATCGCGCCGCGCGCGATCTGGCGGTCGCCGAAGGACATGTCGCCGTTGAGCCAGACCTTGTCGGACTTGTCGCGCGTCTGCACCGTGCCGCGGCCGTGGCGGAGCTTCAGCATCTCGGCCTGCGTCGTGGTGACGCGGAGGCCGATGGCGAGGTCGTTCGTCACGTGCTCGCCGCCGACGGGCAGCGTGCCGGTCGCGGCGACGTGGCCGTCGCGGTAGAGCACGTAGTCGGTGATGCCCTTGCCGACGTCGAGGACGAGCGCGCCGTGGATGCGTTCCTCCTGCGTGGTGAGGAGCGAGCCGCTGGCCAGGGCCGAGAGCACGAGCTCGCGCACCTCGAGGTGGTAGCCGCCGACGACGTGGATGTTGTCGCTGACCTTGGCCTCCTGGCCGTGGACGATCCAGTAGCCGACTTCCAGGCGGCTGCCGGAGAGATGCTCGGGATCGGCGACGACGCGGCCGTCGAGGCGGAACGGCCGGCGGAGCTCGTGGATGCGCGTGCGACCGGACGGCAGCTCCTTTTCCTTGGCCAGGTCGCAGACGGTGGCGATGTCGAGCTGGGTGACGGTGTTGTCGGCCGACTTCACGTTGACCGAGGCCTCATTGTAGAAGCCGTCGAGGTGCGGGCCGGTCTGGGCGAGCCAGACCTCGTCGATGCGGGCGCCGGCCTTCTTCTCGGCCATCTCGAGCGCGTGGTGGGCGGCCTCGGAGGCGGCCTTGTAGTCGACGACCTCGCCCTTCATCACGCCGCGCGACTGGGAGAGGCCGACGCCGATGATGTTGAGCGCGCGGCCGCGGGCGATCTCGCCCACGAGGACCGCGATCTTGCCGGTGCCGATTTCGACCGCACCGATGATTCTGCTGCCGTTAGAGATCACGTGAAGGTTTCTGTTTCGAAGGGGACGGGGAAGTGAAATTGAAGGCCGGCGCGACCGCGCCCGACTTCGCCTGCCGGGCCAGCTCCTCGGGCGTCTGTGCGAGCCGCACCGGCACCTGCGGGCCGAGGGCGAGGTTGACGGAGAGGAGCTGCGGCTCGGCCAGGGTGCGCTTCGTCTCGTCGATGATGTAGTCGAGCTGCGCGATCTGGCGGAAGAAGTCCTGCTTCGCGCTGAAGACGATCTCGGGGATGTCCTGCGCCTTGACCGCGATCTCGTCGTGGCTGGCCAGGCGCGCGAGCGAGACGAAGAGCCACTCGCGGTAGAGGTGCGGGGCCTGGAGCTGGGCGGTCGTGAGGAGGTCAGCCACGGCCTTCATGCCGTCGATCGGCGCGTAGCCCGGGCCGTTGTCGGCGAGCCGGAGGCGGAGGCCGTCGAGCCACGGCAGGCTGGCGAGCAGCGCCTTGTCGTAGTTCACGCCCTCGTAGACGACGCCGTCCTTGGCCACGAGCAGCTGTTTCTTTCCCCGCCGTCCTCCACCTGGATGCGGGCGACCGGCGTGCGTTCCTGGAGGTCGATGCGCAGGGTGTCGGGAAAATTGCGCGTGAGCACCGCCACGCGAACTTGGCCGACGGCCATCAGCTTCTCGCGCAGCGCGGCGAGGTCGAGCGCCATGAGCGTGGTGTGACGCGGGAGGGCGAGCACGCGCGCGGCCCACTCGTTGCCGAGCACACCGTCGGTGATGACGACGATGTCCTTCACCGGCTCGCTCTTCACCGCCGAGGCGATGGCGGCGCGGTCGTTCTCCCAGGTGTGGACCATCTCGTAGACGCCCCACGCCACCGCGCCGGTGAGAGCCACGAGCGCGGCGCCCTTGAACCACGCCATCTGCTGGCGCCGGCGGCCGCGGGCGGACATGGCGCGCGGCGTCACGTCCTGGCGAATGGTGCGCCAGGAACGCTCGGCCGCGGCGGTGTCCTTCTCCTCGCTCATTGCTTCGTGGTGGCGCCGGCGAGGCGCTCGAGGGCGGGCGCGACCAGTTCGCGGCAAAGCGCGTTGAAATCGAGGCCCACGCAACGAGCGCTCATCGGCAAGAGGCTCGTCTCCTTCATGCCGGGCAGCGTGTTGATTTCCAGCAGATAAAGCTCGCCGTCCGGCGCGAGGATGAAGTCGATGCGCGCGTAGTCGCGGCAGCCGCAGGCGGCGAACGCCGTCTCGGCGGCGCGCTGCACCTCGGCCGTCTGCTCGGCGGACAGCGGGGCGGGCGCGGTGTATTCCGTCATGCCCTTGGTATACTTGCTGGTGTAGTCGAACACGCCGGATTTCGGCGCGATCTCGACCACGCCCATGGCGCGGCCGCGCAGCAGGCCGACGGTGAGCTCGCGGCCGACGATGCGCTTCTCGATCACCCAGTCGCCCTGGCGGATGCCGGCGAGGGCGATCTCGAGGCCGGCGCGCGAGGTGATCATCTGCAGGCCGACGCTGCTGCCCTGGCGGTTGGGCTTGAGCACGACCTGCTCGCCGAGCTCGTCGGAGAGCACGGCGGCCTTCGGCTTGCTCGTGACGTCGAAGGCGCGCCCCGGGGCGACGCGCACGCCCAGCGCCGAGACGGCCTGGCGCGTGCGCCACTTGTCGAAGCAGAGTTCGGAGCCCGCCGCGTCGCAGCCGGCGTAGGCGACGCCCGCCTGCTCGAGCAGGCGCTGCATGCCGCCGTCCTCGCCGAACACCCCGTGCAGCGTGGAGAAGACCACGTGGCGCTTCGGATCGAGCCCCGCCGGGAGCGCGTCGGCCTCGATGTTGAACAGCTGGGTCGGGAACGACGCGGCCAGGGCCAGCGCGGCGGCCTTGCCGGAGCCGAGGGAGACTTCGCGTTCGGGGAGGTGCCGCCCGCGAAGACGGCGATGATCGGGGAGCTCATAGAAATTTCTTCCAGTCGGAGCCGAAGAGCATGACTTCGGGCTCGAGGTCGATGCCGCGCGCGGCCTTCACGCGCGCCCGGACGACGCGCACGAGCGCGAGGATGTCGGCGGCGGTGGCGCGGTCGCGGTTGACGATGAAGTTGGCGTGGACGCGCGAGACCTCGGCGCCGCCGACGCGCTCGCCCTTGAGGCCGCACTCGTCGATCACGCGGCCGGCGGAGGTGCCGGGCGGGTTCTTGAAGATGCACCCGGCGCTCGGCTCGCGCGGCTGCGATTCCTGGCGCTTCTTCGTGTAGGCCTCGATCTGCTGCCGGATCGCCGCGGCGTCGGCGGGCTGGCGCGGCACGAGGAAGGCCCCGAGCGCGACCGCGGTCTCGAGCTCGGCGCAATGCCGGTAGTCGACGTGCATCGCGGCCTTCGGCAGCACGCGCTTTTCCCCGCGAGCGTCATCAGATGGACTTCGTCGACGACGTCGAAGGTCCACCCGCCCATGGCGCCGGCATTCATGCGCAGCGCGCCGCCGACCGAGGCGGGGATGCCCTCCATGAACTCGAAGCCGGACAGGCCCGCCTTGGCGGCGAGGCCGCAGAGGTTCTTCAGGCGCAGGCCGGCGCCGACCCAGACGCGGCCGTCGGCCTGCGGCGCGAACGCCTGCCAGCCCGGATGCGCGAGGCTGATCACGAGGCCCTCGACACCCTCGTCGGGCACGACGAGGTTCGAGCCGCGGCCGAGCATGAACACCGGCAGGCCGCGCGCGTGCGCCGCGGCGAGGAGCGTGCGGAGGTCGGCTTCGTCCGCCGGCTCGGCGTAGACGCGCGCGGGGCCGCCGACGCGCATCGTCGTCTTCGGGCCCAGCGGCTCGCGCTCGACCAGCTTCGTCGCGGCCGCGAGCGCCGGGCGCACGGCGGCGAGAAAGCCGGACCAGGAATCCTGTGCGGGGGCGCTCATGCGGACTGGGCGGGCGCCGGCGTGTGGCGCAGGTGGCGGCGCGGCGGCAGGCGCTGGGCCAGCTCCTCGAGGTCCTGCACGATCGTGGCCACGGCGTCCTCGTGCGCCATGCGGTGGAGGTTCTCGCGAAATTTGTTCAGCAGCCAGTCGTTGAAGAGCACGTCGAAGACCTCCTGCTGCAGGAGCGAGAGCGCGTTCTGGTCGATGACGAGCCCCCGCCCTGCTGCTCGAAATAGCGCGCGTTGGCCCACTGGTGGTTGTCGGCCGCGAACGGATAGGGCACGAGCACGGCGGGCGTCTCGCAGCGGACGAGCTCCGCGATCGTGCCGGCGCCGGCGCGGCTGACGACGAGGTCGGCGGCGGAGAGCAGGACCCCGACGCGGTCGGTGAACGGCTCGAACCACGCGCGGACGACCTCGCCCTGCTTGGTGCGCAGCTCGCGGACGGACGCCTCGCCCTTGCCCAGGCCGGTAACGCACCAGACCTGCACGCCTTCCTGCGCCAGGGCGGCGAGGTGATCGACGACCCACTGGTTCAAATTGCCGGAGCCCTGGCTGCCGCCGACGATGACGAGCAGCTTCTGCGTCTGGTCGACCCCGAGCTGGGCGCGCGCCTCGGTGCGCGACAGGCGCACGACCTCGGGGCGGACGGGCAGGCCGGTGTGCCGCACCATCAGGCCGAGGCGGCCCGGCAGGCGGACGCCCGGCGGCAGGTAGAGGCGCTGCGCGAAGCGCGAGAGCAGGCGCACGGCGCGGCCGGGCACGCGGTTGGCCTCGTGCAGGGCGACCGGGATCCCGAGGCAGCGCGCCGCCAGCGTGACGCCGGCGTTGGTGAAGCCGCCGAAGCCCACGACCACGTGCGGCCGGAACTGCGCGAGGTATTTGAGCGAGTAGAACAGGCCGTGCGTCTGCTTGCCGACGCAGCGCACGAGCACGTCGGGCCGGAGGCCGAAGGGCGCGCCGGGGACCGCCGCGGTGGTGAGGTGCGGGTATTTTTCCGCGAGGCGCGAGTCGACCTTCTTGTGCGAGATGAAGAGGCGCACGTCGTGGCCGCGGGCGCGGAGGGCTTCCGCGAGCGCGATGCCCGGCGCGAGGTGTCCGCCGGTGCCGCCACAGGCGATGAGAAAACGGCTCATGCTTCGACTTCCGCGAGGGCGCGCTTGCGCTCGAGCGGCTTCGGCCGCTCCCACGTGCGCGCGGTGTTGACGATGACGCCGACGAGCAGGCCCATCAGCAGGAGATTGGAGCCGCCGTAGGAAATGAACGGCAGCGACATGCCCTTGGTGGGCATCATGCCCGTGACCACGGCGAGGTTGATGATCGCCTGCAGGCACATCAGGAGCAGGCAGCCGGTCACGAGGAGGAACTGGAAGAGGTTCGGCGCGCGCCGCACGTGCATGAGCCCGGCGACGAAGATGGTGATGAACAGCGCGACGGTGAGCAGGGTGAAGATCAGGCCCATCTCCTCGCCCATGATGGCGAAGATGAAGTCGGTGTGCGCCTCGGGCAGGAAGGACTGCTGCTGGCGGCCGTTGCCGATGCCGACGCCCTCGACGCCGCCGGCGGCGAAGGCGAGGATGGCCTGCCAGAGCTGGTAGGCGCCCTCGCTGCGGTTGGCCTCGACGTCCATGAAGGCGGTGATGCGGCGCAGGCGGTTCGGGTTGTGCAGCACGAGCACGACGAAGCCCATCAGGGCGAGCGCGACGGACGGCAGGATGAACTTGAGCCGGCCGCCGGCGAGGAAGAGCAGGATCATCCCGACCGCGCCGCAGAGGAACGCGGTGCCGAAGTCCGGTTCGAGCAGGATGAGGCCGGCGAGGCAGCCGATGCCCGCGCACGGGTAGAGGAAGCCGCGCTTCAGGTCGTCCATCTTGTTCTGGTTGAGCGCGAGGTAGTGCGAGAGGCCGAAGACGAGCGCGAGCTTGGCGAATTCCGAGACCTGCAGGCGCAGGCTGCCGAAGCCGAGCCAGCGCCGGCTGCCCTTCACCGAGATGCCGACGTGCGGGATGAGCACGAGGATCAGCCCGAAGATCGTGATGCCGGCGATGACCCAGGCGAAGTTGCGCAGGCGCTCGAGGTCGGCGCGGGCCACGGCCCAGGCGGCCCCGATCGAAAACGCGAGAAAGATGAGCTGCTTGTAGAGGAACGAGGTCGGCGCGGCGCCCTTGACCGTGGAGCTGGCGCTAAACAGCACCGTCAGGCCCATAGCCAGCAACGCGGCCACGCACACGAGGATGACGCTCGCGGGAGTGATCGTGAGGTGGCGGCGGGGAGAAGAAGGTGGCGCGTCGCTCGAACTCACCGGGGGGAGAGGTGATGCGGCGTCAGCCCTTCGGCGGCGTCGGCGTCTTCGCGTCGTCGACCTTGATCGTCGGGACGTCGGCCGGCTGCTCCTTCAGGCCGGCGTCGAGGTCCTGCCCCGGAGGCGGGGCGGCGATTTCAAAATGCGGGGCGGCGGGCGTGACGGTCGGCTCGGCGACCGGGGTCGCGGCCTCCGCGGCGGCCGGCTTGGCGCCGCTGCCGCCCTTGGCGGCGGGCTTGGAAGCGGTGGACTTCGGCGTCACCGTCTTGAAGCCGGGGATGACCAGCGTCTGGCCGGCGCGGACCTTGGCCGGGTCGGTGATGCTGTTGGCGGCGGCGAGCTCGCCGACGGTCACCTGATACTTGCGGGCGATGGTGCCGAGGCTCTCGCCGGGCTGCACGGTGTGGCGCACGGCGTCGCCGCTGCGGACCGCGGCGGGCGCGGGCGCCGCGGTGGCGGCCTTCATCTCGGTCGCGGAGGTGGTGGCGAGGTCCTTCGGCGCGGGCGCCTTGCCCGGGATGATGAGTTTCTTGCCCGGCTGCAGCGTGGCGCCGACGGCGAGGTTGTTGGCCTTGGCGAGTTCGGCGACGCTGAGATGGTTCTTCTTGGCGATGCTCCAGAGGGAATCGCCGCGGCCGACGGTGTAGGTGCTGACCGGCGCGACCTCCTCGGCCGGCTTGGCCGGCGTGATCGCGGCGGCGTTGGGCGAGCCGGGACGCGTGGGCTCGGCCCGGCCGTAGGCGGCGGGCGGGGCGTAGGTCACGGCGCCGGCGTCGGCGGGCGCGGGCGTGTAGCTGACCGGCGCGGCGCCGGTGTCGGTGCCGCTGACGTTGGGCACGGTGGCGTCGGGCGTCGGGACGTTGCGCGGGCTCGATTGGCAGCCCGGGCTGGCGAAAATGAAGATAAACGCGAGCAGGTGCACGGCGATGACTGCTCCGAAGATCTGCAGGATTTTCATGGGTGAAGTATGGGTCGGTGATTCGGCGATTTGCTATCTAAAAATGGACCGCGCGCGGCGCTTCGCACGCGATTGACGAGACGGGCGCGCCGCGGGGCGGCGCGCGTCACGGATCGGTCCGCGGCTGGTCCAGCGTGAGCAGCGCCTGGAGGATCAGCAGGGAGACGATGACGAGCACGATGGTCATGGAAAGCGAGCAGGGGTCCGACGACAGCGGGTGGTTTTGGTTCCGGTTAAGGTAATGAATAAAGAACCTGTCAGCGGACTCCTGCGAAAGTGCGGGCGGTCTTCAGCGGCAGCTCGGGCAGCGTGACGCCGCGGCGGAGGCGGCGGAGCTTGCCGCTCGAGCGGACGAGCGGCTGCTTGAGCAGGAGGAGACCGGCGTGGGAGATTTCTCGGAAGCTGGGCGTGAGATCGGAGCTGAAGTCGATGGGCATGGTTGTGGGGTCAGCGGAGTTTCAGCGTGGCCAGGCCGACGAGGGCGAAGCCGAGGGAAAGGACCCAGAAGCGGAGCACGACCTTGGTCTCCGGCCAGCCGAGCTTCTGGAAATGGTGGTGGATCGGCGCCATGCGGAAGAGCCGGCGGCCCTCGCCGTAGCGGCGCTTGGTGAACTTGAACCAGCTCACCTGGAAGACGACCGAGAGCAGCTCCATCACGAACACGCCGCCGATGATCACGAGCGTGAACGGCTGGTGGATCATGAACGCGATCACGCCGATGAGGCCGCCGAGGGCGAGCGAGCCGGTGTCGCCCATGAACACCTCGGCCGGGTGCGAGTTGAACCAGAGGAAGGCCATGCAGCCGCCGATCAGCGCGCCGCACACGACGGTGAGCTCGCCCGCGCCGGGCACGTGGCTGAGCAGGAGGTATTCCGAGAAGATCGAGTTGCCCGCGATGTAGGCCATGATGCCCAGCACGAGCGCCACCGTGATCGTGCAGCCGACGGCGAGGCCGTCGAGGCC